>JAKOGY010000041.1 GCA_028658405.1 Dolichospermum sp. ST_sed8 | reverse complement strand
TTTTGTGGGCAATGCCCACCGTATGGGGTTTTTGTGGGCAATGCCCACCGTATGGGGTTTTTGTGGGCAATGCCCACCCTACAATAATTAAAATTTTTCAAATATCATTTATGATTCCTATATTTTATGAAACTGTGGTGAGCATTTCTGACCGAATTTGTGCAATTAATTGATGTAAATTACCTGTATTCAAACGATAACTTAAAGGGTGAACAATTAACCGCGCTGTACTTTCATACAAAGTTGCAATCTCAATTAAACCATTTTCCTTTAAAGTCTTTCCTGTGGAAACTATATCCACAATTGCTTCTGACATTCCGGTAATTGGACCCAATTCTACAGAACCATACAAGGGGACAATTTCTATCGGTAAATCCAAACCTTGGAAATATTCTCGCGCACAATTTACATACTTAGAAGCAACTCGACCATGAGCAGGTAAATCTGAAGGAAATTTGTAGGAACTCGTAGCTTTTACAGCCACAGACATCCGACAATATCCAAATTTTAAATCCACTAATTGGCCAACTTGAGGCTGTTTTTCTCTGAGGACATCGTAGCCCACAATTCCCAATTGTGCTTGACCATATTCTACATAAACAGGCACATCTTGCGCTCGGACTAACAACGCTTTTGCTTGTCCACTAGGATCAGGAATTTGCAATTGGCGGTTTCCTGATTCTAAGAAAGCACTAAAATCTAATCCTACAGATTGTAATATGCGGAGACTAGGTTTAAGTAGTTCTCCTTTTGGGATTGCAACAGTTAACATTCTTTTTTTTGTGTTCTTGATGTGTTTGCAGTTCACTATATTGAGAATATATAGGAATCCTAAATTATTTCTGAACAATATCTAAGTATTGTAGTGGGCATTGCCCACAATATCCGGGTTTTGGTGGGCAATGCCCACCAATAGTATATGTTCAAAAATCAAATAGGAGTCCTATATCTATATTACTCACTAACAACATAATGAAAATTTTATTAGTTGATGATGAAGTTGAACTAACTGACCCTTTAAATCGTCTGTTGACCCGTGAAGGATACAGTGTTGATGCTACTTATGATGGAATAAGTGGCAGTAATTTGGCAGAAATAGGCAGTTATGATTTACTAATTTTAGATTGGATGTTACCAGGAAAAACGGGGTTAGAGATTTGTCAGGAATTACGTCGTCAAGGTAAAATAACTCCTGTACTATTTTTGACTGCGAAAGATACCCTTGATGACCGAGTACAAGGTTTAGATGCTGGTGCTGATGATTATTTGGTTAAACCTTTTGAACTACGGGAATTACTGGCAAGAGTCCGGGCTTTGTTGCGTCGTGCTGGTACAGAGTCTTATAGTAGTACAACAGGAAAGTTAGTCGTAGCAGATTTAGAACTAGATATAGAAAATCAAATCGCTTATCGTCACGGGAGAATGATTGAACTCTCTCAAAAAGAAAGTCAGTTGTTACAATACTTCATGGAAAATGCCGGACAATTACTGACCCATGGTCAAATTTTGCAGCATTTATGGCAAAATGAAGAACAACCTAATAGTAATGTGATTGCGGCTTTAATTCGTCTGTTGCGTCGTAAGGTGGAAGTAGTTGGTGAAACACCAATGATTCATACTGTTTATGGTAAAGGTTATCGTTTTGGAATTGCTGCAATTGAATAAATTTACAGAAGAAGGGAACAGGGAACTCTTAACTGGAAATAAGAAACACTCATTTGCACCAGTTTAAAGCTCAGTCAAAAAGAAGATGTTTTTTAAGATGCGTAGCACAAAAAAAAACAGCGTCAGTATGGTGGTACAGGCATCTTGCCTGCTAATAATACAAGGAGGGACCAGATGCCCATCCCACAAGATTGGATCTTTTTTTTGTGAAGTTCTATTATCGAATTTATTCGGTATTCTAAATGCTCGTCAAAACTTAGATTCACAAGATAGGGAGTTAATCATGCAATTATCACCATTATATCTAGAACGGATTCAAGATGCTACTAAGCAAGGAATCCAACAAGGAATCCAGCAAGGTATTGAGCGAGAAGCTGTTTCTTTTGTTATGCGATTACTAAATCGTCGCTTTGGATTAATTGCACCTGATATTGAGAAACAAATCCGCAGTTTATCAGTTGAGCGCATTGAAGATTTAGGAGAAGCTCTGCTGGATTTCCAAAGTGAAGCAGATTTAACAACCTGGATTGACAATATCAGGAGAGATAATTCATAAATTATCGTAAATAAATCTCCTAAAAATCTAAGCAAGAGATAAAAATGATTAAGTAAATAGGCTGAAATAAATGTCAAAATAATATTATTGATCAGGGAGTCCACCAAGCCCACCCCACAAGAATATTATACTTATTGTGGGGTGGGCATCCTGCCTGCCCATATTGTATTCAATTGTGCCTACCTACTTAATAGGAAAGTAAAATAATTCAATTCCCAATTCTTCTATCCAGAAATGTGAACTACCAACTCTCTAACCCATCTTCCGCACCCTAAACTGTCACACAACGAAAAATGGTCGTTTGGGGATTTGGGATTAGCGATCGCTACCTAAAATTTCGACATTTTTGTATAAAAATTATCCTTTAATGTATTCAAAAATCCGAAATTACCGATTGTGACACCGGGGGGTGCGGAATGTGGGCTCTAACATTAGGACTTTGACGATGTTCCCAAACATAGATTCCTTGCCATGTTCCTAATACCAAATGACCACTATTAATGGGAATTTGTTCAGAAGTATGGGTTAAAACTGTGCGAATATGTCCTGGCATATCATCAGGCCCTTCATCATCATGAATATAATAGTTTCCTTCTGGTACTATTTTTGCCATGAAATTGGCTAAATCAACTAATACATTAGGATCTGCATTTTCTTGAATTACTAAACTGGCTGAAGTGTGACGTAAAAATAAACTACAAAGTCCAGTTTCTATCCCAGATGCGGCAACAATGGCTTCAATTTTAGCCGTAATATTGTGAAATGATTTCCCGTTTGTGGAAACTCTTAATAATTTTTGGTAATGTGTCATGGCTAGTTTAGTTCATATATTTGTCTGTAAATAATCTATCACGGCTTTAGCTATTGTTTCATTACCATTTTTATCTATTTGTTCGGTTTGTTTTGGTGGTTGGGGTGATTGATAAAGAAAATCCCAATCTCCTTGAAAAAATTCAGATGCTGTGAGAATTTGATGATGATTGTAATTAGTAATTCCTGCTAACATAAAAGCCGCTTCGGCAAAATCATCACGGGGGATAGTTACCACTGGTACTTCTAAAAGGGTGGCTTCTGAAAATGTTCCATAACCAGGTTTAGAAATAATCCTCCCACAAATTGGCATAAAATCTACAGGACGGTATTGGCGATTTGTAACTTTAATTAAGTTAGGTAAATCTGGGGCTGAGGCATCAAAAGTAATAAATTGCCAATCGGGAAATTTGCTGATATTAGCATAAGGAATTTCTTGCAAACCTAAACCCCCAAATGTTAGTAAAATTGTTTTTTCTGGAGGTGTATTTATGCCCCAATTGCTGCGTAATTCATCAATAGCAAAACGGGGAGAACCCCCAGTTAAGCCTACGTCGGTGATATTTGGAAAAGCTGACATAGGTTCATGAAAAGGAAGACGAAATAAGCGATCGCATTTTCCATACCAATCACTAATCCAATTAGCAATTTCTATAAATTCTTCTCCCCAAGCTCGATAGATCAAATCCCAACCAAAATTACTAATCATCCAGCAGGGAATATTCGTAGCTTGAGCAAATCCAGCCGCCAAAAAAGGAATATCTGCTAGAATAAGATTAACGCGATTTTGGCGAATAAAATTAACTTCTGAAGCAATTAAGGATTTGTGATTTTTTTTAATTTCCCGCAATTTTTCCAAAGTTGCTGGTTTATCCATGATCAAACTATCAACTTGGACAACACCTAAATCAAACGCCCGTTGACGTAAAATGAAATCACCTTCTATATAAGATTCTAGTAACCAGCGAGGTGCAGTAGTGACTAAAATTAACAACACTTCGGGACATAATTTTTGAATGGTGTTAGCTATAGAAGCTGTGCGGGTAGCATGACCAAAACCGTGATTGGTAATTGCTATGTATATAATTGGTCTTTCCATGATTTAAAAGTAAAGAAGGTTAACAATATTGTAGGTTGGGTTGACGCAAGGAAACCCAACAAAACTAATAATTTTTGATGTTGGGTTTCCCAAAGCCATTGCTTTGCGAACGTTCACGTTCCACAACCCAACCTACTTGATATTGCTGTTATTAATTGATCAATCTCTGATTCTAAAGTTAGGTAATGAACGCTCACACGAATGCAATTAGGATTAGCAATTGTTCGGGTAAGGATATTTTCTGATTCTAGAGATTGCACCAATTTAGAGCTAGGCTGATTGGTTACGCAAAAAGAAACTAAACCACTTTCTGGAGGTGAATTTTTTAAACATTTGACATCAGCTAAAGAGTTTAATTTCTGCCAGAGATAATTACTATTTCGGCAAATTTGCTCATATCTTTGCTGTGCTGTTCCCCACTGTTCATGAATTGTAATTGCTGCCTTTAAACCCACATATAATGAAGTGGCTAAAGTAGATACTTCATATCTGCGTCCATCTGGTTGCCAACCCGTCGGTTGTGCCTGATTATTAGTAATTACCCCATTTAAGCCAATAAAAGTAGGGTGCAAACTTTCTCTCGCTTCTGGGCGCACATATAAACCACCCACACCCGCAGGACCACATAACCATTTATGACCGGTAAAAGCATAGAAATCTACACCCAAGGCTGTTAAATCCAAAGGCAGAACCCCCACAGATTGTGCAGCATCTATCAATAACAGAGAATTATTGCTTCTACATACTTCGACAATTCTATCAATCGGCAAAACTTGACCTGTATTCCAGAGAACATGACTTAAAACAACTAAGCGGGTTTTAGGGCGGAGATTTTCAGCAATAATACTGATAGGATCTCCCTCATTTAAAGTAGCCATTAAGGGACAGGTGGTAACTTCTACCGCAAATCTGCGGGCAATTTCCTGAGCCGTAGCAATGACTCCAGGATGTTCGCAATCAGAAAGCAGTAAATGATCACCAGGTTGCCAATCAATGCCCCACATCGCAATATTGCAACCTACAGTCACATTACCTGTGAGAGTGATTGTGTCACTTGGCACATTTAGTAGGGATGCGATCGCCTCTCGACTGGCTTGTATTTGCGGTGAAATCCAACTATATGCTGCACTCCCAAAAGGACCTATATTTTGAATATGTATCTCAGATTGGGTAATAGCATCCATAGCCCCTTGAGGCATAGTCCCCTGTCCTCCGTAATTAAAATAAATTTTATTACTTAAAGCGGGAAATTGTGCGCGATGATGCAAGTTGTTCATAAAATAGGTTTGCGTTTTTTTATCTAATTTATTGATATATACTTTTATCAACAATTAATCAAGATTAACTTTTACATCAAAAACTATGAATTGGTGGCAACGACTCAATAAAAATCCTTTAGCACGAACTGGGGCAATTGTCCTGTTATGTTTCTATTTAGCAGTAATTGGTGCTGATTTTATCGCTCCTTATAATCCTTATGATTCACAAGCCAATGGTTCACTACTCCCCCCCACTCAGATTCATTGGGTGTCTCAGTCAGGGCAGTTTATTGGACCCCACGTATATCCTACAACACAAGGTGATACAAACTTAGAAACTGGGGAAAGAAAAATAATTATAGACCAGACAAAACCTTCACCACTAAGATTATTTGTTGCTGGACCAAAATATCAATTATTCAATTTGAGTATTTCCCTTCCTCCAAAATGGCAAGAAGTTACAATTATTCCTGGCATTTCTTTAAATTGGCATTTGTTTGGCGTTAGTGGTGATGCAAAATTGAATATTTTAGGAACAGATGAACAAGGACGTGATCAATTTAGTCGCTTGTTGCATGGTGGTCGCATTAGTATGTTTATTGGCATTTTTGGGATTATCATTACCTATCCATTAGCATTACTAATTGGTGGTATTTCTGGCTATTTTGGGGGTTTAATTGATAGTCTTATTATGCGTTTAGCAGAAGTATTGATGACATTTCCCAGTATTTATTTATTAGTAGCACTATCAGGTATTTTGAGTCCCAAATTAACTAGCACCCAGCGATTTTTATTAATTATTTTGATCACTTCCGTAATTAGTTGGGCTGGTTTAGCTAGAATAATTCGTGGACAGGTATTATCAATCAAAGAACTTGAATTTGTGCAAGCTGCCAAGGTCATGGGTGGTAATCCCATTTATATTATTGTCCGTCATGTTTTGCCGCAAACTGCAACTTATATCATTATTTCTGCTACTTTGACAATTCCTAGTTTTATTGGTGCAGAAGCCGTATTAAGTCTAATTGGTTTAGGTATTCAACAACCAGATCCTTCTTGGGGAAATATGCTTTCTTTAGCTAGTAATGCTTCAATTTTAGTATTACAACCTTGGCTAATTCTTCCACCAGCAATTCTGATTATTATCACCGTTTTATCATTCAACGTATTAGGTGATGGCTTAAGAGATGCTCTTGATCCTCGTAGTGTACAGAGATAATATAAAAATCTAAAAAATTAGCACGTAGGGTGCGTTAGCGCCAGCGTAACGCACCTTTGATCGAGCTTAAGGTGCGTTACGGCTATGCCTAACACACCCTACAAATGCTTAGAGGTTTCAAAATTTAAATATTATTGCTATATTCAGATTTAATAATGTTGGGTAACATGAGCGTCAACCCAACCTGTGAAAATGTAGATACTCTAATATCTAATTCTCGGATCTACATAAGCATTGAGAATATCAATCAAAATACTTGCACTTACAACTATTGCCCCAAAAAATACTAATACTCCTTGTACTGTGGGATAATCTCGGTCGGAAATAGCTTGATATAAACGATTTGCTAAACCAGGCCAGGAAAATGTAACTTCTGTTAAAATTGCTCCACCTAACAAGGAAGCAAATGTTAATCCTAATACCGTGATTACTGGAATTAAGGCATTTTTCAAAGCATGGGAAACTAAAATCTTATTTTCAGAAATTCCTCGCGCTCTAGCCGCTTCCACATAATCAGCTTTTAATGTTTGTTTTAAGTTAACTCTAACAATCCGTTCAAAAATGCCACTTAACAAAATTCCCAAAGTTAAGCTTGGTAAAGCTAGATGATGTAAAGATATTAAAAACTGACTTAAATTACCACTTAATAAACTATCAATTGTATATAAACCAGTAATATTTGTAGGTGCGGGAAGATTGGGAGGAAAACGATTAGAATTGGGAAACCAACCCAATTGAACTGAAAAAATTAATTGTAATAACATACCCGCCCAAAACATCGGTAGTGCATAGGTAATAATCCCGAATAACCGCCCACCAATATCAAAAGCAGTTCCTGGACGAGAAGCGGAAATAGTCCCGACTAAAACGCCGACAATCAACGCCACAGCCATACTCGCAAATGCTAATTCTACGGTAGCTGGAAAATATTGACCAATTATTTCTCTAACACTTTGTCCCCGACTGATTGCAGAAGTTCCTAAATCAAAGTGAAGTAAAGCACCTAAATATTTGAGATATTGTAACCAAATAGGTAAATTTAAACCTTGCTCTCTTCTAAATTCTTCTTTTGCACTTTCTGGCGCACGTCCTCCCAAAACTACATCTGCGGTATCTCCTGGGGCGGCTCTAAGTAAAATAAAGACAATGGTGATAATAGTTAATAGTTGCAATGGCGCAAATAGTAACCTAGAAACAATGTAATACTGTAATGCTTTTGAACGGGACATATTTTTTATAGGAGTCAGGAGTCAGGAGTCAGGAGTCAGGATGAAGAAAGAAGAAAGAAGAAGAAAGAAGAAAGAAGGATTAACCTCATTCCTTGTCTTTGACAAGGAATGAATCCTAATGACTACTTTTTAATGGTTTTGTAAATTAGGTTTTGGGTAGGATCAAGATTGACATTAGCTACGCCTTTTTGAGCAAATACAAAATCTTTATTTTGCCATAAAGGGATGTAGGGAACATCTGTTAAAACTTGAGTTTGAATGTCTGCAAATATTTTCTTTCTAGCTTCAGGATTTTGTTCTTTGCGTTGTTGATCTATGAGTTTATTCATAGCTTCACTATAATAGAATGATCCTTGAGTTTGACTACCGCCGGTTTCGCAACCTTTAGCAACTGAACCTTTTTCACAGGCTAAAAATGGCTGTACGTAGTTATCTGGATCTAAAAAATCTGGATACCAATTAGTTAAAGTGCTGGGATATAAACCTTTGGAAATTTCTTTATTGAAAGTTGCACCTTCTACAGTTTTAACTTCAAATTGCAAAATACCATCCATTTTATTATCAGCAAGGGATTTTAAAGTTTGAGCGACTAAACTGCGCGTCATGGAACTTGCAGGATACCAAATTTGCACTTTTGCCGGATTTTCTTTAGAAAAGCCAGCCGCAACTAAGGATTTTTTGGCTTCTTCAAATTTACCATCACCATATTTATCTTTAAATAATGGTTGGGATACATTGAAGGTTGTGGGAATCATGCTGTAAAGAGGATCAGCCTGTGATAATAATACCCGATCATTTAATAATTTACGATCAACTAATGATGCGATCGCTTGTCTCACCTCTAATTTATCTAAAGGTTGTTGATTGCGATTTAAGGTCATATAAGTAACTACACTACCTTGGGCGGTAATTGCTTGCCAATCTCCCTTTTTAGCACTTGCTTCTAAACTCTGAATTTGATCTGGTTGTAAAGATAGATAAGCCACATCTACCGCACCAGTTTTGAAACCATTAAATAAGTTAACTGGACTGGTTTGAATTTGGACATTTACACCTTTGTTTTCGGGTTTTGTTCCCCAATATTTATCAAAAACATCAAACTTTAAGGAATCAGTTCCATACTTGGCTAATTTGTAAGCACCAGTTCCTACAAAGATATTAGGTTTAAATTTTTTAGCCCCAATTTCATAAGCTGTTGGTGAAACTGCACATACTCCAGAAAATGTTAACAATGAAGGAAAAGCTGCAAAGGGTTTCTTCAGTTTAATTGTTAATTCATCCTCTCCTGTTGCTTTAACTGAAGCTACTGTATCAGAAAGTAAGAAAGATGGTTTACCTTTATTTTCGATAAAGCGTTGAATACTAAACTCCATTGCTTTGGCATTGAAGGGAGTATCATCATGAAATACTACTCCTTTGCGAATAGGAATAGTATAAGTTAAACCATCTGTACTCACTTTTGGTAATGCTGTAGCCAATTGTGGTTTAATTTCTGTACTACCTGCTTCATAAGTGTACAGGCGATCGCTCATATTAAATACTAAACTTAAAGATCCCAATTCATACGCATCAGCAGGATCAAGAGTTCTCGGCTTTTCTGTAGTTCCTATAGTAATTCGACCATCACCCGCAGGAGTAGTTACAGCACTGGGAGCAGGTGTACTTGTTTGTTGCTTAGGAGTGCAACTAACAATAAATAATAGACATAAACAAAATAAAGATAGGAACTTCGTCATCCTACCGCACCGTTTCATTAGCAAGGAACACCAAGTTATCATTATTAAAATCTTTTTCCAATTAGCAATGGATAATTATACTATATGTATGGTTATCATTCTATAGGAATCATAAATGATATTTGAAAAATGTTAAGTAGTGTAGGGTGGGCATTGCCCACCAAAACCCTTATCCGGTGGGCAATGCCCACCAATAGTATATTTCAAAAATCAAATATTAGTCCTATATATCTTTATTATAAATTAACTACGAGATTCATAGTATACCGAAAAGTTTAAGTAATTTACGTATCTGAATTTATTTCGTAAGTTTTACACATCAAAATAGACTATCCTATGATTAGGTAAAATCCCAATTAAAACATTAAATAAATTATGGTTTTAACAGCTTCTACAATGTTGCCTTTAGGCACTAAAGCTCCAGATTTTCATCTACCAGAAGTAGTATCTAGAAAAATAATTTCTCTCGATAATTTTGCCGACAAGAAAGCATTACTAATTATGTTTATTTGTCGTCATTGTCCATTTGTTAAGCATATTCAACAAGAATTAGCAAAATTAGACCAAGATTACAGCAACAGTGATTTAGGGATTATTGCCATTAGTGCTAATGATGCTAAAAATTACCCCAATGATGCCCCAGAATCATTAAAAGAAATGGTTATAGAATTGGGGTTTGATTTTACTTTCTGTTACGACGAAACTCAAGAAGTAGCAAAAGCTTATACAGCAGCTTGTACACCGGATTTCTTTTTATTTGATAGTGAACAAAAACTGGTTTATCGTGGACAATTAGATGATAGTCGTCCTAGCAATCATCAACCTGTGACAGGTAAAGATTTAAGAGCAGCTATTACCGCAGTTCTAAATAATCAACCTCTGACAATTGAACAAAAGCCAAGTATTGGTTGCAATATCAAATGGAAACCAGGTAATGAACCTAGTTATTAGTGGTAATGGGTAATGGGTAATGGGTAATGGGTAATGGGTAATGGGTAATGGGTAATTAAGAAAAAATAACAACTGACAACTGACAAAATTCAATGCTGAATTTCTAAATTGAGAATATAATGACCCAATTGGACTTTTCCTGTCCACAGTTCATACTCTAAACGCAAATGCTGTGGAAGAGGATTCCTACTCATAATAAAGCTTTTAGTGAAATTACGCAAACGGATGGGTTGATGAGGTTGTAAAGATTCATTTGGCAACCAAAAACGACTAATGCCATATACTCCTAACTCCCAAAAGTGCCGGTAACTGACTTGGGCATTACCTTGCATTGTCATAATTACCCGACGAGGTGAAATTTCTAACCATAAAATTCTGGGACTGCTAGGAGGAGAAAAATTGTTTTTAGTTGAGGAAATTGTATCTTCTGGATTTAAATAACTTCCAACTTCACAACTAATTAGAGGTGGTGCAGTTAATAGTAAATGAAATTTATCTACATCTTTTTGGATCAAAGTTCCGGCAGTATCAACCACAGACCAAATTGGTAAGTCAGTGGAAATCATTGATAAACTTATGGGTTTGCGGTGGTGAGTTAGCATGACAGTATCAGGGATTAAAAATGAAGAATAAAATTTCAGCGATTTGTTAATTTGGACAATTTGATATGATATAGCAATAGTATTTGTAGGGTGCGTTAGGCATAGCCGTAACGCACCTTAAACTCGATTAAGGGTGCGTTACGCTGACGCTAACACACCCTACGTGCTAGATAATTTAATATGGTATTACCTGTCACCTGTTCTCTAACTCAAAAAATACTATAGTTACCAAAAAGCGTTAAAATAATAAATCGGAAGTAAATAGTGACAATCAATCAAATCGCTGTTTAGCTTCTATATTTATTCAAAAGCTATTATATCCTAATGCCGGCTGTTGTTATTACTTTACAAACTCAAGCAAACTCTTCTGATCACTTAATTATTCAGCGCTCTTTTGCTGGATTGTCTTTACAGGGATGTATCCAAGTTCCTGGAGATAAATCTATTTCCCATCGCGCTTTGATGTTGGGTGCAATTGCTGAAGGTGAAACTCAAATTCAAGGACTGCTTTTAGGCGAAGATCCCCGCAGCACTGCGGCTTGTTTTCGGGCGTTAGGTGCGGAAATTTCGGAATTAAACACAGAATTGGTCAAAGTTAAAGGCATCGGTTTGGGCAATTTCCAAGAACCTATAGATGTCTTAGACGCTGGTAATTCTGGCACAACGATGAGGTTGATGTTGGGGTTGTTAGCATCCCACCCAGGGCGGTTTTTTACGGTGACAGGTGATAGTTCTTTGCGATCGCGTCCTATGTCCCGTGTTGTCAAACCTTTGCAACAAATGGGAGCGCAAATTTGGGGACGCAAAGCCAACACTCTAGCACCTCTAGCCATTCAAGGACAAGCTCTGCAAGCTATTCATTATCATTCTCCCATCGCTTCGGCTCAAGTTAAATCCTGTATCCTTCTTGCCGGTTTAAACACCGAAGGCAAAACTACCGTCACTGAACCCGCTTTATCACGGGATCACAGTGAACGAATGTTAAGGGCTTATGGGGCAGAATTAAGTATAGATACAGACACAAATAGCGTCACAATTACAGGTGGGGCGAAACTTTACGGACAAACTGTAATTGTCCCTGGTGATATCAGTTCAGCCGCTTTTTGGTTAGTCGCAGGGGCGATCGTTCCTGGTTCAGATTTGGTAGTGGAAAATGTCGGTGTTAATCCTACCCGCACCGGAATTTTAGAAGCTTTGGCAATGATGGGGGCAAATATTCAACTAGAAAATCAGCGGGAAGTTGCGGGAGAACCTGTGGCTGATATTCGTGTCCGTTCCGGTGGTTTAAAAAGCTGTACCATCGCTGGTGATCTTATTCCCAGATTAATTGATGAAATCCCCATTTTGGCAGTTGCAGCGGCTTTTGCTGAGGGGACAACAATTATTCGGGATGCGGAAGAGTTGCGAGTCAAAGAGAGCGATCGCATTACCGTGATGGCGCAACAACTCAATAAAATGGGTGCCAAAATCACCGAATTACCCGATGGTATGGAAATTATCGGCGGTACTCCCTTGGTTGGTACGGAAGTAGATAGCTATACAGATCATCGCATTGCCATGAGTTTAGCGATCGCCGCTCTCAATGCTACTGGTACAACTACTATTCACCGCGCTGAAGCCGCAGCCATTTCTTATCCCAACTTCACAAACACACTACGGGAAATTTGTCAATAATTTTTAGGGACAGGGAATAGAGGACTGGGGTATAATTGAGAAACAACAAATATTCTTAATCAGCATTATGACTACAGTTGCCATTTTACCTATATCAAATGCCAGTGGTGAAAAGTCTTATCGTGCCATTTCTGGAGATAAACAGTCTGTTGGTAAAACTGTCGGTCAAGCTTTAGATGCTTTGAATACACAGTTAGGTGAAGTTGAATTTCGGGCATTATTAATTATTGATAACTTTCATCCTGATCAATTCTTCACTAGAGATCAACAACAACGTTTATCGGAACTAATGACTATGTGGAAAATAGCACGAGATCAAGAACAGAAACTTCCACCAGAAATACAAAGTGAGTTAGATAATCTTGTTAATCTTGAACTCAATGCTGCTACTGCTAGAACCGCATCCTTAGCACAATAGTGGAGTCAATGAACCCATTTTATCAACTTATAGCAGATCGGGCATTTCATCGTTGTGAATATTGTCATGCACCGGAATTAATATTTAATTTTCCCTTTGAAGTTGAGCATATAGTTCCTACTTCTCGTGGAGGTGCTAATGCTGAAATTAATCTAGCCCTTGCTTGTCGTTCTTGTAATTTGCGTAAAGGGATTCGTATTAGTGAAATAGATCCTGAATCTAATATTGAAGTTCGTCTTTTTAATCCTAGAGAAAACCTATGGGAAGAGCATTTTCAAGTTAATTCTGAAACTGGTTTGATTATAGGTATAACATCTATTGGTAGAGTCACTGTAAAGTGTTTAGAGCTAAATAGTCAATCACAAGTGATAGCAAGGCAATGATGGATTCGTTTGGGACTATTTCCGTAAGATAAACAATACGAATGTATGAAAATGTGATATAATATCAATACCATAAACAATAGGAGATGTTTTATGAATCAAACCATCAATAAAATTGTGGAATCAATTGAGTCTCTTTCTGGTGAAGAAAAATATTTATTATTTGAGCAATTAGCTAAAAGAAAATTATTTAACGGTTATGAAAAACTATATCCAGATGTCGGAGAATCTTTAGAAATAGCTGAATCTGATTTTAATGATTATCTTTCTAATTTAGAAGATTATGAAGATAGATTGGCAAAAGGAGAAATTAAGTGGTAGATTTAAAAAGAGGAGATATTGTTTTATGTGATCTTAATCCAGTTAGAGGAACAGAACAGGCAGGAATTAGACCAGTTGTAATTGTACAAATAGATCAAGCTAATAAAGTCAGTCTTCATACAAATACAGGGAGGGACCAGATGCCCATCCCACAAAATTGGATAGCGAAGCGCTGCTGCAAGCAGTTCATCTTTTTTGTGAAGTTCTCTAATGAATAATCAAACTATCTCTAGTCATTTCTAAAAAATCATATTTCATAAATAATTCAACTATTTGGAAAATATTTTGAATAAAACTTTGCTCAATTTGTTTATTACTAATATTATCTGTTGTTATTAATAGTAGTTTGTAAGGCTCTTTTTTAATTAAAAAATAATCTAAGAAATCTTTATTTTTAGTAATAACAATTCTCTGTTCTAGAATTGATAATTTGTTAATTTCTGAATCTGGAGTTGCATTTTGTAAAGGAAGATTTTTGGTATGTATAACATCATAACCTAAGTTTTCCAATAAATTGGCAATTCTCATTGGTAATTGAGCATCAATTAAGAATTTCATGAAACTAATTGCAGAATACTTTTAACTTGAGTGAGTCGAGTAGCAAAGGTAAGAACTGCTAAAATATCTTCATATTCTAAATCATCATAATCTTCCAAAATATCATCAATAGTCATTCCTGAACTCAAAAGTTCCAAGATCATTTCCACAGGATAGCGTAATCCGCGAATACAGGGTTTACCATGACAAATATCATGGTTAATTGTTATTCTCTCTAATACTGGGTTATTCATGATGTGAGATTTTATCATCAAACTGAATTAATTATACCTTATTTTATAAAAACTTGATATAGGTGTTGGGTTTCGTTACCTCAACCCAACCTACAAGAAGAGTGATAAAATTTCTGTTTTTATCCTTAATCGGTGGAAATCTTGATAGCGTAGCGTAATCCATTTCTAACAATTACCTAACTAATTGCATTGCTGAATTAAAAAACTGCCGACATAAGCCTTTAGTAATTAAAATGGTTGTTAACAAGTTGGTGACAGCCACCATAAAAATAATTAAAATCTCGTAGGATACAGCTTCTAGCGGTGTAACACCAGCTAATAATTGTCCATTAGTAAAAGTTGGTATTGTCACCATACCAATCAACATCATTTGGTTCAAAGTGGGCATCAATGCGGCGCGAATTGCTTCTTTGCGGTAGGGTTTAATAGCCTGTTCCACCGTCGCACCTAAGCTTAAATGAGTTTCTATTTCTGTAGGAAATTGATTAATACTAGTAACCAGACGTTCTCCGGCTACTGCGGCTGCATTCATGGCATTACCCAGCAAGATGCCAGCTAAAGGAATGATATAACGGGGTTCATACCATCTGTCTGGTTGAATAATTAAAAAATTAGTGTAAAGCAATGTTAAGGACGTGCTGACAAAAATTGTTACCCAGACCAAAGGTAAAACGTGAGGAATTTTTTGGCTGATGCGATTGCGAGTAATAATTGCGGTAATTGTGAGAATTATTGCTAGAATCCCCACTACTGCCAAAATATTATTAACAGCAAAAATGAAGTCAAAAATGTATCCTAATACAAGTAGTTGGAGGATAGTTCTACCAGTAGCTACGCTTAAATTTAATTCTAGTCCTAATTGCTCCCAAGCCGATAAACCAATGGCAATAGCCATTAAGCCAATAGCTAAAGCTAAATCTACCATATCCAATTTGATTAGCTCCGGCATAGTTTGTCTACCTCTTAACGATTGAAAACTTTACAAACATAACTTTTGTATCTACAAATAAAATAAAAACTCATGGTTAAAAGTGTAAATTCGATTCCAGCCTTTGATATTAAAGAACAATATGCCACCATTGAGGCGGAAGTAAGTGCGGCTGTTTTAGCGGTTCTGGCTTCTGGGCGTTATATTGGTGGTCCAGCAGTTACAGATTTTGAACAACAGTTTGCAGCTTATCATGGCGTAAGTGAATGTGTAGCTTGTAACTCAGGCACTGATGCCCTATTTTTAGCATTACGCGCTCTAGGAATTGGTGCAGGTGATGAGGTTATTACCACACCATTTACTTTTTTTGCGACGACAGAAGTTATTAGTGCTGTGGGAGCAATTCCAGTATTTGTAGATATTGATGCCACTACGTTTAATTTAGATGTAGAAAAAGTAGCCGCAGCAATTACATCAAAAACTAAAGCAATTATGCCAGTACACCTGTTTGGCATCCCTGTGGAGATGACAGGATTAATGGAAATTGCTAACTCTCATAATTTAGCAGTAATTGAAGATTGCGCTCAAGCTACTGGTGCCAGTTGGGAAGATAAAAAAGTCGGAAGTATTGGGCATATTGGTTGCTTTAGTTTCTACCCTACCAAAAATCTTGGTGGTTGCGGTGATGGTGGAGCAATGACAACAAATGATCCAGCGATCGCTACTCAATTACGAGTTTTGCGGGAACATGGGAGTAAAGTCAGATATCTTCATGAAGAAATTGGTGTCAATAGTCGGTTAGATGCTATTCAAGCGGTAATTTTACAAATTAAACTCCGCTATCTCGATTTTTGGAACAACAGACGCAAGCAAATCGCTGATTATTATTACCAACACCTCAGCCAAGTTCCTGATATCATAGTTCCTCAAGAATTTCCAGGTGGTGTCGGTGTCTGGAATCAATATACCATCCGCATCTCTGGAGAAAGACGTAACGGTGCAAGTGGTAGATATCGAGATTCAGTCAAAAACCAAATGCAGGAAAAGGGCGTAAATTCCATGATTTACTATCCCTTACCTTTACATTTGCAGCCAGTGTATAAAAGTTTAGATTATCAACCAGGGCAATTCCCAGTTTCCGAGCAAGCTTGTAATGAAGTTTTATCCTTGCCCATGTTCCCCGAATTAGAACAAGAACAACAAGATAAAGTCATTAATACCTTGAAAGATTGTTTATCCTGAATCCTCTATCTGTATTTATAACCGATACAGTAGAGACGTTCCATGGAACGTCTCTACATTATTTATCTCGTGGAAAGAGGAAACCCAAAGAGCGATCTTTGGAATCCCCACCCTCTACGGAGTAGGGTGGGGAGGATGTCAATCCTGGAGATGTGGTTATTTACGCGAATGTTCGAGTATTTGCAGTAGCCAAAGCTTCTACCAAACTACGGACAGCAGCAATCATGGCGATTTCGCTATTGAGTTGGTTAATAGCCGAACCGACACCAATACCAGCCGCACCAGATGCGATCGCCATTGGTGCAGTCACATTAGACATACCAGAAGCACACAGTACAGGCACAGAGACCGCACGGGCAATTTCATAAGCTGCGGCTAGAGTAGGAGCAGCTTTTTCAATTAAACCCAAAGTACCGGGGTGAATAGGATTACTGCTAGTACCACCTTCAGTTTGAATAATATCAGCGCCAGCTTTCACCAAATCTTCAGCCAGTTGTACCTGTTGGTCTAAGGTAAGAATATGGGGAACAGTCACAGATAGGGTAATTTCTGGCAGCAAGGCACGGGTTTGGCGAGTTAGTTCCAAAACTTCCGCAGCTTCAAATCTGCGTCCTTGGGCGTAAAAAGAATCGAAATTACCAATTTCAATTAAATCAGCACCAGCAGCAACAGCAGTTACAAACTTATCGGGTTCAACCGCAGATACACAAACAGGTAAATTAGTCAAGCTTTTCGCCAATTTCACCAAATTCACATCAGCAGCTATATCTACAAAAGTAGCACCACCTAAATCAGCCGCTTTGACAATCGCAGCCACATTAGCAGCATTAAAGTTATTCAAACCGCTAATTACCTTAAGCACAGGATGAGCGAATGCACGTTTGAGGTTAGGAGACATAGTCATAATTTTTCTTTTGCAGCTTCTTTCAGTAGAAATATTTTTACATTAAATATAGCAATATTTGATTTTGAAAAAAACTCAGTCCGCTGCACTCAAGTAATTTCCGCATAAATCTAAGTAGTAGGAAAATCTTAGGTATGATTTTACATATAGAAATCCGGGATAAATATATAGATAGTCAAGTTTCTACCGAGAAGCTATCTGCAAAAAAACCGTAATTATGACAATATCTTTAATTTTGGAAACCCTATATGTTTGAATTGAGACATAATTTATAAAAAAGCAGGTAAATTCTTATGGCACAACCTACAGCAATGGAACAAGAAATGCTGGAACTGTTGAATCGGTTTCGCATCAATCCAGCCAAAGAACTTTCTATATTACTCAACTCTACAGATCCTGATGTTAACTCGGCTCTGTCCTATTTTAATGTTAACCGCACAGAATTAGCTAACCAGTGGGCAACCTTAGTCCCAGTTCAACCTCTAGCCTGGTCCGGCAGTCTCAATGATGCGGCCACTAATCATAATAAACTAATGATCAGTAATGATCAACAAAGCCATCAACTACCAGGAGAAGCCAGCTTAGGTACTCGCTTCACCAATGCTGGATATACTGGTTGGACATCGGCCGGGGAAAATATCTATGCCTATTCTCAATCAGCCTTTCATGCTCATGCAGGTTTTGCCATAGATTGGGGAAATACATCCACAGGGATTCAATCTGGCTACGGACACCGCCAAAATATGATGAGTAATAATTTCCGTGAGGTGGGATTATCCATTACCCCGGAAAATAACCCGGCAACTGCGGTCGGTCCATTGGTAGTGACACAAGATTTTGGCACTCGTTCAATATTGAACAATAAAGGATATTTATTAGGGGTGGCTTTTCAAGATTTTAATGGGGATAGTTTCTATAATGCCGAAGAAGGGTTAGGAGATGTCCTAATTAATGTTTCTCGACTAACTGGGACGGCTTTTAGCCAAAATTTAGGAACAATGGGTGCTGGTGGTTATCAAACCCTTTTAGACCCCGGACAATATTTGGTGCGCTTTTTCCGCAATGGTGCAGAGGTAAAAACTCAAACCACAACTATCAATGCTACAAATACCAGCAATGTGAAAGTGGATTTGATTCAAACTGTTGGCGCTGCACCTGCTACCGGCAAAGGTAAAATTGTGGGGACTCTGTTTAACGATGTCAATAGTAACGGAGTTCAGGATACATGGGAACCAGTCCAAAGCGGTTGGAAAGTCTTTCTGGATAGTAATGGTAATAAACAATTAAATGCTGGTGAATTGTCTACAACTACAGATGCTAACGGCAGATATATTTTTAATGATCTGGCACCAGGAACTTATAACGTTACAGAAGTTTTATCTTCTGGTTGGAAACAAACTTTACCCAATCCGGGAAACCCTATTGGTTCGGAAACTTACAAGCTAGATGATGCTAACCCTAATGGGGGTATTGCTTACAGTTCTGGCGATACTATGACTTTTAATGCCTTTACTGCCAAATCTGCCAATGAGGTAATTAATTCGATCTCGGTGGGTTTATCTAGTTATGGTAATGCTAAGGCAATTTATCTTTATAAAGATTTAAACGGGAATAATGCCCCTGATAGTCATGAAAAAATCCTGGAATTAGCTACTAATTTAACTGGCAGTAGTGGGTTTGCGAATATACCCATCACACCCACAACAGTCAGCGGAACTTTCTTTGTGGCTGCTTTATATCAAGGAAATGGTTCTAGCAGTACCTGGATATCGAGAGATACTGATAATCCGGCGGGGAAATCTTGGTTGGCCTATAGTGGGGCTAATAGTTTTAATCCCTCTAGTTTTTCTGCTTTTGCTGTGAGTGGCAATAATTGGTTACTACGAGCTAATACTCCGGGTACATTACCGCAAATTGTCACTGTTGCTGCTAATCAAACGCTATCGCAAATTAATTTTGGCAACCAAGAAATTAATACTACTAGCAACCCCTACTTTGTAATCAATGATGTCTTGGTAACAGAAGCTAATAACGGTAGCACCAATGCAGTTTTTACTGTCAAACTGTCTAGTGCAAGTACCAAAGTCGTAACCGTGAACTATGCCACAGCAAATAAAACTGCAACCGCCGTTAGTGATTATACTGTCAGTAATGGTCTTCTCACCTTTAATCCTGGGGAAATAGAGAAAACTATCAATGTAGCTGTGTTGGGAGACATAACATCAGAATCAAATGAAACCTTTTTTGTTAATCTTCTTAATCCCACAAATGCAGCTATTAGCGATAATCAAGGTATCGGGCTGATTTTAAGTGATGATACCCCAACAATTTCAATTAATGATATGACGGTAGTGGAAGGTAAAAGTAGTCAAACGACTTTAACTATTAGCCTCAATGCCGTCTCTAACAAGACCGTTACCGTCAACTATAGTACAACTGCTGGCACGGCTACGGCTAATTTAGATTTTACTGCAATAACGGGTACTCTCACCTTTAACCCCGGAGACACGAAGAAGACTCTCAATATCCCTATTTTAAATGATTCTCTCAGCGAAGCTGATGAAAAATTTACAGTTACTTTAGCTAATCCTACTAATGCCGTTCTTGGTAAATCAACCAGTAACGTCAGCATTACTGACACTCTTCAAGCCAGTAATACTACAACCCTACCTACGAATGTAGAAAACCTGACTTTAACAGGAACAGCAGCAATTAACGGCATAGGAAATAGCGGCGACAATATTATTATAGGTAACAGTGCTAACAATACTCTCACTGGTTTAGGGGGGAAAGATACCTTAACCGGAGGTGCAGGAAGTGACAAATTTAATTACAAAAACCTCACTGATTCTTTGTTGAATAACTTTGATGTAATTACTGACTTTAATGCTAATTTGGGTAATGATTTATTCCTAGTTACAGCCAAACCAAGCAATTTGATCAATCCAGGATCAGTTAGTACATTAGATACTGCGGGTATTGGTGCTAAGTTAACTGCCACTAACTTTGGTGCAAACTTGGCAGCGCAATTTACTTTCGGTAGCAGAAGTTTTATCGCTATGAATGATACAACTGCTGGATTTGATGCTGCGACTGATGCCATTGTCGAAGTCACCGGATTTACGGAAGTATTCAACGTCGATAATTTTACAATCGTTTAGTTGAATCGGTTCATTTTTAGCTAATTTTTATCCAGGTGATCAGTAATTCGGTGTTAAACAATCAATATAGCCTCAAAAAGGCTGCGATTTGAACTTTTGTTCAGATTGCGAAACAACCCAGATATGTAGGGGCAAAGCAATGCTCATAGGTGTCAATTTATGTAGGGTCGTATTGCAATACGCCCCTATTTATCCGTTGACTTCTACACCCGTCAGGGAATCAATTCCCTGTCTAATAGCTCAAGTCCACTAAAGTAGACTAAGGAATTTTCCAATTGCTTAGTCATAAAAAGACAACTTTGGCTATTAGCAAGGAACTTGAGTTCCTTGCGGGATGTAGATTTTACGTTAAGTTGACACTAATGATAGTACATTAGGTTCAGAAAATTTTTAACTGTTATAGTTGTAGGCGTTTATAATAGCTGCATCTAACCTCGGACTCAAACTAGAAAGATTTATCTTACCGTGAAAAAATCATCACAATCATCTAATAAAGATACCTCTTCACAACCATTTACATTCTTCAAAACTGGCATATTGCCCAGATCAATTGGTAGAACATTCAAAAAAATTCTTAGTGATATATCTCCGAATGCAGATCATGAATTTATTAAAAAATATCAAATATCCAGACAGCGGACAACCATTGCTGTCAAATTCTTATTATTGCTAATTATTATTCCCCTCCTAACTCATCAACTATCTAAGCAGATATTGATTCTGCCCATAGTAGAAAGTATTAGAAATGGGAACTCTAACCAAATTTTTCTAAATCAGGACATGGAAGCAAAAGCCTTTCATGAATTAAAAATATTTACAGCCAAATTAAAGTTTAAAAGTTTACTCGATTCAGAAGCCAAAATTTCCCAAAAAAATGTAGAATCCAAGATTAAAGAAAAAGCCATAGAACTAGCAGCAGGATTTCAAGCTAAAAGTGCCGACGCTATTAGTAATATATTTGCTGATATTATAGCATTCATTGCCTTTGCATTGGTAATTGTTTTTAGTGTAAAAGATCTTATTTCTTTTCAACACTTCCTAGATCAAATGGTTTATAGTTTAAGCGATAGTGCTAAAGCTTTTTTAATTATCTTATGTACAGATGTATTTGTAGGCTTTCACTCACCACATGGGTGGGAAGTAATCCTGGAAGGATTTGCAGAACACTTAGGTTTACCAGCGAGTAGAAATTATATATTTATGTTTATTGCGACATTTCCTGTAATTTTAGACACTATAGTTAAATATTGGATATTCCGCTATCTTAGTCGTTTATCACCTTCAGCATTAGCCACCTTAAAAGAAATGGATGATTAATCCCTTTAATTGGGCATATTGCCTATTGTCAATACTTCTGAAAATGCTAAAATGAGGCATAATCGTTGTTTGTCTTGATGAATTATGCGTATCCTATTTAATCAAAAATTCAAAATCACAGCATTTATTACTAGTTTATTAGTGGTAAGTTTTATTAATAAACAACCAATTCAACAGCAACAAATTGTTAAAAATTTATCATTGTCCCAAATAGTAAATTCTCCACTTGCAGGATTACCTGATGATTTACCTACAGAAAAACCATCTAATATAAATATCAAAAATAATGAAAAATCCATATTTTATTCAGTTATCAATGAATGGAAAAAATATCAATATAGTATTAATTCTAATCAGGTATTAAAAGTAGGAAAATTACCAAATAATCCCATAAATTTCAATCAAGTTGATTTATTAACCGTACTCACAAATACGAGAAAATATTTTCAACAATATTCTCAAGAAGATCCCGATATTCAACGCACAGGCATCTTAGTAACTCAAGGAGTTACCGTTAAAGATATTCTGAAAACATTAGATTTCATGATTGTCGTCTTAGAAGAAGATATTTCTAATAATCGAACAACTCGGTTACAAGATCCAAATTTTATTAACGCCAATTTTCGTGTAATTAAATGGTCTGCCCATAACCCAGAAAATTCCCAACAAAAACAATTGAGAATTACTAAATACGCGGCTTTTATTCATCCCGGTTCTCGACAAAAAACTTCTAAATATAATATACCAATCTATGCTATTAACGAAGAAGTAAACCAAGATAAATTTTACACTAACTATACTAAACAAGATGTTTTATCAGGTATTTATGAACCTGGAGGTAAAGAATTTGGTAAAGTTAAACCTATTGCTTATTTAACTCGCAATGGTTTAGAAGCAGCACTAATGCAGGGAACTGTTTTAGTTAATTTTACTGATGGAACTAAAGAGTTTTTAAACGTAGATAGAAATAATGAAATGTCCTATATTCGGGGCTTAAAGGCAACTGAACAAAAGCGTTATTGGTATTTTAAAGAAGTTGATGAAATTAAAGGCTATGGATATAAAATAGATGCCAAAATATCCATTAAACCAGGAGTCACATTTGCGGGAGATGTTCTTAATATTGGGTTAGGGAGAATAATTGTCATTGAAGATAATCAAAGTGGACAGAAACGATTAAAAATGGGCGTAATTGCTGATACAGGTGGAGCATTTTTACCGAACCTTTATCAACTTGATTTCTTAGCAGGAACTTTTGCTAGTGAAAATAATTTTCAGCAATATATTCAAAAATTACCTGAATATACAAATGCCTATATTTTAGTGAAAAAATAAGGTAATTGGTAATTGGTAATTGGTAATTGGTAATTGGTAATTGGTAATTGGTAATTGGTAATTTGTAATTGGTAATTGGTAATTGGTAATTGGTAATTGGTAATTGGTAATTGGTAAATTTTCTTTCTCCTTCTTATTTCTCCTGATTCGGTGACTCCTGACTCAATTTACAATCCTGCAAACCATTCATAACCCCTATCTTCCCAATAACCTTTAGAAATTGATAACTCATTGGTGAGGGTAACTCGTGTCACCCATTTACTTTGTTTATAACCAAGTTTAATGGGTGAAGCTAACCGCAAAGGCGCACCATTTTCCACAGGCAAAGCTGCACCATTTTTTTGATATGCTAATAAAGTTTGTGGGTGTAAAACTGAAGCTATATCCCAACTTTCATCATAACCATCTGCTGATTTAAAATAGGCATATTTTACCTGGGATTTAGGTTGAGAAAGGGCAATTATTTCCCTTAGACGAATGCCACCCCATTGCACAATTGCTGCCCAGCCTTCTACACAAACATGACGAATAATCATGGAGGTAAGCGGTAAAGCTTGAATATCTGCTAGACTGAGGCTAAGAGGATTATTGACCTCACCATCTACAATTAAACGATATTTTTCTAGATCAATAATTGGTGTAGATTGAAAGCTATTAACTATTAACTTATTTGGTTCGATTTGATGAGGTAAAAATTCTGGAACTGGCTTTTGAGGCTGAAATATTAATTCTTCAAATTTCTGATTTAGAGGTTCAGAAACTGTTCCCACAAAATCTGCAAATAGTGGTGTACCACAACCACCCAGTAATAAACTCATACTCGATAAACCAGAAAGTTGTAAGAACTTTCTCCGGGTAAATTCATGATTATTCATTTTGATTCCTCAATTCTGCTATTTTTTACCAAAACATAGATTTTGTTAGAGCATCTCCGCCTACATTCTGCCCTAACTTCCAGTGCAGCCAGACAAATATTACCACCATTGGTACAGAGGCAAAGTGAACAATTCTTAATGCTTGCCAACTGCCAAAAATATCCACTATCCAAGAAAATTGAGCAGGTTTGTACATTCCTATGCCTGTAAATATTGCTAGTAATAAAATAGGAATGATTGCTGTATAAATAATTCGATGCCAAGCATAGTTTAAACGTTGGCTATTCTGACTTTTTTGTAATGCCTTGATGTCATTTACACCAACAAATCTCTTTTTCCAGCGTTTGGTAACAAAAATATAAATTCCATAGCAGAACAGATTGATAGAAAATAGCCACATAGCTGCAAAGTGCCAATCTCTACCTCCAGCTAACCAACCACCTAAAGTAAAAAGGGGGAAAATAGGTAATCCCCCACGCCCACCAAAGACAGGATTAGCATTGTAAATTTGCAACCCGCTGGTAATCATAATCAACAAACTAATGATATTACCAGTGTGAAAAATTTTGGCAGCGATTGCTTGATTGGGTGATTTGGGGGTTATTTCAGGATTAGTCATAAATAGAATAGAAAGAATTTAATCTGGTTATAAGTATTTGGGAAATAATTTACTGAGTTAGAATGTTGGTTTAAATAGGAAAGTCAAAACATTCCTGTTGTTGAATTTAAGATTATTACCTATTTTACATTGTAATAGTCACATCACATAACCTCTGTTTCAACTGAGTTTTCACGATTAATCCAAAAACATAGTTAAATTAAGAAAGAAGAGGTAATAGGACAAAATTAATGACCACATTGTTTTTCTGTTCCCTGTTGCCTGAGAGGATGTTTGATAGCTTGCGTGGCGTTAGCCATAAAGTCCTTGGTCATGTATCCAAACTCTTGAGATCCCCTAAATCCCCCTTAAAAAGGGGGACTTTGACTCTAGTTCCCCCCTTATTTAAGGGGGGTTAGGGGGGATCTTGATACAACTTGATACTTTACAAACATCCTCTGACGACCCGATTAAATTTAATTTTGTCTAACTACTTACTAACACTTGTATTTTAAGATGCTGTCTTTTTTGATGAATTTCCGAGATGAATTTGTTTCTACTGTGTCCAAAGTGACCGCTTCTCTGGTAGAAAGTATCGCCAATTGGTGGTCAGAATTCACACTTCAGACCAAGCTTTTAGCCGTGGCTACCTTGATGGTGTCCTTAGTAATGAGTGGTTTGACGTTCTGGGCTATCAACACAATTCAGCAAGATGCACGGCTTAATGATACCCGCTTTGGTCGTGATCTAGGATTACTGCTGGCTGCTAATGTAGCTCCTCTAATTGCTGATCATAATCTCACTGAACTTGCCCAATTTTCCCAACGTTTCTACAGAGCTACTTCTAGCGTGCGTTATATGCTATATGCTGATGAAACTGGGCAAATCTTCTTTGGTATTCCTTTTTCGGAATCAGAGGTAGAAAACTCCCTCACCATTAAGCGACATATTCAACTACCAGAAGATTATTCTGGTAATCAAGATCAGCTAATGGTTAGGCAACATAGCACCCCCGACGGTGCAGTTACCGATGTATTTGTGCCTCTGATAGTAGATAAAAAATATTTAGGTGTATTAGCAGTTGGCATTAACCCTAACCAAACCGCAGTTATATCCACTAATTTCACCCGTGATGTTACAATTGCCGTTTTTATCACAATTTGGGTCATGGTGATTTTAGCAGGAGTAATTAATGCTTTAACTATTACTAAACCTATCAAAGAACTGCTAGTTGGTGTTAAACAAATTGCGGCTGGAAATTTTAAACAACGGATAGGTATCCCATTAGGTGGTGAACTAGGAGAGCTAATTTTCAGCTTTAATGAAATGGCAGAAAAGCTAGAGCGTTATGAAGAACAAAATATTGAAGAATTAACTGCCGAAAAAGCTAAATTAGAAACTTTAGTTTCCACTATTGCTGATGGTGCAGTCTTGATTGATAATAATATGCAAGTAATATTAGTCAATCCCGCAGCTAGAAGAATTTTTGCTTGGGAAAGTGTGGATGTTGTGGGTAGTAATATCCTGCATCACTTACCCCATACTGTCCAAATGGAAATATCCCGAACTTTGTATGAAATGGCAGCAGGCGAATGTGAAAGTGCGGAATTTCGCATCCTTCTCAAACAACCCACTCCCCGCACAATTCGCATTGTTTTAACCACAGTTCTTAACCTACAAAGGGAAAGTATTAAAGGTATCGCTATCACTGTTCAAGATATTAGCCGTGAGGTAGAACTAAATGAAGCAAAAAGCCAATTCATTAGCAATATTTCCCATGAATTAAGGACACCTCTATTTAACATCAAAACCTATATTGAAACTTTACATGATTATGGCGAAGATTTAGGTATTGATGAGCGCCAGGAATTTCTACAAACAGTTAATAATGAAACTGATAGACTCACCCGTTTAGTTAATGATGTTTTAGATTTATCAAAACTTGAATCAGGTCGGAGTTACAGTTTTGATAAAGTAGATTTATCACAAGCACTAGAACAGACATTACGCACCTATCAGCTTAATGCTAGAGATAAAGGTATTGAACTATTCCAAGAAATGACTCCTGATTTACCTTTAGTCCTAGGAAATTATGATTTATTACTACAAGTTTTTGGTAATTTAATTGGTAATTCTCTGAAATTTACTCTAGCAGGTGGTAAGGTAGTTATCCGTGCTTATCAACTAGATGCTAATTCTAATTCTCATCATCATGCTGGTAAAGTTAGAATTGAAATTAGTGATACAGGAATTGGTATAGCACCAGAAGACCAACAGGCAATTTTTGACCGATTCTTTCGGGTAGAAAATAGAGTTCATACTCTCGAAGGAACAGGTTTAGGTTTATCAATTGTCAGAAACATTATTGACAGACATCATAGTCAAGTTAATTTGGTGAGTGAAGTTGGTGTCGGGACTACTTTTTGGTTTGATGTAGAAGTATTTGAAGAAGAGGTTTCATCAAGGAATTAAGAATTTAGAATTTAGAATTTAGAATTTAGAATTAAAATTTCCATGTTATTTCAAGAGGTAAACAAGGTTATTAATAAACAACCTAATAACAAAGCTAGTATTAATAACAAAGTTTGATGGCGTTTTATCCAACCATTAAACCTTCTACTCAAGCTATGATGAGAATTTTGCTTTTGAAGTTCTAATTTAATTTCTTCTATATTTTGATAGAGAGTACAGTTTTGAGCATAGGGATATTGAGGAAAATTACAGGTATGATCAAAGTGATAGGTACAACTGTCACATAAATGCTCATTTTCTGGAGCGCGGTGCAGGGGAATACCAGGATGTCCGTGAGCTTTCAGCAATAACCGACACTGGGGACAAGTAATTGCTTGACTATCAATAATTTGATGGCAACGAGAACAAGATATAGTAGCCAAAACTGGAAAAGGATAGATAAGGTAGATAACTAGTTGCTTATTTGCTTATTTTTCTTAACAAATACTACGGTATACGAAGA
>JAKOGY010000415.1 GCA_028658405.1 Dolichospermum sp. ST_sed8 | reverse complement strand
GGGCAATTCGTCACTCACGCGTATTCATCTCATCACCTCCCTATCGGGTAGGTGAGAGGCTTCTACTGTTTAAGCTAAAAGCAAATTCAAATTTCTGCTAGTAGTCTGTCAAATAAATTTTGACGGATAAGAAACGAACCACGTATCCCTCACGGGACCGTCAGGGATAGGCACGAAGGACACGAAGGAAGAAGGAAGAATCAAAATGGCAACAAATGAACCCGTCAATTAGTTCTTGACAGACTACTAGGTTATTTATGCGGGAATTTTTTGAACTATTTCCCGAACTATTTTCCAAAGTTATTTGAGACTACTTCTAATTGTAGCCATTAAATCATTATCAACTATAAAAATCTAGTTTAATTTCTTAAATTGCTCGTAGAGGCAGGGAAGAGGCAAAAGGGAACAGCAAAGAAATTTATCTTTACTTTTGCCTTTTACCTCTTACTTACTTATTTACAGACTAGACAGCACCTCTTTGGCAGCGGCTAATGTCTGCTCAATGTCTTCAGGGGTGTGTGCTAAAGAAGTAAAGCCAGCTTCAAATTGAGATGGTGCTAAGTAAATACCATGCTCTAACATTCCGCGATGAAAACGACCAAATTTAGCTGTATCTGCCTTTTTCGCATCTTCATAGTTATGAACAGGACCAGCAGTCAAGAACAGCCCAAACATGGCACTGATATTACCACCACAAGCAGCATGACCCGTATCTGAGCAGATTTTCAGCAAGCCATCAGTTAACTGTTTAGTAATCTTTTCTAAATACTCATAAGTACCAGGTTTACTAAGTAGTTCTAGGGTTTTAATCCCGGCTGTCATGGCTAAAGGATTACCGGATAAAGTCCCTGCTTGATAAACTGGGCCTGCGGGGGCAACCATTGACATGATATCGCGGCGACCACCATAAGCGCCTACAGGTAAACCACCACCAATGACTTTACCCATAGTGGTCAAGTCGGGAGTAACACCAAATTTTGCTTGTGCGCCACCGTAAGCAATGCGGAAGCCTGTCATCACTTCATCAAATACCAATAATGCCCCATGCTCCTGGGTAAGTTCCCGTAGTCCTTCTAAGAAACCGGCATCAGGGGTAATAAAACCAGCGTTACCAACTACGGGTTCGAGAATGACACCGGCGATTTCGTTGGGGTTTTCTTCAAATAAGGCTTTTACTGCTTCTAAATCATTGAAAGGCGCGGTTAAGGTGCTGGCTGTTGTTGCTTTTGGTACTCCTGGTGAGTCTGGTAAGCCCAGAGTAGCCACACCAGAACCAGCTTTTACCAAGAACATATCCGCGTGTCCGTGATAGCAACCTTCAAACTTGATAATTTTTTCTCTGTTAGTGAAGGCTCGCATCAGTCTTAATACGGACATACAAGCTTCCGTTCCAGAGTTGACAAATCTGACCATTTCGACGCTAGGAACAGCATCAATGACCATTTCAGCTAATACGTTTTCGAGGACGCAGGGAGCGCCAAAACTTGTTCCTTTTTCTAGGGCTGTGTGCAGTGCAGATATTACTTCTGGATGAGCATGACCACAAATAGCTGGTCCCCATGTCCCAACATAGTCAATGTATTTGTTGCCGTCTATATCCCAAATATAAGCGCCATTAACACGATCAAATACTATGGGTTGTCCACCAACGGATTTAAATGCGCGAACGGGAGAACTGACTCCTCCGGGCATAAGATTTTGAGCAGCAGCAAAGATTTCTTGTGATTTTGTGGTTTTAATTGAGGTGTTTACCAAGGGTATCTCCTAATGATTGGTGATTAAAATTGAGCTTCTATCTTAGAATAGGGTGAAAAGCTGCTTGTAAATTTCTCTTGCTTTGGAATTAGCTAAAAATGGTATGTTGAGTCAAAGAATTATGGTAAATTAACTAGTATGTCTTCTTCTCAACAGTTATCTCTCCAATCTGCTATCCCTGTGGAAAAAATTCGCTACAATGATCAGGGTTTAGTCCCAGCAATTATCCAAGATTATTTGGATGGTACTGTACTAATGATGGCTTGGATGAATCAAGAATCATTACAAAAGACTTTAGAAACTGGGGAAACTTGGTTTTGGAGTCGTTCTCGTCAGGAATTTTGGCATAAGGGCGAGACTTCTGGACATATTCAGAAGGTGCAGAGTATTCGTTATGATTGTGATAGCGATGCTCTATTGATAGGTGTGGAACAGTTGGGTGATGTTGCTTGTCATACTGGGGAACGTAGTTGTTTTCATCAGGTTGATGGCACGGTGACACCACCACCAGGGGATAGTTTATCACAGTTGTATGAGGTGATATGCGATCGCCGTGATCATCCCAATGAAAGTTCTTATACCTGTAAGTTATTGGCTGGTGGTGATAATAAGATTTTGAAAAAGATTGGTGAGGAAAGCGCGGAGGTAGTCATGGCTTGCAAGGATGATGATGCGGATGGTATTGCGGGTGAGGTTGCAGATTTATTTTATCATACCCTTGTGGCTTTAGCACATCACAAAGTTGATTTAAAGGCTGTTTATCGGAAGTTGCAGGAACGACGGAATTGACACTCTCACTGGCTTTAGCCACTGAGATTCTTGGTTCAACGAGTCCACTTAACTTAGAACCCTTGCGGTATC
>JAKOGY010000414.1 GCA_028658405.1 Dolichospermum sp. ST_sed8 | reverse complement strand
AATGCACACCATAATCATGATATTGTAGACAATGCCCACCATAATCATGATATTGTAGACAATGCCCACCATACGTAATATATCAAAAATCAAATATTGTAGATAAAACCTGAATTAATTGATAATCTTTAAAACTACCAATAACTCGATAATGTGTTGCTAAACCGACTGAACTTGGTTGATAAATCCAAGCATAACTTAAAACAGGTAACTGAGAAATTGCCTCTACAGTTTTGCCATAATGGGGTGTATAAAAATAAATTAATAGCGATTCTTTATCATTAAATCCTTTTCCTTTGACAAAGTTAATAGGATTTTTATGCAAAATTTTATTAATTGATTCTTGTTCGTAAAATATTCTAAATTTTGGGTTAAAATCACCTAACAAACCTAAATTACCCGCTGTAGCTATAGATAACCAACAGCTAATTAATAACCCACATAGCCAATAATGAGAAGTCAGAAACTTGCAGTGATAATGAAAATTACCTATCCAGACTAATGGCACAATCAAGCTACCAAAACCAGAATATATCAACAAAATTGCATATTTGTGAATATCCACCTCACCCCAAACTAAAATACCTGTTCCAGCTACAACTAAAATTATGCCTAATATTCCCCAAGCATAACTAATATTTCTCGGTAAATAAACCATCTGATTAGATGAAAATTGATCAGCAAATCCTTTTTGATAGATTTTTCCTAACCAATCTAAACCCACCGCAGCTAGAAAAGCAATAAATGGATAAATACCAAGACTATAATGAGAGAAACGAGTAGAAAATATACTAATTTCAATAAATAAGATAACAGGAAATCCGATTAATATTAATGGATATTTAGAAAGTGAACGCCGAATTACTAAAACTAAACCTAATAAACTAAAAAATAGCCAAGGAAAAGATTTTAAAGCTAGATTCCACACATAAAATAAAATGCCATTATTATGTTGTTCATGACTACCTAATTCTATGACAAATCCTAATAAAGCCCCAATACTATCGCTACCATAACGCAACCAACTGAAATAAAGCCAAATTAAGGTAGGAATTAAACCAACTAAAAACCCTAAATACAACATTGGGTTAGTTAAATGACGATGACGGCGATGATCTATAATTAAATAAGGTAATAATGCTACCATTGGCAAAAAAATCATTAAGCTTCTCATCAAAAAGCCTAAGCCAAAACTTAACCCGGTAATAAAACCATAAAAATGTCGGTTTTGAATATCTATATCAGATTTTAATAGTGAGAAAATTCCTATAAATACTAATAATATAGTTGGTAAATCTGGTGTAGATAACCGACAATATTGTACCCACAGAAATTCTACGCTTAAAATCATCATTCCCAGAAATGCTAATTTTTGAGATAAGAGAATTTCCCCAACTTGATAAATAACAAATATACTCAAAATCCCAGCAATCATTGTTGGGATTCGCGCAGTTGTATCACTCACACCAAATAGCTGATAAAAAATAGCAATCAACCAATAAAAACCAGGTGTTTTATGATGAGGATTACCCCAAGGAGATACCCAATCCCCAGTTTCAAAAATTTGTCTGGCTCTCAAAGCATAAAGTGTTTCATCATGAGCCATGAGACTGGTTTCCCCAGACGTAAATAGCAATAAAGGAAGTAGCCAAAGTAACAATTTACAATATGGTAATTGCCAAAATAGCCGAATTAATTGTAAAATAGCGATAATTAGAGGTGAATTTAAAAACATTTATGAAGACTGTAAATTTAGTATTTACTAAAAGAAAACAATTTAAGTTAGGATGGTAACTTATCAATTAAAATACTAGTCAAAATTATTCAATCGGGTAAAAAAGATATTTATGCCACTGCAACCAAATCAACGCATTAAGTTAGATGACTCGGATGATCAGTTATTCTATAGTTATCCTCGCTTTGTCACTCATGTAGATGAGGGTTTTATTCAACAATTAACTGATTTATATAGTCAGCGATTGCCAGCAAATACCCGTATTCTTGATTTGATGAGTAGCTGGGTATCGCATCTACCCAAAGATATAGATTTTGCTCATGTAGAAGGACATGGACTCAATGCTGAGGAACTAGCCCGAAATCCGCAGTTAAATCATTACTTTGTCCAAAATATCAACACAAATCCCCAGTTACCTTTCCCAGATCAAGACTTTGATGCTGTTATTAACTGTGTTTCTGTGCAATATATCCAATATCCAGAAGCTGTATTTTCAGAAATACACCGTATTCTTAAACCTGGTGGCATAGCAATTATCAGTTTTTCTAACCGGATGTTTTTTCAAAAGGCAATTCAAGCCTGGCGAGACGGTTCAGAAGCTTTTAGAGTAGAATTGGTGAGGGGATACTTTAGCTTAGTCCCAGGATTCACAACCCCAGAAGTGATTTCCTCAACCTCAACAACACCAAGTTTCTTACAGTGGTTGGGAGTAGCAGGTGGAGATCCTTTGTATGCGGTGATAGCTCAACGTCTTTTGTAGTATTGTACTACAAAAATAGCCAAATACTTCGTGATTATCAATACCTCCAGTCAGTAACCCAGCCCTAAAGGGACTGGGCTTGCAAGAGTAATCAAGCAAGCCGTGCTGACCAGACCACCCTGAGTT
>JAKOGY010000413.1 GCA_028658405.1 Dolichospermum sp. ST_sed8 | reverse complement strand
TCGGCCCGCACTACAAGAAATTTTTGGGTATTTTTTTAATTGGAAGTCCCTTAATTTTAACTTCCGCTCTGCGGTACTAGGGTTTTTATTTATGCCTTTGTTGATGCCATTGCCAAGCGTGAGAGACGATATCTTTAATACCTGGATATTGGGGTTGCCAATTTAAGATTTTTCTGGCTTTTTCACTTGTACCAATTAAGGCTGGAGGATCTCCAGGACGGCGATCGCATTCTTCTACTTTTATGACCATACCTGTTACCTCTTCAGCCGCAGCAATGACTTCTCGGACTGAGAAACCGTTACCATTTCCTAAGTTAAAAACGTCACTATCTCCACCATTCAATAAATATTCTAAACCCAAAATATGGGCATCTGCTAAATCATTTACATGAATATAATCCCGAATACAAGTACCATCAGGAGTGGGATAATCAGTACCAAAAATATTAATAGCTTCTCTTTGACCTAATGCTGTTTGTAACACTAAAGGGATTAAATGGGTTTCGGGATGATGATCTTCTCCTAGTAATCCTTCTGGGTTAGCACCAGCAGCATTAAAGTAGCGGAAACGCACTGATTTAAAATTGTATGCCACATCAAAATCAGTTAATATCCTTTCTACCATTAATTTAGTTGCACCATAAGGATTAATGGGATTTTGGGGATGATCTTCTGTAATAGGAATAAAATTTGGGACACCATAGGTAGCACAGGTGGAAGAAAAGACAAAATTCTTAATAGAAGCTGTCAACATTGACTCTAATAGTGTCAGTGTTCCTAAAACATTATTACGGTAGTATTTGGCTGGATCAGTTACAGATTCACCTACATAAGCATAGGCAGAAAAGTGCATAACTGCGGCAAAATGGCGAGTCTGAAAAAGATTATCTAATAAAATGCGATCGCTCGTATCTCCTTCTATCAATTCTACCTGTAAAACCTGTTCTACTAAATCACGATGTCCATATACCAAATTATCCAGGATTACCACCTCATAACCAGCTTGCTTGAGTGCTAACACCGTATGAGAACCAATATATCCTGCTCCCCCTGTTACCAAAATACTAGGCTTTTCCGCTGACATAGTTTCTCCTTGATACTTATTTTATTAATCTAATTTAGCTTAATACCATTTCTATATGAAGATGATTTTTGTAAAGCTGCATCTTAAATTTAACTAAGGGAACACCAAAAAATAAATTACCCAATTTTGTGGGATGGGCATCCTGCCCGTCCTTGATGATTAGCGGGCTTTTCGTCCCGCACTACAAGAAATTTTTGGGTATTTTTTTAATTGGAAGTCCCTTAATTTTGACAAGAAAAAATTAGGTTATTAAATTACAATTTGCAAAAACTGATGAAATATGCTATTTTAGATTTGAACTTATAAAATAGAATACTTTTAACCTTTTATAATGATCTGGGTACAAATAAAAAGCGGCTCATATAGCCGCCCCAGTATCTATACTAATTGCTTACTCATATTTACACCTGCTGCAATAGCGTCAAAATTTGGGGGAAAATGGGTATTATGATCGCAATCTGCTTTTTCCAACTGCGTTCCCTGTAAATTAGCTTGACGCAAATTCGCAGAAAATAGCATTGCACCGCGCAAATCTGCATCTTGTAAATTAGCTTCACTTAAATCAGCATAACTCAAATCACATCCTCGCAGATTTGCCCCACGTAGGTTAGCCGTACTTAAATCAGCATAACTGAAATCAGAGCCTTTCAAGTCCAAGTTTTGTAAATTAGCCTCTGCTAATTCTGCTTTTTCAAAGTTTCGTTTTCCGACTGAATATTCTTCTATAATCCTAGCAGCATTATTAATTGGCTGTTGAAAATTCAATTTAGGCATAAAACAGCCTCACAATTTATCTCAAGTTTTTACAGAGTCCTAACACTAACCACACTGATCATATAACTAATAAGCTAGAAAATAAATACCCTGTTTACATAAGTTTGCATTTCACTTTTTTATGTTTATTGATAAATTTCTCCCATTTTTCCGCTATTTATCAAGTTAATGATAAATTATGGTTCTACTGCAAGAGCCGTAAAAATCAAACTGTGACGTACTGCCTTATGGTTACGAATGAGGATTCAGACCGGGAATAAAACTTAATTCCTAATTTTGTGGTATTTGATCAAATTGAATTTTGCCATAGTCTAGTTTAATAATTCTATCGGCTAAATGAAAATAATGATCATCATCACTAATTACTAAAATTGTTTTTCCCTGTGATTTCAATTCTGGCAACAATTGAGTATAGAATATATGTTCGCAGAGATTAAGAAATAAACAGCAAGAATCACTATACAATATTTTCCTGTATATATATCAAAAGAAACATTGTATAGTGATACAATTTATTCAGGGGGCTTACAATCTTCAACCAATGGGCAATTTTATATCTAATCCTGCAATATTTAAGGATTCTTGCAAGTCAAAAAGATTAAAATTGAATGCCTCTAAAAAACCATTTATTGCTGGGTTTAGAGGAATATAACTGGGTAAAGGATTTGTTATGCCAGGTGTAGTCCACACACTCCTTTTCAGGTGAGTGTGGGCAACGAGCGTGACTCCTAATCCGGACATTAACTGCGTAGGGGCGTATTGCAATACGCCCCTACACCGTGCGCCCCACGGTTCTTT
>JAKOGY010000412.1 GCA_028658405.1 Dolichospermum sp. ST_sed8 | reverse complement strand
TTAACCAACCGCCTAACGCAAGGAAGGCACAGGGGAATAATAATATTCCTGACCAGCCTACGAATACGAAGCGATCGCGCTTTAACCAGTCATCTAATACGTCAAACCAGCCTCTACTAGGGGCGCGTCCAACTGCGATGGTCATAAGAGCAAATCTCCAAAATGTTTTATAATTACGGATTTTATGCGTCTGCAAATGGCAAATAATGGCCTATACAGAAATTCAACTAGATTGTCAACCTAGTTTACAATTTTTTACGCTTTCTATCATAATAGGTGAAAATCTCTAATTGTGCTAGTGGACTGGAAAAAAAATTTTATTTGGGGATTGTTCTTAATTACTTATTAATGACTGGGCGCAGGCCCTGCGCCCCTACGAATGACGCTATAATAGGTCATACAGTGAAAATTGATTAATTCTAAATGTTTACTATTGACTTAAGCATCAAAAATACTGCTTTCTCCATATCAGTACAACGTAAGTCTACTGAAGATGCCGAAGCTGTCTATCAACTAATTTTGGCGGCTATGCGCTCTGGCAACCCTGATATTGTGGAACTCAAGTGCGAAGGCAAAACAGACAAAAAGATTGCTGTCCGTGCTAGTGAAATTTCAGGAGTCCAGATTATCCAAAAAGATAGTGCTGCTGCTAATAGTGGTAAACCACCTGGCTTTGCTGCTTTTACTGCTGAATAACTCAAGGTATAAACATGACAGCAGTGGGCATCGAAGTTAATAATTTAAACTTCTTTTGGCCTAATGGGGAGCAAGTAATCAAATCTTGCTCTCTTCAAGTACCTAAAGGTGAGTTTTGGATGCTTTTGGGGACAAACGGCAGTGGTAAATCTACGCTTCTGAGATTAATAGCAGGTTTATTAGCTCCTCAATCGGGGGAAGTTATGGTGTTACCTCCCGTTGGTTTTGTGTTTCAAAATCCTGATCATCAATTGGTAATGCCAACAGTTGGCGCTGATGTGGCGTTTGGATTGGTGGCGGAAAAGTTACAACCTGCTATGGTCAGAGCCAGGGTTGAGGAAGCTTTGGGAGCAGTAAATTTATTGTCTCTACAGCGACGGCCGATTTACGCCCTTTCTGGTGGACAAAAACAGCGGGTGGCAATTGCTGGAGCGATCGCTCGTCATTCTGATGTTCTATTATTAGATGAACCCACTGCTTTACTAGATCCAGATAGTCAACTCGATTTAGTAGCTAGTGTGCGTAACCTAGTCAAAAGTCGCGGTATTACGGCTTTGTGGGTAACTCATCGGTTAGAAGAGTTAAATTACTGTGATGGTGCTTTTCTATTAGAAAAAGGCTGTTTAGTTGATTCTGGTGAAGCAGAACGTCTCAAACAGCGATTAATTCAAGTAGATCAGTAGGGGCGCAGGGCCTGCGCCCAATCATTAGTCACCGAGTCACCGAGTAACAATACCTAATTTTGATAATCAATAACCAGATGCCAGAATACAGGATGCTGTATAGGTATCTGGTTTTTTAATATAACGAAACATGAAATTTTGAAGACTGGGAAAAAATATTTTTTAAAGAAAACAACTTCAGCAAGCCTTATTTTTAGAGGCGTTTTCGGAATAATGGCTTCTATCTTAGGGTTTAATTTTGAATGTAACCAGCATTTTTTCTTTTTTGTAACATGGGATTACAAGCAATGCTTCATTTAATATAAGTCTTATGAATGATTTTTGTTAACTCTAGATAATTGTGATTAAAAACCATGTCTCGTTCTCCAGTCCCGGCCGTTCTCTTAGTAGACGGCTACAATATTATAGGCGCTTGGCCTTGCTTGATAAAAACCCGTGATTATGCCGGACTTGAGGCTGCACGCAGTGAATTAGTGGATGTAATGACTAATTATAGTGCCTTCCAAGGTTATGAAACTCAAGTGGTGTTTGATGCTCAACATCAAAACACTCCTAGTAATAGAGAAACTATTACAGAATTCTTAAAGGTACATTATACGGATTTTGGCCAGACCGCAGACACATATATAGAAAAAACCTGTGCGTCTCTCCGTCAGCAAATAGCCCAATCTTTAATTTCTCGCATGATTGTCGCTACATCAGATCGGGCGCAGCAGTTAACAGTTATGGGTTATGGTGCTGAATGGTTATCAGCGCATCAACTATGTGGAGAAGTGGAAACTACGGTTTGTCGAATGCGCCATAGGTATCAGTCGCAAAAACAACCTAAAAGTAGATTTTTGATGAATGGGATTGATGCTAAAGCCAAACAACGGCTAACGGAATTACGCATGGGGTTATAAATTTTCCAATCTATAAATCTCTGAATGTAGCTGCTGGAAAGGTTTTGGGGTATTTAAAGTGAGTGGTTTCAGCAGCAATTAAAAAAAAGTTAAAAAATTTTTCCAAAACCCCTTGCGTTAATTTGGATTTCGGGTTATTATATTTTAAGTGAAAAGCGTTCCTCAGTAGCTCAGTGGTAGAGCGATCGACTGTTAATCGATTGGTCGCTGGTTCGAATCCGGCCTGGGGAGTTTAAATAAATAAGAGTAAAGAATAGGAGATCAAATCTTCAGACATCTATTGACATTTTCCGACAATAGGTTCATAATATTATAAATATATGAGAGTTTTGTAGTTAATTTAAAGTCAATAAATATTTTGAGTAACTGTAATGGTTCCGAATAG
>JAKOGY010000411.1 GCA_028658405.1 Dolichospermum sp. ST_sed8 | reverse complement strand
AGTAATTTTGAAAAGCTTATCCAGTAATCGTTTCAGCCTTAGCGTAACTTTCTGTACCGTTGCTCATTTCACCCCGTCCATCACTAGCCTTTAACCAGGCTCGATCAATCTCTTGAATTAAATTTAGGGGTATTTTTGCAGCGTTAGGTCCGTAGGGATCTTTTTGAGGTGATAAAAGACGACGGGTTTCTTGATCAGCAGCCTTCCAGTTTTTGGCATTGAGTAACTGTTGGAGTTTGGCGGTTGCTTTGGTTGTAGTTGTTCCACCACCAGAGGATTTTTTCGCAGCAATATGGCGTTCTAACAAATTAATAATTTGGGTTTTATTAAGTTGTCGAGCCAAGTCCAGAGCGGTCTTACCTTGCTTATCTTTGAGGTCAACCCTAGCATTTTTACTGAGAAATAGTGTTACTAATTCCGGTCCAAAAAAACTCTGCTCCTCCAATACTGCTTGTTGTAGAGGTGTTCTGCCTAAATTATCTTGAACATTTAAATCTGCATTAGCCGCAACCAGTTGTTGAGCTACTCCCAGGCTGACATCATACAGAGGGGTTTTGCCTTGAGCATCTCGTAGGTTAACCTGGGCTTTTTGAGCCAGTAGCAATTTCACCAGAGAGGGCTGGAAACGATGAACGTGGAGCGGAGTTTGCCCTTGGGGATTACGTAGATTAACATTAACTCCCCGATCAAGCAGGAGTTTTAATACTGTGGGGTTAATCTCCGGAGAGTGAATTACAGCCCCATTACGATGTTGGATAGTCAGATCCGCCCCTGCTTGGATGAGTTTTTTGGCGACTTCTAGATTTGATGCTGCGTAGTGTAATGGTGTCCAGTTTTGATTGCTACGGGCGTTTACATCTGCACCACTGCGAATCAATAGCTCGGTAATATCAGCATTATCAGCAAAATGTAGCGGTGTCATTTGCTCCTGATTTCTAGCGTTAACCTGAGCGCCTTGATCAATCAAAAGTTTCATTACAGCAGCCGTTTTTTGACGAAAAAGATTGTGCAGTGGGGTATCACCATTTTGGTTGCGGACATTGACTTTTGCTCCTCTGCCCAGAAGCAATCGGGCATTTTTCTCAGATTTTCCTAAATAATGCAGGGGAGTACCTCCTTTCCCATCCTTGGCATTCACATTCGCTCCAGCTTGGATCAAACGTTCAGCCAGTGCTTCGTTGTTAGATAGAAAAAAGTTGAGCGGTAGCCATTTTTCACCAAAAATATCACAGGGTTGATTCAAATCACCACCTTTAGAGATCGCTTGATCTAATGCTAGAGATAAATCGGGACTATTCCCCATATCCCCAAAAGGACTCAATTTCTCCGATAATGTTTGACAAAAAGGAGAGATGGCGGTTTTTTTTGGTGTCTGAGATTCAACAATACGTGGCATGATGACCACTGTACCCACAGTAGTCATAGAAATCAGAAAAATTGTCTTGAAGAGACAAAGAGATGATTTGTAGTTAAATTTTGCCACTATCTGTGATTTCCTTCTTTCCTATAAAAAACTTAGTAATTCGATATCTGGGCTATCTTTGTTTACATTATGCTTGATCAAAGACTTCTAGCTCTATAAATATGGATTAACAAAAATATTCCTAATAATTGCCTTAGAAGTAGTCAAGAAATTTGGAATAGAAACTAAATATTCCCATTTAGATTCAAGCTCATTACATTTACATGGAGAGTATAAAAACTGCGTAAATATACCTTGCACTGAGCGCACCGTAGCGATCGCAAAGCACTTCGTAGGAATCGCAAAGCACTTCGTAGGAATCGCAAAGCACTTCGTAGGAATCGCAAAGCACTTCGTAAGAATCGCAAAGCCCGCCGTAAAAATCGCTCTTTGAAATAAAATTATTGGTATTGGGGCGGAAATTTGATTTCCGCACAACAATCAAGTTTGGAAAAAATTAAGGCATCCAAGCAAAAGGTACATAAGAAATTTCCTTAACGCATAATGGCAAAGGACCAGCAGCCGCAAGAGTGGAAGTAAGTATTGGAGTTCCCCCTGATAGGCTAGACTGTGCCAATTTGGGAGTTTTGTACGCTAAGAAATTAGAGCGATTCTTACGGAGCGCTTCGCTATCGCCAAAAGCCTTGCCATTAAAGATTTTTGGCGGTCAACTCTTTTGGAATTTTTTAACCCACATTGGTCTTAAATACAAAAAATTTCATTTGGATGACACTTTCACAAAACTATTGATCGCTCTCTAGTTTCCCTCAATAATAAGGTAATGTAAAACTTGCAATTATTTGGTAATATCTGTAGCCTTGGTTTCTGCCATTAACCAATTCAGGTAATCCTGATTTGCTTGTTCAATTGGTAAAGCCACTACACAAGGTACTTGATAAGAGTGTACTGATTTTACTTTAGCTGTTAGTTCTGCGAATAAATCACGGCGCGATTTCATAATTAAAATCGCTTCTTTTTCTACTTGTAATTCACCTTGCCACCAATAAATACTATCCATACCGTCAATTATGTTGGCACAGGCTGCAAGACGGGATTCTACTACGGCTTTACCTACGTTAAGAGCTTCAGCACGGTCTTTACAAGTGACGTAAACAAAAAGAAATTCCATATTTTGACTTTATTAAGTACCTAAGCAAAATTAATTTTATATTCTTTTCCAAATTCTCGAATGATTTTTTCAACATAGTTCACTAAAT
>JAKOGY010000410.1 GCA_028658405.1 Dolichospermum sp. ST_sed8 | reverse complement strand
AAAGGTGCGATTGAAGATTATAATCAAGCCCTGCGGATTAATCCTAACTATGCAGAAGCTTACTATAATCGAGGTGTTACCCGCGCTCAATTGAAAGGAGGGATTGAAGATTTCAATGAAGCCCTTGAAGATTTCAATGAAGCCCTGCGGATTAATCCTAACTATGCAGAAGCCTACTATAATCGAGCTGCTATCCGTTATCAATCAGTAGGTAAAATTCAAAAGATAACTGGACATATAAGGCCACCAATATGTAAAAGAAACGATTATTCCTGTCTCTTCTACCTCATCGGCTCCTTATTCACCAAAGATAATACCTCCGAACTAAAAAAAGCGATCGCTAATTTAGCGATCGCTGATTTACAGAAAGCATTTGAACTATTTCTACAACAAGGAAAAATGGCTGAATATCAAAAAACTCTCGATTTACTTAAGAAAATAAACGAAAATAAACATTGATACAGCACTTCCCGATGTTATGAGGTACAAGAACCCCACCCCCAACCCCCTCCCCGCAAGCGATGAGGGGGCTTAAGATGTACCTCATAAGAGCGGAAACCGCTGTAATGTTGTTGCTGCTATATAGTAAATTCGAGAAAATGGTATTATGTATCGCAACTAAATGAACCTAAGAAAATGGATGAATTAGAAGTAAAAATCCTCCAACTTATTCAAGAAACCTGTCAACATTCTAGTGGTAGTCTTGCCCGTCAAAAAGGACTCAATCAGATTATTTCACTAATTCAAAAAACAGGTAAATTATGGCGCGGTACAGGTATACCTGATGCCGAAGAAGCCTTACAGGAAACTTGGTGGTTTTTTTGCCGCAATCTCTGTGAAGCAACTACCGCCAAAGAACCATATAATCCTGAAAAAGCTAGTGTAATAACTTGGATTAATAATTATTTAAGTTATCGCTTGCAAGATAAAAAGATTAGTTTTTATGAACAAAAAAAGAAATTTAATTTCCTGTTAGAAGACAATGAACAGCAAATAGATTCGGCGAATTTAATTCCTGCACCACCAGAACCAAGACCAATATTAAATGAAATTCAAGAATGGTTGAAAAATGAATCCACCCAACTGCAACGTATTCATATTAGAGATCGTCCAGATGTTAATTGTTATGTTTTAATTACCCGTCGTTTACCACCAGAAACAGCTTGGATAGATTTATCTTTAGAGTTTGATATACCTGTAGCAACTCTTAGCAATTTCTATCAACGTCAATGCTTTCCCCGTCTGCTCAATTTTGGTAAATCTCAAGCTTATTTTGATAGTGAAGGTTATTTCGATATATCATAAATTATGAATTACTCTACTGAACAACAAAGCATTTCTATTCCTATTTCTGCAAAGTTCAGAGATACAGCTTTGCAATTTGCCCAAGAGCAACCAAATCAAGATAAAGCTAAACAAATTTATCTCAATACTTTAGCTGTCCAAGTTGTTAATAATTACTTACAAATGTTAGATATTTCCACCACAATAGAAGCCAGTCATAGTTGGGATTCTTGGGGCAGAATGGGAGCAAATGTGGCAGATTTAGTATTAACTGGAATTGGACATTTAGAATGTAGATATATTAGAACAGGTGATCATATTTGTCATATTCCTTCCGAAGTTTGTAATCAGCGTTTTGGTTATGTAGTAGTAGAAATTAATCAAACCTGCCAAGAAGGAAAAATCAGAGGCTTTTTAGCACAAATTACCACAACAGAAATCAACCTAGAACAGTTACAACCATTAGAAACATTCATAGAATATTATCATCAATTTTCTGGTGTGCAGTTGCGACAATGGTTAGAAGGAATATATACATCTCAATGGCAAAGTGTAGAAGAATTAGCTTTACAAAAAAGCCCACAATTAGCTTTTCGTTCTCCAAAAATCAGAGGATTTGAAATAGATACACCCAAAAAAGTTTGGCAAGTTATTGAACAATTGTATCCCCAGCGAAGTTGGGAAAAAATCTTACCATCAAGATTATTATCAAATTTAGATAGAGAAGTAAACGATATTCTTGTTTATCTTTTACAAACTACCAATGATGAAGAAATTCGTTGGACTCTAGCAGAAGTTTTATGGACAATTACACCCAATCATCCTGTAATTACTGCTAGACGGATTATGGATTTAGGAATGCAGTTAGCAGGAAATTCTGTAGCTTTAATGGTGGCTATTTTACCCAAGATAGATAAAACTTATGCTGTGCTTTTGCGGGTATATCCAATGGGAACTAAACCCTATTTACCAGCAGATTTACAATTAGCAGGATTATATGAAAATGGAGAGGCATTTTTAGAAGTAAAAGCCAGAGAACAACGAGATAATTACATTCAATTAAAATTTTGTGCTGAATTGGGTGAAAAATTCCAAATTCGGGTTACTCTAAATGATGCAACCATTACAGAAAAATTTGTCATTTAGTCAAACAAATCAATTAGACATCTCCCAGATTGAATGTAGAGCCGAGAATCTCTACCCATGGAACGTGTCTACAAGGGTTTCAGGTCACGCGTATTTAATTTTTACCAGATGTCTATTAGAGGATGAATGAACAAGTTTTTAATGTATAAACAAACCCCTCTTGTAAACCTCTCCCCGAAGCGAGGAGAGGCTTTGAAACCCCCCTTCCCAGCCTTCGGCACGCTGCGCTAACGTAGGGAAGGGGGGCAGG
>JAKOGY010000409.1 GCA_028658405.1 Dolichospermum sp. ST_sed8 | reverse complement strand
AGGGCACCGAATTAGAAACAGCTCTTCTAGCTGCTATTGACGAAGGTCGCGCAAAAGGTGGCATGAGGTTAACAAATATTATTGCAAAAGCGGCTGAGCAAGGCAATACCAAAGATGCGCAATGGATGCTTACGCACTCGCCGGCATTTCGTAATCACTACAGCGATAATGCAGCAATCGTTCGCGCAAGGCAAGAAGGCATTGAACTTGCAGTGCAGGCATTAACTGAATCTGAGTTATCACCAGAACAGGAACGCAACCTATTATTGCGAATACAATCAAAAACAGGCGAGCGGTTAGTTGATGTCGAAGATTCTTAAACGACTAGCACAAATTGAATTAAACCAAACATTTATTGAAGCATTTGATTTACCTGCTACATTAATACAAATCCAAGCTGATTTACACCCAGGCCAGCTTGATTTCGTAAATGATCATACAACCCAAATCCTTGGTGTATCAGCAGGTTATGGCGCTGGTAAAACTAGAGCATTATGCGCAAAGGCAGTATCTTTAGCGGCAGCTAACCAAGGCTTTATTGGCCTAGTAATGGAACCGACTGGCCCGCTAATCCGTGATATTTGGCAGAATGATTTTGATGATTTCCTTGAGTCGTACAGCATCCCGTACACGTTCAGGGCTAGCCCGTTACCTGAATACGTGCTGCATTTACCGTTAGGCGATACCAAGATCTTATGCCGCAGTTTTGAGAATTGGCAACGTTGCATCGGCATTAATGCTGCGTGGTGCCTCTGCGATGAACTAGACACAGTAATGCCGGCCATCGCCAATAAAGCATTCCCTAAAATCCTTGGTCGTCTGCGTGCTGGCAATATCAGGCAATTTGCAGTCGCATCAACACCAGAAGGGTTTAGGTGGATGTTTAATACATTTGCTAGTGAAGATGCGTTAACGCGTACTGATCGCAAGCTGATCAAAATGAGAACGCAGGATAATCCGCACTTGCCGCCTTTTGCGCGACCTTCGTCAATAGCAGCTAGAAGAGCTGTTTCTAATTCGGTGCCCTGCCCCTTCCTTGCATTGCTTATCCACGCCTTAACCGCAGGATAAGAAACACCAACAGCGGCTGCAATGTGCTCTAGTGGCCCGCCAAATTCTGCTAGAATACGAACTTTTTTTATTAGTTCCCAATTCAATTTATAGTGCTGGCGAATAATTGCTGGCATTAGTTGCTTACTTCAAAAAGTTGAGCTATTTGAATTTATTGTAACCGGTTAGCCAATACTGCACGCGCCATTTTGCTGGGCAGGTTCCACGTTGAAAGCTTCATCTAATAAATCTAGGACGACTTGGTAATCAGAAATCAAATCAATCAGTTCAGCAGGATCCAACGGTTCGCCGTCATCCATAGCGTTATCCCGCACGGCAGCGGCCACAACCGCGCATTCCTGCATCAGGTAATGCAAGCGTTCAATTACTGGTGCTTGCTTGACTGATGGCATTTGCAAGGCGCTGGCAACGGTGTGATGGTAGTTCGCTGTGGTCATTCGGTCAAGCATTTGGTTTCTTACGCTTCTTACGGTCTCTTACGGTAGGCGTAAGACTGAGATCACCCGCCAGCACAGTGATTTTCCTCTTTCTTACGTTTCTTACGGTAAAAAAGGTATATAGATAGACTAGAGAAGCAAAAAAATAAAAGTTGATTTATTTTATTTTTTTTATTTTCTATTTATAGAGAGCTATACCTACAAAGCGTAAGAAGCGTAAGAAGCGTAAGAAATGAGTGGTGGTAAGGGTTCTCAGTCTTACGGTGTCCTTACGTTTCTTACGCTTGCGCGGCTTCTAACGGTATTTTGACGGCACGACCAGACATGCCAGATCCTTTAAAATAAATTACGCCAGCTTTTGTAGCATTAGGAATGCGAGCTAAAATCACGGCCCAACAATTTGCCCAAGGTGTATCGCGTAAGATATTCCCGATTGCATCAGCAGTATTTGACACGTAGATGGCGGTCTCCTCGGCTTTGATGCCATTACGCCCAAGCACTGCCTGGGCCTCGCTAGCGCCGACGTGTAGGTCGTGTGCATGGTTAAGCGCAATATCTATCAATTCGCCAATAGTACGGGTTACGGTTTTATCACCTTCAACGCGGAATTGATGCTGAAGGATACGTTGCAAGCAACGCTTTTCATCTGATATTTCAACTGATTGGCTGTAAGACTCCCAGTTATTTTGCTCAATTAATTTCCATGCTTGGTCGCGGGTTACGATTTCAGAAGATTGTAAGGACCAGGCACCAGCGAGCAAAGTGCCATATTGATCGCCAAGCCGTTGGCTATCAAATACTTCAGCGGCTGCACGCGTAAAGATCGCAATTGATTTGCGTATGGTGGGTATTAATTTAATTGTACGCGCTTGCAAACGACGGCCAATTGCATCACTGATATATTTATCAAGGTCACGGTCTAATGATTCCCAATGAGCTAAACGGTCAGCTTTTGCTATTTCGGTGTGACTGCGTAAAGTTAACTGCGCGAATCGTGATTTATCAGCGCCTTGCTTTAATGCAGTAGCAATAGATGACATCATAAACATACTACGGATGGTGTAACGCTGAGTATCACCTTCGGGGCTACCTTTTAATGTATGCGCTCTTGATTCACTTGATGCAACACGTGCAAGACCAAGTATTGCTTGCATCCGCGCTTGATCGTTGGGA
>JAKOGY010000408.1 GCA_028658405.1 Dolichospermum sp. ST_sed8 | reverse complement strand
GGTTTCCCGTCGCAGGCGACTGGCATCCCCACGCTCCGGTATAGTGAGACGTGGGGCTTGGTGCTGATTAAGCTAAAATGGTTTTCGTAACTTCCAAAACTTGGGGTTCATCATCTACTACTAAAATTAGCTCTCCCTGTCCTGGACACAATTTCCCACAATCGGGTTCTAAAGAGATAATTTCTTGGTTTACGGATGGTAAAAATATTTTAAATTTACTGCCTTTCCCAACTTCACTATCAACGTGAATAAACCCCTTGTGACTTTTAATAGTTCCTAATACTGTGGATAGTCCTAATCCTGTACCTTCACCAATATCCTTGGTAGTAAAAAATGGATCAAATATTCTCTCTACTATTTGGGGTGACATTCCCGTACCTGTATCTTCAACCGTAATCACAATATAATTTCCAACGGTAGCATGATGATTTATCTGGCTCATCTCTTCATTAAGATACAAATTTTCCGCAGAAATAGAGAGATGTCCACCATGAGGCATAGCATGACTAGCATTAACTATTAAGTTTATTAATACTTGTTCTAGTTGATTTCTATCTCCATTTATTGTCCATAATTTTGGCGGAAGATAGGTAAAAAATTCGATAGCTTTGGGCAATGAAAAGGTTTCTTTAACAATATGTATGGTATTCTCAATCAAATCATTAATTTGTATAATCGTATATTTAATTTCCACTCCCTTATTAGCAAAGGATAACAGTTGTTTAACTAAAGATGCCCCTTTTTTCGCATTATCTTCAATGATAGTCAGCATTTCCAGACAATTATTTTTGTCTAACTGAGATTTACTTTTAAGTAATTGAGCATATCCTAAAATCGGTGTTAAATTATTATTGATATTATGAGCAATACCACCAGCTAACGTACCAATAGTTTCCATTTTTTGAGCGCGAAAAAATTGTTTTTCTAGTTGTTTTTTTGCGGTTATATCAGTGTCTACTGTGAGAATAGATTTAGGTTGTCCATCATCATCTAACATCAATGTCCAGCGACTTTGAACAATAATGAGTTGGTTTGATTGTGTGCGTTTGTGTAACTCACCCTGCCAACTTCCCGATTTCACTACAGTTCTCAGAGGAATTATCTCTTGTTCATGGGAAGTAGAATCATAAAAAATATCCTTGGGATTCTTCCCTGCCACTTCCTGACGTTGCCAACCATATATCTTTTCTGCACCTTGATTCCAAAAAAGGATTTGTGCCTGAAAATTGCGGACAAAAATTCCATCAGTGGCAATCTCTAAAAGAGCAGCTTGTTCAGATATTTGCTGTTCAGTTTGCTTGCGTTCAGAGATATCTCTAGTTGTGCCAATCAACCGGATTGGCTGACCATTTTCGTTACAATAGACTTCTCCTCTGGAACTCAACCAATGTAAGCTATTATCATGACCTACTATCCGATACTCACAAATAAAATTAATTCTTTCCTCAAGAGATTGAATTAGACAGTTTTGATAATACTGACGGTCTTCAGGATAGATTAAATTGAGCAAGTCTTCAATATCAGGACACAAAGTATTAAGAGGTAAACCATACATTAAACCCATAGTAGAAGACCAGAAGGTTTGATTAGTTTGGATATGCCAATCCCAGATCCCAACCTTACCTGCTTTTAGTGCTAAAGTGAGCCGGGTTTCACTTTCTTGTAAGGATTTTTGAAGAAATTCCCGTTCCATACTATCAGCAACTTGTTTTTGTTTTTTTGCCCATAGTTGTAAATAATTATGAGTTTGCCAACGGGTTACTTCTAATTGTTGATTAATTGGTATGTGTTCTGTGTGCAAATCTTCAAGATTTTCCTGCAATGCTTCAACTACACCCACCATTTTTTCGATATTTAAGCTTTGCAATAAGTTTGTTTTATTGACAATGCCGATTAAGTTGTCTTGATCATCTACTATGGGTAAATGCTGAATACAATGCTGTTGAAAAAGTGCTAATACTGTCAAGATATGTGCAGAATCTGATTGCTTGAGTGTAATTAGAGGCTGATTCATCACTTCAGCCATTTTCAAGCCTGATAGATTAGTATTTAAGGCAATTACTCTCAACACATCAGGAATCGTAAAAATTCCTTGTAATTGCTTTCCCTCTACCACTAAAATATAGTCGTTTGCTTGTCGAATCAAATTATTAACTGCAACAGGATGATTTAATTGTTGATTCATCAAGTTAATAGCATCAGTCACATAACTATTAGGACTAATAGTTAAGGGAAAATAATTAATAATTTGATGTAATTTAGGTAAATTAATTAATTTTTGGTTAAATTCGTCAGTTTGGGGGTTCAATTGCTTCCTCCGATGAATAGATACTGCTGTAACTAATGTCGTACAAAACTCTACTAATTAGTAGTTAATGAAATTGATAGATATGGATAGCAAGAATTTTAGCGAATCAGGAAATTTATTTTTATAAAAACACTAAGTAGGTTGGCGTTAAAAATTGTCGTTGGGGCAAGGGAACAGGGAACAGGAAGAGAGTTTTGGGCGATTTTACTTTTCTTCACATACATTTAAATTTTTCGGTTCACCTACTTATACATCCATAATCTTATAAATTAGATTGTATCGAGAAAATTCTACCTATAAAATTTTAATTTTGTCAATATTTTGACCACCAAGTATTTATAATATCTCGCAGGAAGTGGGAAACTCAGTGGCTTGGCAATACTGCTCGGTTAAGCCTCGAAAAGTCATTACAGCAGATTTGGCTCTAATGAGGTACAAACTTGAATTATGAAACTCTTGTAGTGCGG
>JAKOGY010000407.1 GCA_028658405.1 Dolichospermum sp. ST_sed8 | reverse complement strand
TTAAAACCGCACGGGTAGGCTTTCCCCCGCGCTCTAAAGAGACGCGGCTCCCAGCCTTCCCGCAATCCCCTGGTGGAGAAATGTGGTGTTTTTCTGCATAGTTTTTAATAGTCTTCTTGGCATGAAAGTGATAATCTGCTGATTTGTTATATCAGGGCGAGGACTTAATCTAGCACCTTTAACCTCCCATTCTCCCCTGCGTACCATTTCATCGAGACAGGAGCGACATACATTAACCTGTTTACGTCCTGGAGAATACCAAACAGCCGTAATGGCTGCTGGTAAATCTTTTGCAACACATTTTTCTGTTTGAATCTCACAGATATCTTTGAGAATTACACCACTTGGTTCTACTCTTGTAATCATTACTTATCCACTATTTGATTTATTGTATCAAATATCCGTTCCTAAACTCTGAGCGTAAATCACCTCAATATTACTACCAAAATTCAATTTATCTAAAGATTCTGTAAAAATACAAAACCCTTATCCACCGTCACATATTTATATATTTTCGTAAAATAACTTTCATTGGTGACAATGACAAGCGGCTCTTCACCTTTGGTGAGAATATTCAAAAAAGTATCTAACTTTACACATACACCAGTACCCCGATGAGTGAAAATACTCCCACCAATAGCAGTAGGTTGAGCAGCCGCGTCACCACTGTAATAGCTCATTTGGCGCTAACTTTTACTTATGTTATTGACCTGCTAATTTTAAACTTTCGTCTCCATTACGCGCTGTGAAGTTTGTAAATTTTGGGGTAAACTCCAATCTGGACGCAGTTTAGCTGCTTGACGTAAATAAACGTGATGAATTGGCGTAGAAGTTGGTAAATTGGCGTGAATGAGAAAGCGAATGCAGCGAGGTAAACTGCCTTCAACGTGCATTTGTTGAACATCCAACATCACTACACTATCCCATAAAGGACGACTGCGAGCGATCGCCGCTGGGAAGATAGCATCTAAATCCTTTGTCACGGAAAAAGTCACACTAATCATATCGTCTGGTTGGAGTTGATTTCTTTGCTCCAATTCATCTAATAATTCTGTCACTGAATCTCGAATTGCTTCGACACTGTTTTCTGCAACAGTTGTTGCACCACGAATTGCTCGCATTTGCCATTCCACTATCAAAATCCTCCTTAATTTAGTCATTAGTCATTGGTTATTAGTCATTAGTCATTAGTACAAAAAATATTTTTGACTTTTGACTTCTGACTTTTGACTTTTACCTTATGGCCGATATAACCACATGGGTAAACCACTTGTAGACACTTCAAATTCTAGCCAATCAATTCCAGCACTAATAACTGATTTAGCTTGACGACTTCCTGGGAGAAAACGACTCAAGAATGGTTTTTGTTCCTCTAGCGTATAGCAAAGAGTTTTCTCAGGATCAAGTCCTACTAATTCCGCTGTCCACCGTCGTGCATCTTCTTCTGTTCCTAAGCGGTCTACAACGCCCAATGCTAAGGCTTGCTGTCCAGTAAAAATCCTGCCGTCGGCAAAGCTTTTTACCTTTTCTACGGTGAGTGAACGAGCCTCTGCTACCGTTTCCACAAATTGCTGATAGCTACAATCAATCAATTCTTGCAGAATAGTTTGCTCCGGTTCTGTTAGTTGCCGATCAAAAGCTAATATATCTTTGTAGGGTCCTGACTTAATGACTTTAAAGGAAACACCAATTTTTTCTAGTAGCACTTCTAGATTATTTCCTCGCAGAATCACCCCAATACTGCCTGTAATCGTGCCTGGATTCGCCATAATATGTTTTGCCCCCATACCAATATAAACGCCTCCAGAGGCGGAAATATTGCCAAAACTGGCGACAATTTTGGTTTTTTTAGCTAATCTCTTCAGGGCGCTGTATATTTCTTGGGAATCTCCCACAGTCCCCCCAGGACTATCAATGCGTAGTAGTAAAGCGGGAAATTTACTTTCTTCTACGGTTTTCAGGGCTTCTAGGACGTGCTTACGGGTTGCACCAGCGATCGCACCGCTTACTTCAATCCGCGCAATTTGTTTCCGAAAGTTGGGCTTAAAAGGCCAAATCATGAGCAATCAAATAACTTTTTAATCTTTGTGAATATCTTTAATATAGAACGCAATAGCGTTAAGCTAACGGGCTTTATCTGTAATCCGATTGGGAATTAAGGATTGGTCAGGGGACCCGGAGGCACAATTTTTGGGAATCTCGAATTTTTTTGCTCTCTCCTGGCTATAAATAAAAGTTAACAGCTAGACCACTATTGAAAAGCTTTAGAAAGTTTTTAGATTTGGTGTGTAGTTTTATTTGGTATCTTAGAGGAACGAAAGTCCAATATTAAAAAATATCTGCTTTTACTAAATATAGACATCTAAAAATATTGTGTCGTACCATTGCACTACACAAGCATTTGAGAAAATAAGGACATTAAAAAATAGAAGTCTCCAGTCCAGAGCCAACAGCTTTTAGCAAAATTAGCTAAAGTTAACAATTAGCAAGATTACTTATTTTCTGGTTGTGGCACTCATCAACACGATTTTGATGGGTTGTTAACTTTTAAGAGTCAGTGCGGAGAATTTGATAGCGATAATAAACATAAATATCAAATAGCGCCCCAACAAAGCCACAAGTCAAACCAATAGTAAATAGACCATTGAGGGAACTACCACTGCCGAAAGTGGCGAGAAAATGGAGAATTTGGATAGAGACATCCGAAATCATCCCTTGTAGCCCAGGAATATAACCAAAAAGGGATAAAACCAGCAACATACCACCAACAAGGAAGACAGGAGCAAGAAAGCTAAAAATGGTGGTCAGGATGAGAGATCGAAAAAAGTTACTAAAAATAGTCATAAGAATACGCGGTAAGTGGGAAACTCAGCGGCTTGGCTCCCTGAGAGGGAAACGACACGGGCGGTAATAAAGGCTTTGAATCTTTT
>JAKOGY010000406.1 GCA_028658405.1 Dolichospermum sp. ST_sed8 | reverse complement strand
AAATGGGAGTTGGTTTTTCAGGTTTCCAATCAAAAAACCTGACTAAAATTTAAGATTCAATGCGGTTAAAACCGCCAGTGTCGCTTCTCTCTCAGCCCTAAAGGGACTGATTTTCCCGCATACCGTAAAGTTTTATGAAAGTTCTGGTTATTGGTGGTGATGGGTATTGCGGCTGGGCAACCGCGCTTTACCTTTCTAATCGAGGTTATGAAGTTGGAATTTTAGATAGCTTGGTGCGACGGCACTGGGATAATGAACTGGGTGTAGAAACTCTTACCCCAATTGCACCAATTCAGAAACGTCTTCAACGATGGCAGGATTTGACTAGTAAGTCTATTGATCTGTTCATTGGTGATATTACTAATTACGAATTTCTGCACAAGTCCTTGCACGAATTTCAACCAACTGCAATAGTGCATTTTGGTGAACAGCGTTCAGCTCCATTTTCTATGATTGATCGTGAACACGCTGTTCTCACCCAAGTGAATAATGTCGTTGGGACGTTGAATTTGCTGTACATTATGCGGGAAGATTTCCCTGATTGCCATTTGGTGAAATTGGGAACAATGGGTGAGTATGGAACTCCCAACATTGATATTGAAGAGGGATACATCACGATTGAACACAATGGCCGCAAGGATACTTTGCCCTATCCGAAACAGCCTGGTTCAATGTATCACTTGAGCAAAGTTCATGATAGCCATAATATCCACTTTGCTTGCCGGATTTGGGGGTTGAGGGCTACAGACTTAAATCAAGGGATAGTTTACGGTGTCTTAACCGACGAAACGGGGATGGACGAACTGTTAATTAACCGCCTTGATTATGATGGCGTATTTGGTACAGCACTAAACCGCTTCTGTATTCAAGCAACCGTAGGACATCCCCTTACCGTCTACGGTACAGGTGGACAAACTCGCGGCTTTTTGGATATTCGGGATACAGTACGATGTGTTGAATTAGCGATCGCTAATCCTGCCGAACCAGGAGAATTCCGCGTATTTAACCAATTTACCGAGTTATTCAGTGTCGGTGATTTGGCGATGATGGTGAAAAACGCCGGTAACGCATTGGGGCTAAATGTGGATATTGACCACATCGCTAACCCTAGGGTGGAGAAGGAAGAACACTATTTCAACGCAAAAAATACCAAACTCTTGGATTTGGGTTTACAACCGCACCTACTTTCGGATTCTCTACTTGATTCACTGTTAAACTTTGCAGTCAAGTATCAGCACCGAGTTGATCACAAACAGATTCTCCCCAAAGTTTCTTGGCATAGAAAATAGGAAGTTAGGAATCAGGAGTCAGGAGTTAAGTAAGAAGAAAGTTTCTTCCCTTCTCCTTTTCTTCTGTTCCTTCTCCTCTATTCTGAACTCCTGTAACTTCTGTAACTTCTGAATTTCTCATTATTTGATATGCGAATTGCCCTATTTACAGAAACATTTTTACCTAAAGTTGACGGTATTGTTACACGCCTCCGGCATACCGTTGACCATTTGCAACGTCATGGCAATCAAGTATTAGTATTTGCGCCAGAAGGTGGGATAACTGAACACAAAGGTGCGAAAGTTTACGGAGTTAGTGGCTTCCCTTTACCTCTTTATCCAGAGTTAAAAATGGCACTACCCCGCCCTGCTATTGGTCATGCTTTAGAACAGTTTCAACCAGATATTATTCATGTTGTTAATCCCGCAGTTCTCGGATTATCAGGGATTTTTTATAGTAAAGTTCTCAAAATTCCTTTGGTAGCTTCTTATCATACCCACCTACCACAGTATCTACAACATTACGGTTTAGGGATGTTAGAAGGATTACTGTGGGAATTACTTAAACTTGGTCATAATCAGGCAGAATTAAATCTATGTACTTCTACCGCTATGGTGACAGAACTCACAGCGCATGGGATTGAAAGGGTAGATTTGTGGCAAAGAGGAGTAGATACAGAGTTATTTTCTCCAGATTTAGCTAGTGCCAAAATGCGATCGCATCTTTCCCAAAATCATCCAGATAGTCCCTTATTGCTGTATGTTGGTCGTCTTTCAGTCGAAAAAGAAATTGAGCGGATTAAACCCATTCTCGAAGCCATTCCTGATGCCAGATTAGCATTAGTCGGCGATGGACCCCACCGCCAAGCTTTGGAAAAACACTTTGCCGGCACAAATACTTATTTTGTCGGTTATCTGATGGGTCAAGAATTAGGCGCTGCTTTTGCCAGTGCTGATGCCTTTATTTTTCCTTCCCGCACTGAAACACTAGGATTAGTGCTGCTAGAAGCCATGGCCGCAGGGTGTCCAGTGGTTGCAGCCCGTTCAGGAGGCATACCTGATATTGTGACAGATGGGGTAAATGGATATCTTTTTGATCCACAAGCTGATATTCAAGAGGCGATTAATGCTACATTATGTTTATTAAAACAACGACAGGAAATAACTATTATCCGTAGAAATGCCCGTGCAGAAGCAGAGAAATGGGGATGGACATCGGCTACACGACAATTGGAAGACTACTATCAAAAGATAGTGTTAAAAAATAGACAATGAGGTAAAGAAGTTAGAACGGAGTATTAATCTCACTGTTAATCCTTTAACTAAATCCTCATGTAGCCGAGCAAGTGATGGCTTTGGGACAGGATGCTTTAATGGTTGGGGAACGTAAAGATGTGACGATTTTGTTTTCTGATATTCGAGGTTATACAACCTTAACAGAAAATTTAGGTGCGGCGGAGGTGGTATCGCTTCTGAATGAGTATTTTGAAACAATGGTAGACTGGAGGGAGTGACTAAAGAATATGGCTGTGATATTATTATTAGCGAGTTTACCTACAATCTGTGCAGCGATCGCCTGTGGGTACGTCAATTAGATAAAATTCGCGTTAGAGACTTCCAATTAAAGAAATATCCAAAATTTCTTGTGGTGCGGGCCGAAAAGTCCCCTAATAATACAGGGAGG
>JAKOGY010000040.1 GCA_028658405.1 Dolichospermum sp. ST_sed8 | reverse complement strand
GACTGGCATCCCCACGCTCCGGTATAGTGAGACGTGGGGCTTCTGCTGATTAAGCTAAACAAAGAGAAAAAAGACTCTGCATATTTATTTGACAGATTTTGCTACAATTTATGAATAATCAATACTTTTATGTAAATTAGATTCATCAAGTATAAATTGTTGACATAGTAGCTAAACAATGATCCATTTTAAATTTTCACCTAAAATTTTACAAAGGCTAGGAGAAGAACTTGTTCCTAATCCAGATCAAGGAATAATTGAATTAGTGAAAAACTCCTATGATGCTGATGCTACTGAATGTAAAATAGAACTAGGTTATATTAGTGAAATAGGAGGTTTAATTATCATTTCAGATAATGGTATTGGTATGGATAAAGATACCATTAATGAAGGATGGTTAGTATTAGGTCGTTCAAAAAAAGCGAATCGTCAAGTTACTCCATTAGGTCGTTTACCTGCGGGTAATAAAGGATTAGGTAGATTAGCCGCTCTACAAATGGGTTCTCAAGTAACCTTGACAACTAGACCTCAAAATCAGCCTGGTATTGAATATTGTCTAACAATTAATTGGGACGATTTTCAGGAAGCTGATGTAGTAGAAGATGTGCCTTTTGATATTGAACAAAGAAGTACCGATAAACATCATGGAACTGAGATTAGAGTTAGCAATCTCAAAACTATATTCACAAAAGAAGATATTCAAAGATTAGCAAAAGAACTTTTATTATTAGCAGATCCATTTGCTAGTAAGTCTGGGTTTAATATTCAACTTATTGCGCCAGAATTTTCTAAAATTGAGCAGCAAGTAAATAATACTTATTTTAATGAAGCTGAATATCATTTAAAAGCTAAAATAAATGAACTTGGTATTGCCCAAACAACTTTATTAGACTGGCAAGGAAATATAATTTTTCATGCAGAACATGGTGAGATTTCTCAACAACCTTACAAAACACCACCAACAGAATTTGAATTATGGGTATTTTTATTAAATCCTCAAAGTTTTTCAGCTAGAAATGCTTCTGTTTCTACCCAAAAAGTGCGGGACTGGCTTACTCAAACTGGAAATGTTTGTCTATATCATCGAGGACTGCGTGTAAAACCTTATGGAGATAAAGATGATGATTGGTTGAAATTAAATTATGCCAGATCAAGAAATCCAGAAGTACGTCCCTCAACAAAAACAGTTATTGGTAGAGTGATAGTTAATGATCCTGATGATATGTTGCTTCAGAAAACTGATAGACTTGGTTTTATTGAAAATGAAGCTTTTTTAGAGTTAAAACGCTTCGCAATTGATGTATTGGAATGGATGGCTAAAGAAAGGCTTAAGGTTAGTGAAACTAAAAGAGAAATCATTAAAAAACAAGTTCCTCGTGATATTACAGAAGCTAAAGCAAGAATTGAAGAAGTGATTAAAGCAGAAGTTCCTCAAGCATCTCAACCTAAAGTCAGAGGAGCTATTCAGCAATACGAAACTGTGACAGAACGTGAAACAAAGTTATTGCGTGAGGACTTACAGCTTTATCGTAGTCTAGCTACAGCGGGAACAACCGCAGCAGTTTTTGCTCATGAATCTGGGAAACCAATTGATTTAATTCAAAAAATAGCGAGAAGAATAGAAAAACAAGGTCAAGAAATTTTGGGAGAAAAATACGATCAATATTTAGGAAAACCAGTAGCAATGCTTTATGATGTTAGTAAATCATTACTACGCTTCTCTAAATTTCCAATCCATCTATTGAAAAGAGAAAAAAGACGTACAGGAATTGTAGATGTTCATCATGTTATTGAAGATACTCTAACACTATTTCAAAGTTTTTTTGATGATGCTAAAATTGAAGTTATTCAAGAAAAAGCTGATGGTAAACCTGGCATTTATGGAAGTAGTGCGTTGCTAGAAGCAATTATTACAAATCTTTTGACAAATGCTATTAATGCTTTTAACGTTGAAGGAGGACGGATAGAAGGACGTAAAATAATTGTTCGCACTGAAATTGAAGGAAATATTTTTAAAATTAGAGTTTTAGATAATGCCTTGGGCATTGATAACATCAAATTAGATGAGATTTGGCTACCGGGTAGGACAACTAGGGAAGGAGGTACAGGTTTAGGATTAACAATTGTCAGAGATTGTGTGACTGATTTGGGAGGAATAGTGAAAGCAATTTCAAAAGGTGAATTAGGTGGGGCAGAATTTATTGTGGAATTAACACTGATTAGAGAGTAAATATTTATGACTGCAACACAAGCTTATAATCAAAAAATAATAGCTATAGTTGATGATGACACTACACAATCTCAAGCAACAGCTTGGGAAATAGAGGACGCAGGTTACAAAACACTTTTATTAGACGAGGGACATTTTCACAATGTCAATGAATTAGTAGCACTTGTTAGAGAAAATGCTCAAGCTGCTGTTTGTGATCACCGATTGAGTAATTCTGGATTTGCTAACTTTTATGGAGCAGAATTAGTTGCAGCTTTATATGATCTGAGATTTCCATCACTGTTGATTACTCAATATACAGAAATGGATACATCTTTTTCAATTAGAAAATGGAGACATAAAATACCTGTACTACTAAGTCGAGAAGAAGCCGATGCTTCAACCATTGCTAAGGGAATAGAAATTTGTGAATCAGAACTGTGTGGTAAAATCCCTAGTACCAGAAAATCTCGAAGAACAATAGTGAGGATTACTAATATTGACGAAAAAACAACCCATGAACCTGTTGTAGATGCCTTTATTCCTAGTTGGAATCCCCATAGGGCGGTTCGTTTTCCAGTTTCTCTGATTCCAGAAAATCTTAGAAATTTATTAAAACCAAATACAACTATCCGTTTGTTTGCTCATGTCAACACTAGTGCAGAAAAATCTGACGACCTGTATTTTGAAAAATTTGAATTAGCACCTGAACCAGATGAAGATGATGGACTTGCCTGAATTAATTATTTTAGATGTTGGACATGGCAATTGTGCATTAATCAAAGATGCCAATAATGTAATAGTTGTTGACTGCCCACCTGGAGGTACATTAGCAGAAACTATTGAGAATCTAGCTATTAAAGAAATTTTACATATTCTTATTTCCCATTCTGATGCAGATCATATTGGAGGAATAATTGACCTACTCTCAAATGAAGAAATCAAAATTCATAATGTACATCTAAATCCTGATGCCATTAAAAAAAGTGAAACTTGGTTAGATTTACGTATTGCGTTAAAAGATGCACGCAAACGTTCTGGAACTAAAGTTTCATCGGAATTGACAACAACAAAAACAGGAAGCTTGAACATTGGTTCAGTTAATATAGAAGTCCTCGCACCAACACCTGAATTGATTTTAGGTGGTGCTGGAGGGAGAGATTTACAGGGACGGAAATTAACTTCTAATTCAATATCAGCCGTTATCGGTATAGTTCACAATTCCCACAGAGTAGCTATACTAGCAGCAGATATTGATAATGTGGGATTTGAAAATATGATTCAAGACCAAAACAGTTTAACTGCTGACATACTTGTTTTTCCTCATCATGGTGGAAGTTCTGGTGGTGGAGATAGTAAAATATTTGCCGATAAATTTTGTAATTCTATCCAACCAAAACTAATCATATTCTCAATTGATCGTCATCGCTTTAGCAATAATCCGCGGACAGAAATAATAGAGGGATTACGTTCCTCTGTTCCAGATGCTCATATTTTATGTACTCAATTATCTCAACAATGTGCTGCTAGTCTTCCAATTCCAAAGTCTACACATTTGAGTTTATTTCCAGCGAAGGGGTTAATCAATAATAGTTGTTGTGGAGGCACTATTAGTATTAAATTAGATGGTAGCAGCACAACTTATGCTGAGATAGATTCACATAAAGAATTTGTTGATCAAGTAAGCAGCCCAATATGTCGCAAATATTCAAATTTCAAATTAATCTAAATCAAATTATTCAAAAAATTATAGGAAAAACTTGCAATCAGGTAACATTTACTTATGGTGATGAATTACTGTTAGATTTTGGCGAAATGACACCCTATAATCATCCTAAATTAAGACATTTACGCAAAGGAACTTGGCAACTTAGCACTAGGGCAACAAATTTTGATTTAAAAAAAGTACCCATTAAAGATACTAAAGATGCTAAAAAAAACAATTTACATCTATTGGAAAATAAAAAACTAACTAATTTTGTAATTGATACTAATAAAAATTTTCAACTAACTTGTCATAATATTACCAATTTATATTCATAGTTTAACTTAATATTATATCTATATTGTATCAATTTTTTTTGATAACCATAAAACAAAAGATCCCCAACTTCTTCAAGAAGTCGGGGATCTAAAACTAATTATCTATTTTCGCCACACTCACGTAACTTTTTCTTAGCGTATTTGCAATCAAAATGGATTAACGCTTTTCTGCTAGATTCAAAGACTCCGAATCTATAGTACGGATCTTTTTTGGGATCTTTGTCTTTATTCCAAATCTTCAAAGAGTATTTCTGACCATCATCACTAGACCATAACTCATAACGATACTCACCACCATAACCTTCACTTGTCAGGTAGTCAGCTAGTGCTGTACTTGATATAGATATAAGAGTAGATATAGCCAAGATGGGAACTAAAGCTACTTTCAATAGTTGACTTGTTTTCATAGATACACCAATCATTGCTTGCATTTTAAGCATAATGTGACTGCGTATCATTGTCTAGACTGTAACTCTGCATCTTAGCAAAAAATAAAAATGTTATTCATCCCATCAATTTATGATAGAAGTCCGGGATCTTTATTTATCCTGTTAATCCTTAAATCCTGGAAATCCTGATTCTGACAAATTATGATATTTTGATGTTAAAATATTAAATCAGGGTTTCTCTATATTTATGGGTAAAAAAGATGATCTTAAACAAATTGATGCAATTGCGAGAGAATTTCGGATGTTACCGGAATTAAGAAAGACTTTTGGTCTATTTCTGGAGGAAGAAAAAAGAAATGGTTATGGTGGAACTTTAAACGATAGAGGTGATTTTACTTATCCCGAACTTCGTCAAAAAGCTAAAGAATTTTTAGAGAATATTAATTATGACTCCTAAAACATCTCTTGCTAATTCGATACTCAATCTTAATCAAATTATTCAACCAATTATTGGCGAAATTTGTCATCAGATTGCATTTAGTTATGGTGATGAATTACAGTTACATTTTGGTAAAATGACTGCCTACAATCATCCTAAATTATCACATTTACGCAAAGGAAGCTGGCAACTTAGCACTAGGGCTACACCTTGGTATTTAATGCTAGAGAAGGGTGTTTCCTGGAGTTCATCTATGTTAGTAAATAATGAAAATGCTGTTGAACTTGCTAAAATACAGTTACAGTGTTTGGAAAACACAAAACTGACTAATTTTGTCATTCTTGCTAATAGTAATGATATGAAACTTACTTTATCATTTCAGGGTGATCTTGATTACGAACTAATTTTAGAACCAGATTTAGAAGATGATTCTGGCCTTGCTTATTGGGAATTAATGATGCCAAATGAGCAAATTTTAACCGTTGGTCCGGGAATGTTTTGGGAATGTAAATCAATTCATGAACCTTATTAATCTGGATATTTAGGTTCAGATAAAATCCCCATCTTAAAATATAATTACTAATTAAAATGCTTAACTAAGTAGATTGGCGTTAAAAATTGTCGTTATGGCAAGGGAACAGGGAACGGGGAAAAGTCAAGAGGTTTTGGACGATTTTACTTTTCTTTACACAGATTGGTTTTATTATGTTCACCTACTTACCTATCCTTGTCTAGAATCAAACTTTGTCCCTTTGCGTTTTGGCGGGAAATAAAAGTGATAACATCCTCAAGATAGATACAGCCTCTCTAAAAATATGCGAGAATAAAACTACAAACATCTCTTGAAAAACTTAACTCCATTTTCTATTTTTAACTCCTGAACTCCTATTTCCAGGGGGGTGAAACTATGATTGATACAAGTAACGATATAAGAATTATCTCTTTAATTCCGAGTGCTACGGAAATCATCGCTAAACTGGGTTTATTTGATGCTATGGTAGGGCGATCGCATGAATGTGACTATCCTCCCGAAATCGTCAATCTTCCAGTTTGTACACAAGCACGGTTGAATGGTGACGCTAATAACCATTCTGATCATAATGAAGCCAGCAGCATATTGCAATCTGCTCTGGGTGTCTACAAAATCAAAATTGATGTCCTAGAGAAATTGCACCCTACTCACATTATCACCCAAGATCAATGTGATATCTGCTCTGTAAGTTTACCAGAAGTAGAAAAAGCAGTTGCCCAACTTACCCACAGTTCACCGCAAATAATTTCCTTACAACCCAACACATTACAGGATCTTTGGGGCGATATTGAACGGGTTAGTCACACATTTGGAGTAGATTCAGTACAAATACTGGAAAACCTAGAAGCCCGCGTGAGAATTTGCAAGCGTAGACTGCAAGGGCTTTCCCTCGCCGAAATGCCGAAAGTGGCTTGTATTGAATGGACAGATCCTTTAATGACTGCTGCAAATTGGGTTCCTGAATTAATCAACTTAGCTGGGGGACAACCATTATTCAGCCTCATGGGTAAACCTACTACCCGTATAAAATGGGAGACATTGGTAGCCAGTAACCCAGATGTGATTATTTTTATGCCCTGTGGCTTTGACTTACAACGGACTCAGCTAGAAACCGATGTATTAACTCAACGTCCAGAATGGAAGAAACTCCATGCAGTCCAAAGTGGAAGAGTTTTCATTACTGATGGTAACGCTTACTTTAACCGTCCTGGCCCACGATTAGTAGATTCTTTGGAAATTTTGGCAGAAATATTGCATCCAGATATCTTTGACTATGGTTATAAAGGTACTGGTTGGAAAGTTTTGTAGTTAGTGCAGGGATGGACATTGCCCACGATATCCTGGTTTTGGTGGGCAATGCCCACCCTACAATACTCTATATCTATTTTTTTACTATTAACTAATGTTATTACGGGTATATCTGTGTTTGACACCTATGGGAAAATATTCAAGATCACCAATGGGTTTTAATTCTACTACAGGAGTTTGATATTGTGGGGGAATATAATTAGCAAATTCACTATTCAAACGCAATAATTGGGACAGAATAGAAGTAGTAATAGATAGTCTTTTCTCTTCTTGATCTTCTACTCCTGGCGCTAACTCTACGACTACAGATAAAAAGCGGTTTTTATCGGCATCTTCTTTTACTTGTAATACAAACTTACCCGTTACCCATTCTCTAATAATTGGTTGTTCTAGTCCTACTGTCACATTTTCTGGATAGATATTTGCGCCAAAATAGGAAACTGTAAAGTTAGAACGTCCGAAAACATAAACAAAAGGTAATTGATGAATTGCGCGATGATTCTCTAATTCAGTGATAGGATCAAAATCCCAATTTGCTAAAAACTCTAGCATTTCTGCATAAGTAATTAAGCCACCATGATCGCCAATATTATATCTAATTAAAGGCACACCATTATCACCGGAAAATAGTAAATTTCCATCTTCAACTTCAAAAAACCGACTGCTAGGATCATATTGAACTAAAGTAGGTAAACGAGATTCCCCAAATAATGCTTTGGCTGCGTCAGGTTTAGCTGCTAAAAACCGCCGAATACAAATACTTAAAGGGGTTTCATTCCCTAAAACTCCCGCGTCTGCTGTTCCATACATAGAAGCAAAATCATGACAGGGATTTTCAGAACCTATTCTTTGAGCTACTAAATTGCGCCATTCTTCACTAAATACTTCTCCTGCCATGACTAACTTAATGTTATATTGTCCCCACTGCATTCCATTGGCAATACCCGTATCAATGACATCTTTGAGAAATGGGGGATATCCTAATAATACAACTTGCTCAAAATTGCCACCTAATTCTTGGACAATTCGCAAAATTTCCGCTTTATTATTCCCTGGAGTAATGACGGTAATCGGATAACCTTTCGCAGCTAAATAACGACAACAATTAGTAGTAAAAATTCCCCCTACCCAAGTTCCTAAGGCAAAACAAATTACTGCTAAACTAGATTTAGTATCGGCATAAAAACTATCATGAAAAATCTGCTCAAAGCGGGTGGCTATTTGTAGTTCATCAGTAAAAGAACGTGGCCAAAATGTGGGTTTACCTGTTGAGCCGGAGGAGGCCGCAATCATATCACAGCCTCCTATATTTCCATTATTACACAATTGGGGCAAAGAATAACGGGAAATATAATTTTCTTTATTAATTTTTGGTAAGTTCTGGAAATCTGCTAATGTTTGAATATCTTGAGAATTTATGCCTTGTTCTGCTAAAAATGCCTGGTAAGCGGGTACACTAGCAGCTACATCTTGAAATAATGTCAAAGCTATTTTTTGACTGTCAATATGAAGATGCTGTTCTAGTTTCTGGGCTAAGGGAGTTAATATAAAACTTTCTAATCCCAGAATTACCCTTTTTGTTGGTATTTCGTGTTTCATAAGAGTTGTCTGTGCAAAAAATTTAGTGACTCTTTAGTCAGTATTTTATCTGTAAATGCAATTTTGACGCAATTGCTTTGAGTCTCGATAAAAAAATTCTCCCTAGTAGTAGCGAGGATGGCACAATTAGAATTTGGCAACTACGTTATTCAAAAATAATTGAACGCGGATAAACGCAGATGGACGCAGATAAAGATGTGTCAATAAAATTTTTTTTGCTTTGATACTTCGAGAACGTAAATTACTTTACTGCTTTTGTAGCTATTAATAACTCTCTATTTATCCTCCAATACTATGCAAATATATTGCAGTCAACAGCACAAAAATAATGGTAATCATCGCTTTTGTACTCATTGCGGTGAAGCATTACCTTTGAATGTGGGGCAAGTTATTGATAATCGTTATGAAATTGCGCGGATCTTGGGACAGGGTGGTTTTGGCCGCAGTTATTTGGCAATTGATCGGCAAAAATCTCGTAAAACCTGCGTTTTAAAGGAATTTGCTCCCAATGTTGTCAAACCGCAGGATTTAGAAAAAGCTAAAGAACTGTTTGAACGGGAAGCCAGTGTGCTTAAAAAAATTCAACATGACCAAATTCCGCGTTTTCATGCTTCTTTTGCCGCTAAAATTGGCACTAAGGATTTTTTCTTTTTGGTGCAAGATTATATTGAAGGTGATAATTATGATCAATTATTTACACAGCGTCAAAGTCAGGGAAAATCTTTTAGTGAGGAGGAAGTTATTAATTTATTGCACAATATTCTGCCTGTTCTGAGTTATATTCATTTTTTAGATATAGTTCACCGTGATATTTCCCCGGATAATTTGATTTTACGCGAAAGTGATAATTTGCCTGTATTGATTGATTTTGGTGGTGTCAAACAGTTACCAGCTTCTCAGGGTTTTTGGCGGACACAATTGGCAGTAAATGCGACTTTGTTAGGTAAAAAGGGATACGCACCTGAAGAACAGTTACTTCAGGGAAAGGTATATAAAAATAGTGATTTTTATTCTTTGGCGGTGACGGCTTTAGTATTAATTACGGGGAAAGAACCAAATTTACTTTATGATAGCTATAATGGCGTTTGGTTTTGGGGTAAGGAAATTAAAGTAAGTCCCAAATTAGAGGCTGTCTTCAAGAAGATGTTGGCATATAAGCCGAGCGAACGCTATCAAAAAGCCGAACAAGTTATTAAAGATTTACCTCCACCATCTACTGTATCTACACCACAGATTATGCAAACTTTTCACAATAATCCCCATCCTTATATTACTAAGTTAAAAACAGAGGTGGTAGCACCAGGTATAAAACGCGCTCGGACTCTTCATGGTGGTGTCAAGAATCAGACGACATTATTTGTACAAAAAATACCGATGCCAGTATGGTTGCGTCCTTTTACTGTTAGCTTTATTATGAGTACGGGAATATTATTAACTGGTGCAGGTTTCTTCGCTTTAGGAAATTTTGCGGTCAAGGGAATAACATCAATTCAAGTTCCTGAAATTGAAGTTCCCAAAATCCCATCTATTCATAATTCTGGAAGTGGGAATAATGGTAAGCGTAGTATTCAACAAGTTTTCAGTCGTGTCCAACAGTTAGAAATTTCTTCGGTATTTTTTACGAATACAGTTAATCAAGTTTTCTATGCCCAAAAGCCAGAGTTAAACAGACGCAAGTTAACTGAAAAGTCGGAAGATGCGGCTTTACGTGAACAATGGAATGCTGTAGCTGATCAGTTATTAAACAATCTAGAAAAAGCAAATTTAAGTGAAACAGCGAAAAAGAAAATAGGTAGTTATAGTCAGCAGGATTCTCAACGCTGGGATCAACTTGCTAAAGCTGGAAAGTTGGGTAATTATAAATCTTTTCAGGATTTACGCGCAGACACATATCAGACATTTGAACCGTTGTTTCCTGGTCAAAAACGCGGGAATTTAAATCAACAAACTTTTCTCCAAATTTGGTATGCGATCGCATCTGATAAAGTAAAGAATAAGTAATTGGTAATTGGTAATGGGTAATTGGTAATTGGTAATTGGTAAGATGTAACAACTAACAATTAACAACTAACAACTGACAACTGACAACTAACAACTGACCAATGACTAATATTTATTGTTCTCGAGGGCATCAAAATCCGTCTGGTAGTAGGTTTTGTCTTCAATGTGGAGAGAAAATTGCCAATGTACCGACATCTGTAAATCAGGGTATTCAACCGGGACAAATTTTAGGCGATCGCTATGTTATTATTCGTCAAATTGGCCAAGGAGGATTTGGCCGGACTTATTTAGCCCAAGATATTAACCGCTTTCGAGAAAATTGTGTTTTAAAAGAATTCTCTCCCCAAGTACAAACCCCTTATGTTGTGAAAAAAGCGGAGGAACTATTTCAGAGAGAAGCAAGTGTTCTTTATAAATTACAACATCCCCAAATTCCTCGGTTTCGGGAACTATTACGCATCAATTTACAAAGTAAAGAAAGTCTTTTTTTAGTCCAAGATTATGTAAATGGTGAAACTTATAATTCTTTATTAAATAGTCGTAAACAACGGGGTTTAAAATTTACAGAAGCAGAAATCCGCCAATTATTACAGCAACTTTTACCAGTTTTAGAATATATTCATTCCCTTGGTGTTATTCATCGTGATATTTCTCCTGATAATTTAATGCTGCGTAATAGTGATCAATTACCTGTGTTAATTGATTTTGGGGGTGTTAAACAAGTAGCCGCAACTGTTGCTTCTCAATATTACCAAACAGGGGCAACTGCATCTCCTACCAATGGCACTTTGTTGGGAAAAATAGGATTTGCACCCCCCGAACAAATGCAAACAGGTATGGTGTCTACCCACAGCGATTTATATGCTTTAGCTGTGACAATGTTAGTTCTACTGACAGGTAAACAACCTCAAGAATTAATTGATACTTATAATCTTACTTGGCAATGGCGGCGGGAAGTAAAACTAAGTTCCGCATTCGGACAAATAATAGATAAAATGTTATCACCAATTGCTGGCGATCGCTATCAAACAACCCGTCAAGTTCTTCAAGCACTCAATCCCCAATCTCTTAGCTATCAGCAAACTCAACCTCCCACATCTGCAACTGTCGCTATTTCTCCCCCGAAAATTCCAGTTCCCGAACCTGTGATGATTCCCACTCTTCCCCAACCAGGTATTTGGACAGGAAAAAATGTCTTTATTCTCGTTATTGGATTGACTATTGGGAGTTATTGTTGGTGGAAATTCAAAACCCCTAGTCATAATTTACAGGGAAGCAACGCGACAATTATATCTAGTCCCAATCCCAGGGAAACTGCAAAACCTGAAGTTAATTTTTCACTAGAGGAAATACAACGCAAACAAAAATTGCAAGATCGCCGTGAAGAATTAGGTATAAATTATAAATTTTACGTTGCACTAGTAAATCAAATATTTAGAGAAAAAGATCCCAGTTTAAAAGGGCGTGTTCTTAGCGATAATCCAGAAGATGAAAGTTTAAGGGCAGATTGGGATAAAACCGCAGCCGAAGTCCTAGAAAAGCTGTCAGCAATTACTTCTGATTCCCGTGGTCAACTGGGGAATTATGATTTATCTACACTCGATAAATGGAAAGCCCAAATCAATAAAATTAACGTTGGTAGTCGTTCTTTATCTGATTTAGGTGATACCGCTTTTTTCAGTGAATTTCCTGAACAAAAGGATAAAAGTTTTATTAAACAACCTATTGGACAAGTTTGGTACGCATTTGTCAATGATCAACTTAACGCCATTCTTACTAAAAACGCATTTGCAAAAATTGTTTTTTCTGAAGGTGCTACAGGTAAAACAGTGAGTGGAAGTCTGCAACCAGGAAGAGGTAAAGTTTTCATTGCTGAACTAGCCAAATATCAAAATATGCAAGTTAATTTAAAAGCAAATTCAAACGTTTTACTATCAATTTATTCTCCTACTGGGAAAATCCAATTTTTAGAAGATTCTCAAGAACGGACTATATCCAAAACATTACCAGAAAAAGGATTTTACGAATTTGTAATTGTTTCCACAGATTCAGAACCGGTAGATTATCAACTAACTGTCACAGCCGAAAATCCTCCAGAACCAGAACCCACCCAAACCCCAACGGAAGAACCGACTCCGACGGAAACACCCACAGAAACACCGACACCTGAGAGTAATTGAAAAAGCTGCTAAACGCTTTATGAATTTCTCCTAATAACAATGTATGCTACAATAAAGCTCAGTTTAGTTAAAGTCTAGCTTAAAAGTTGATTATTACTTGCAAGGATTTACACCTGAACAAATTCTGGAAGAGTTACCATCACTGAATTTAGAGAAAATTCACGCTACTATTACCTACTATCTCCATAATCGTGCGGAAATAGATGCTTATATGTTGCGTTTAGCTAAGTGGCGAGAACAGCATTATCAAGAGGCGGTGGTTAATCCTTCGCCGATGATAAAGCGTTTAAAGAAAATTTAAGCTAATATAGTAAGTATCTAAATTATTACCTAATATTAAATTATGATGTCGTTAAACCATCCTCTCAATAAAGAAGATTTTATTAACTCTGGCTGGCAAGAAGTAATTGAAAACAGCGAGAGAAAACTGTGCAACATATATTATGATAATTTTCGTAGAAAAGCTCAAGAAATCAAAGGTGCAGGAAATAATAGACAATATGCAGTTTTTGAGATTCTCCAGTGTGTAACTGTTGCTCCAATTCAATCAGATTTAGATATTGCATATTCAATATTTTCAGACAGATTTACAGATGAAACAATAGACTTTCTTGCAGAAATTGTTGATGAAGTTTCAGATCCAGAACTGCAAGCACAAATAGCGGAAATTCTCTGGTTCAAAGATAAAAAGCATAATTATAGAATGGGACAGTTAGCAGTTGATTCTTATTTAGAATCAGCCAAGCAACTAGCAAATCCTCAAAAATGGAGTCGTTATTTTGATAGAATTAAAAAATCGCTAACTTTAGCAATTAAAATCAATTATAAGCCAGAAATTGTTGTTGACTATATAGATGATGTTTTAAATCGTTATCAAGGACAAGATCAATTATGGCTATCTGTCAAACTCCATGAGCTTTTGCAAGAAGAAAAAACGGTAAATTTTCTGCTTAAAAAACAAATTTTAGCTACTTCCAAATATGTTGATTTAGCCTATAAAGGTGCAATTTTTTCAGAATCTAATGGAGAATGGGAAAAAGCTAGGAGATGGTGGGAAATTAAAGCAGAATGGCATCGCATTGAGAAAAACTCTGAACAATTATATAAATCAAAAATTCTTGCTGCTGAAACCTATATCAAGGAAGCTGAAGATTCTTTAGCTAAACATCCAACTCCTTACTCAAAAGCATCTCATGACTTACAAAAATCTTTTGAAGCATTTGAAAGATTAAAGAGCCAAGGTACAGAACAGGAAAGACAAGTAATAAACACTAAATTAGAAGAAATTCACAAACTTCTTCTTGAATATCAGCAGAAATCATCTAATGAGTTAATAACAATTTATTCTGAGTTTAATATTAGTGAAGAAGTAGAACTAGCTAAATCGCAGGTTAAAGGCAAACAATTCCCAGAAGCAATATTAGCTTTAGCTTTGTTAGGAAGTCCTCAAAAAGTTTTAGACCTTCGCCAGATAGCAGAAAAAGATTCTTTGTTATCTCAATTCATGCCAGTAGAGATAAAAAATGATATGGGAAAGACTGTTGCACGTCAACCTATAGAGCCAGATAAAGCAGAAGAGGCAGTTATTTTTGATATGTATAGGATAGCAAATAATGCTCATAGATGTCATGCTCAAGCATTTATTGAACCTGCTAGAAAACAAATTGTTTTAGAAAACATTACAGAAAAATCTGAAGAAGACGATAAAATCACAGAAAAAGATTTATTACAATTAGTTATAAATAATCCTTTTGTAGCAGCAGGAAGGGAATATTTATTCGCAAAAGGTCTTTATGCTGGGTTAATAGGAGATTTCATCACTTCTACACATATTTTGATTCCCCAAATTGAAAACTCTGTTCGCTATTTACTTTCTTCAAGAGGAGCAATAACTTCAGGAATTGATAATAAAAATAATGGCATTCAAAAAGAGAAGTATTTAACTTCAACTCTTTATCCTAGTCAGTATCCAGAAATTACTTCTATCTTTGATGAAGATACACTTTTTGATCTTCAAGGTTTACTTGTGGAACATTCAGGATCAAATTTAAGAAATAAAATTGCTCATGGTTTAATTACTGATGATGATTTTTCTAGTTCTACTTTCTCTTATTTATGGTGGTTAACATTACGGTTATGTTTTGGTATAGGAATATTAGTTCCCCAAGAAATTGTAGAGGAATCTAATCCTTGGATCAAATTTGCTGGTATGTTTAAAGATGATCCATTATTTGATGAATTTGTGGAAGAAATGGCTAAAAATCGGCGTGAGTTAGATGAGGAAATAGCTGCTTATGAAGATTCTTTAGAGGAGAATGATGCAGCGTGAGTATATATATTCTTGATACTAATATTGTGACTTTTTTACAATATAACAATCAACAAATTATTCAACATTTGAGAACAATTAACCAATCTCAGATATTTGTAACGACTATTACACTAGAAGAACAGTTAAAGGGAAGATTAGCTATTATCAATAAGTGTAATAGTAATCAAAATCTACAAGGACTAGCATCTGCTCATCGAGATTTAAAATTAACTCAACGTTTTTTCTGTAACATGAAGTTATTAGAATTTAATCAAGAATGTTGTGAATGTTTTAAAAAACTACGTCAGCAAAAAATCACTATAGGTACACAAGATTTAAGAATAGCATCTATAGTATTAGTTAATGATGCAATTTTAGTCACTCAAAATTACAAAGATTTTGCAAAAGTTCCTGATTTAAACATAGAAGATTGGACGGTAAATATATAGTTAAACATCAATTTGTAAATCTAGAGATATTAGAAAATTAATGTAATAATGTAAATAAAATAGAGTATAATATATTACCCCATAAAAATATTTTATACCAGTAGAATTGTAATTCAATTCTACAATTTATTTACTTGCAATAGTGTATAAATTGATATTTGGTATTTTTGTTGTTTAATTGGGAATAATAAAATTATCTTCCTTATCACACTTACACAAATTTATACTAATATGGATTGGACAACACCACTCAAAACCCAACAAGCTGATTTTATTCAAAGACTTAAATCTGCTGACTTACTCCATTGTGACAAAGAAGGACAGCATAGTGAGTTCACAGTTATCTCTGGAGAGAGGTTGACGCAACTACGTGATTTTTGCTGGGAGATGGTAGGAAAGTTTAAACCTAATAACTCCAAAAATCACTTTATCAAAAATATGACGGGAAAACTGGGTGAGGAAGTTGTTAAAACTCGTTTAAGTGAGTTTATTACGGAAATTGACTATGAAAGGCGTATTGGTGGTGATGGAAAAGTAGATTTTACCCTCATTAATGATCCTTCCGTGGGCATTCAGGTTAAAGCTCGTCATGGTAGTTTTGATAAAGTTAGATGGTCAATTAGCCGAGAAGAAATAGAAAAAAATGCTGTTTTAGTTTGTATTTTAATTCAGGAAGAAGTGAGCGAGGCTCGGACTGAATATAATCTGATTTTCGCAGGATTTTTACCAACAAGTATGATTACATCTACTGTAGCTAATCCTTCTGTAAGAATCAATGAATTGCTTTATTCTGGTGGTTTACGCAGCTATTTAGATAATTTGATATCTGATAAAATCCATGAATATATGCGTCTGGGTAATGAATGTCTTGAGAAAAAAGATTATGAAGATGCTATTGATTATTATACTCAAGTATTGCAACTAAAACCAAATCATGCAGATGCTTACTACTACCGTGGATACGCCTATGATGATATAGAATATTACGATGGAGCAATTGAAGATTATACTCAGGTTATCAAAATTGATCCCAATTATGCCCATGCTTACTTTAATATTGGTGTTATCCGTCATAATTTCTTAGGAGATAAGCGGGGTGCAATTGATGATTACACTCAGGCTATCAAAATTGATCCCAATTATGCCCATGCTTACTGGAATCGAGGTGTTGCGCGTTCTGATTTAGGATATAAGCGAAGTGCAATTAAAGATTTTCAAACAGCCGCCAGTATATATCAAAAAGAAGGTAAGGAAAAAGACTATCAATATGCTATGCAACAAGTCAAAAAATTAATGTGAAAAATACCACAAAAAACGCCAATAAAATGAAATCAAACTTATATTTCAAGGGATTTTCACATTTCACGAATTTGGTTAATTGCAGAGAATGAAGGACAAAGCCAAAAACTTTATCCTTCATACTTTCAATTACGCTTCATCCAAAGCTGCAATACCAGGTAAAACCTTACCTTCCAACAACTCCAAACTAGCACCACCACCAGTAGAAATATGGCTCATTTGATCAGCCAAACCTACCTTTTCCACAGCCGCTACAGAGTCACCACCACCGATAATGGTAATTGCACCAGTTTTGCTGATATCTGCTAGAGTATGAGCGATCGCTTCTGTACCTGCCGCAAACTTATCAAACTCAAACACACCCATAGGCCCATTCCAAATCACAGTTTTACAATCAGCCAAAGCAGCTTGGAAAACTTTAATAGAATCAGGTCCAATATCTAAACCCATCCCATCGGCAGGGATATTTTCAATGCTGACAGTAGTAGCATTAGCATCAGGAGAAAACTTATCTGCGGAGACAATATCTGTAGGTAACAATAAAGCTACACCACGTTCTTTAGCCTTAGCTTCTAACGCTTTTGCTAACTCCAGCTTATCTTCTTCTACCAAAGACTTACCAACACTCAAACCACGGGCTTTATAGAAGGTGAAAATCATCCCCCCACCAATGATCAACTTATCGCACTTTTCCAACAGAGTTTCAATAACTCCAATTTTGCTAGAAACCTTAGAACCGCCGATAATAGCCACCAAAGGACGTTGGGGACTTTCAATTGCACTTTGTAAGTATTGCAATTCCTTTTCCACCAAATAACCAGCTACAGAAGGACTTAAGAACTTAGTTACACCCTCAGTTGAAGCGTGGGCGCGGTGAGCAGTGCCAAAAGCATCATTTACATAAAAATCAGCATTTGCAGCTAATTTCTTGGCAAATTCAGGCTCGTTTTTTTCTTCTTCTGGGTAGAAGCGGACATTTTCCAACAACAGCACTTGACCATTTTGTAAAGCCGCAACCTTAGCAGCTACATCATCACCAATACAGTCATCAGTTTTGACAACTTCTTGTTTCAACAATTCAGAAAGGCGTTTAGCAACAGGTGTTAGACGTAATTTTTCATCTACACCCTTGGGACGGCCGAAATGACTTGCTAAAATGACCTTAGCGCCCTTTTGAGTCAAATCCTGGATAGTTGGCAGCGCAGCCCGAATCCGGGTATCATCAGTAATGTTGCCTTGATCATCCACAGGGACGTTAAAATCAACCCGCACTAAAGCGCGTTTTCCAGATATCTCAGCCGCAGATAAACTTGCTAAACTTTTTTTAGACACAGCCAAACTCTCCTGATTACTTTTTTGTTATTGTTTTCAAAATATGACTATCAAGATTTTACTGGAGTGAGGCGTGCAGAGGTGAAATATGTTTAAAACAGTTCTATTTCCCATTGATCAAAGTCGAGAAGCCAGAGAGGCCGCTGATGTAGTTGCCAATATTGTGCAAACCTATGGCAGTCGCTTAATTCTGCTTTCGGTCGTTGAAGAGCCAGACTTAGAAGCACCTGCTACCAGTCCTATGGTGTCTCCAGAAGCAGTTGCCAAACTTTTAGAAAATGCCCAGGCTTTATTTTCTGGACAAGGAATCATCGCGGAATTACTAGAAAGACAAGGTAAACCAGCCTTTACTATTTGTGATGTTGCTGATGAAGTTGGGGCTGATTTAATTATTATGGGTTGTCGGGGACTAGGTTTAACTGACGAAGGTTCAACGGATAGCGTGACTACACGGGTGATTAACCTTTCCCCTTGTCCTGTTTTGGTTGTTCCTTAATTTAATAGACATCTGGTGAAAATTAAATCCGCGTCTTCCTGAACCCTTGTAGAGACGTTTCAGGTCACGCCTCTACATTCTTTTTCACAAGATGTCTATTGTCTAGAATACCCGATGCTGTAGGGATGGCATTTGCCGACGGACTTGTTCTAGTCTGGTAGGTTTAATTTCGGCGATCGCTACTCCTGGTTTTTCGCCAGCATCTGCTAAAATGACACCCCAAGGATCAATAATCATAGCGTGTCCATGAGTTTGGCGACGGTCATAATTAGTCCCAGTTTGAGCGGGAGCAATCACATAACAGGTATTTTCTATCGCTCTGGATTGTAGTAATACCTGCCAATGGTCTTTACCAGTAAAAGCTGTAAAAGCTGCGGGAACAAATAAAATATCTGCACCCTGATTGGATAAATGGCGGTACAATTCGGGAAAACGGACATCATAGCAAATAGAAAGGCCAATTTTCCCCAAGTCAGGGGAAGCATAAACAGCAGGTAATTCAAGTCCAGGCATGACGGTACTTGATTCCTGATAGGTATTACCATCAGGGACATTGACATCAAATAAATGTACTTTTTGGTAACGGGCGAGTTCTTGACCGTTAGCACCTATGAGCAATGCTGTATTATGAACCTTACCCTTACTATCCACAGGGATAGGAAAACCGCCGCCTAGAATGGTAATTTGAAAGCGTTGTGCCATTTTATGAAGAAATGTTTCCGTTGCTGCGGCAATCGCATTTCCTTGTGCGAGTTTATCTTTTTCTTCCCCCATAAAAGAAAAATTTTCTGGCAAACCCACCAACTCCGCACCCTGACGCACGGCCAAATCAATTAATTCTTCTGCTTGTACCAGATTTTTTTGCAAATCAGGCACACTGGTCATTTGAATAGCGGCAGCTAAATAAGACTTCATAGATTCAATAACAAACGGTAGATTGAGACAATGTAGACAATTAAATATATCGTCATATCATTCTGTTTGAACTTCTATAGTAATCACCGAGGTTGGGGCGCAGGGAGTGCGCCCAGTCAATGGTCATATTTTTACAAAAATCGTTTTTTCAAAGCTAACGGCACATTTTTCGCCATTTCTAAACCTTCCGCATTTTGCCAATTAGTTTTTTCATCCCAGCGGATATCACCAAAGGTATCATCACTAAAGATAGCACCCATAAAGTTCGCATTATCAAAGTTTGCACCGCGCAAGTCCGCACCGCACAGATTAGCGCGACTCAAATCTACATCTTTGAGGTTTGCACCAGATATGTTAGCACGGCTAAGATTTGCACCACTCAGGTAAGTTTCTCCTAAATTCGCAGAGGTAAAATCTGCATCTCTCAAATCTGCACCAATAAAATAGGCCCGGTTCAGGTTAGCATAGCTGAAATTTGCCCCACAAAGACTAGCACGGCTGAGGTCTGCTTCTGTTAAATCTGCGTAGCTCAAATTTATTTGTAACAGACTTGCCCCCCGAAGATGAGCGCCACTGAGAAATTGACCAACTAAATTGCGGAAATTTTCACCCTGTAAACAATTACTGTAATGAATAATATTGTGTAATTGGTAGGTAAAATTGTTCGCTTCCGGTTGACCAGAGGGATAAAAAATTATATGCTCTTTGAGTACCTCATCTTCTTGGGCATAACGCTGAATAGCTAAAAGTAAAATCATCACATTTAACCCAGCATAAATATCTACTTGACGCTGACCTAATTGGTGAATACCAATATTTTGTAATTCTCGTAGCTTGGTTTGGGGTAAGGTTTCTTCAGCGGTATCAATAAATTTACCTTGACACCAACTGACATAAAAATCATTTAACCGTTTATATAGTTGTACCCAACGGAAATTGGGAACAGCAATTATCAAACCTATTAAATATTCAACTATTTCTTTGGTAAGAATCCCAAAACCTAGCAAATCATAGATTTGCCAATTCATCTCGGATTCATCGGTAATTAATTCTTTACCAGATTCTGTATTACAATACTGTGTCCAGGCAGTGAGACTTAATTTCAAACTGTCAGCAAAGAGAAATTCACTAAAGCTTTGATGGCTAAATTTTACCCGATTATCTGACTCATGATCAGGATAAATATAAAAATCTGCTAAAGGTGTTTTGAAAATTTCATCCTTTATTAATTTTGCATCATCTTCAAGCTGAGATTTTAGCATTGATATTGCCGCAAATTCTCCACCTGACTGAGTTACAGCAACAGCACCTTCTGTGAGAATATCTTTTAAATTTGGTAATTGATCATGGAAATTAGGTGATGATTTGGAAATTAACCAATTTATTGCTTCTTGATAAATTAAAGCTGTAGCAGTTTTAGAATTATCCGTTAATAAATTATCAATTACCAGTTGATCATCTCGATACATTCCCGCTAAAAAGTAAAGTAATAAAGGTTCACTGATTAATTCTTGAATAATTGCAGGACATTTTTGATTAACTAGAAACTCCTGTAAATCTGTATGTTTTCCGGAATTAGCTGGTAAAGATTGCCATTTTTCTAGCCATTTTTCCTGTTGCTGTTGATCGAAAGGGAGAATTTCTACTCTTTCTAAATTTGTGGGTAAATTAGAGATAATTGATAAAGGGATAATATCACTGGTAATAACTACTCTATGTCCCATTCTCTCGTCATTTTTACATTGTTGTTGAAATTCGGCAACTTGCTGGATAAACTTCTCTAAATTCTCACTATTTCTCGACACAATTGATAATTCATCCCAACCATCAAACATAAAAATAAAGCGATTATTTTTATTTCTTAACCAGTTATGATCACCGCGAGTAAAGCTAACATCTAAATTTGTAGTTAATGTTTCTGATAACTGAGATGATAAGGTTTTGATATCTTTAACATTAATTAAAATTGGTGTCCAGAAAGGATGTAAATGTTGTCTAATCCAATCTGCGAATATTTTGCAAAAAACACTTTTACCTCTGCCTATTTTTCCTTGGATAAATATAACTTTCTCCAAGTTATTTTCAGTGAGGATATTTTTCTTAACCCATGCTTCTAAATCACAAGATTCAGCATTAATATTTATTTGCCCATATTTATTGACAGGTTTAGCTTTGAGGGGAATATAAATATCTTTAAATGAGCAAGTTTGATCAAAAACCGGATCTAATGCTTGAGTAGCAATGTGATTTGTGAGATATTCCTGAATATTTTGAATGTTCTGTTGTTCTGTTTCCCATTTATCTCGACAATTTTCCATCACTGTTTGGATATCATCACCTAAATCCATCAAAGCTTTAATAATATATATATTAGTATTTCCTGCAATTCTTTTTGCTAAAAGTCTGGCTGGATATTTGCTAAGATGGGGGGATGTTAATCTTGTGGATAATAGGTTATTAAATGCGGCTGCTAATTCAGATTCATGAAAACATTCAATTGTCTGCATAGCAGTCTGTTCATCTAATTCAATGTTATTGATAGTTGCTAATATTTTTCCTAATTCTGCATTTTCATCGAAATTATCATAATTTAAGGAAGGATATAAAGATAAGATATCGCGGATACTTTCTAAATAAGCCACTTGACTAATAATAGATATGTAGTCTTCTAAAGTAGGAGCTTCTTGAGAAATATCACGATAAGATTTAAGGAAAGCTATTCCCAGAGATAAAAATGATAATTCTCCATTTATTATCTGGGTTAAGGGTGAACATAATACATCTAATAAAGAAGATGAATTTTGCAGTAACAGTTGCAAAACTTCTAAATTAGCACCTTGTTCTTTAATGCTTGTTGCTGCTTCTAAAACTGCTTTACCAGTTTCGTGGGTTGTATTTATACTTTCTTTTACTGAGAAAGATTGACGAAACTGATACCAAATATTTGATAGTGATTTTTTCATAGTGATTTCTTATTGCTACTCAAATTACTTAAAAATCTAATTTCTAGGTTAACAGTAATCACTTGTGAATATGGCTATATCTAAAATCTTTGCAAGAAAAATTTACACCACAAACCTATAGTAACAGTATAATTACGGTATTATTCTTTAGAATTACGATTAATCCAAATGCCTCTCATTCCTGCTGCTTTAGCACCTTGATAGTCATCTATCATACTATCACCGATGTGCCATGCCTCTTCTGGGGAACATTTATGCTTGTTTAAAGCAATATGAAAAATTTCTGGATCTGGTTTAGCAGCACGGACTTGAGTAGAAATGGTAATAGAAGCAAAGTATTCTCTAAGTCCCAAACCTTGTAAGACTAAATACAGACGGGAATCAAAATTAGATAATACTCCTAATTCAATTCCTAAGCGTCGCCAGTTCATTAAAGCTAGGGTGACATCAGGATAAACATACCAAGGATCGGGAGTACCAAAGTGAATATAAAGTTCGGTAAAAAAAGCCGGAAAATCGACAAATTCTGGAAGAACACCGGCACATTCAAAGGTATTTAAAGCAATAATTCGCCACCAATCATATTCACGCTGGGGAATATCTTTGATATCTGCATCAAGAAATATTGGCGGTGGTGATGCTTTAAAGCTGTTGAAAAAGTTTTTATTTAAAACTTCAGGGGAAACGGAAACGCCAAAATCCGCGGCTATTTGACTATAAATTTCACCAACACTTCCTTTAACACCAAATAATGTCCCAACAGCATCAACAAAAATAACTTTAGGCTTTTTCATAATAATTTTAAATTATCGTGGTTTTCAGATCCCCGACTTCTTTAAGAAGTCGGGGATCTTTAATTTAACTTACTTAGGGCTTGCTGAAAAAGTCTTTTCGTAAAGTAGGGGCGTATTGCAATACGCCCCTACAGGAGTTAGGAGCAATACGCCCCTACAGGAGTTAGAAGCAATACGCCCCTACAGGAGTTAGGAGCAATACGCCCCTACAGGAGTTAGAAGCAATACGCCCCTACAAGAGTTAGGAGTTAATGAACCACGAAGGAGCGAAGGACACGAAGGAAGAAGGAAGAGAAGAGTTGGACAATTATCCCTCGAATTTACGCAGTTATTTTTAGTTAAAATGCAAGGGTTTTAAACATCTATTCTGAATAATCTTGCACTTTTTACGTGTAAAACCCTGTAAACCTTGATCTATCAATGCTTTTGCTTTCTTTTTTGCAAGCTTTACTTAGAAACGGCTTCTATTATAGGGCTAACTAACCAATTAAAACCGACTTTCAATTGATGATTTAACGTGGGTAAACGATACAGATAAGCTAGACGACGGGCTAGGTATGCAAAAGAACCATCTAATTGCACACCTAAACCTGTGAGGGTGGCGTTATCTATTCCCAAGGCCATCATTTCTCCCAATGGTTGATAGCGGAAGGGAAGTAGGGGACGATTGGTGATAGTAGCCCAGATGTTCCATGCGGTATAATCGGCTTGTTGGAAAGCAACTTGGGCGGTAGCGGGAACTTGTTTTCCTTCTGCGTCGAGAGAGTCGGCTAAATCTCCTAAAGCAAAGATTTCGGGATGTTCTAAAACCTGTAATTGGGGTGTGGTGGTGATTTTTCCTTGCTGATTTTGCTTGACTGGTAAGCTTTTCACCACTGGGGAAACTTTTGTTCCCACTGTCCAAATGACTAAATCTACGGGAATGGTGTCTATTTGATTTTTATACTCTAGAGAGATGCTATCTTGATCAATTGCTGCTACTTTGGTTTCTAAGTCAATAAATACGCCTTTGCTATCTAAGGCTTTTTTGGCGGCTTCACGGTTAAATTCTGGGGAAGTTTGTAAAATTTGATCACTGCGTTCAATCAAGCGGAAACGTCCTTTTTCACCAACCCTATCGGCTAGTTTACAAGCTAATTCTACGCCACTGTAACCCGCACCAACTATGGCGACACGGATTTTCTCTGGATTTGTGGTTTCGAGAATTCGCAGCCGTTCTTCTAATTTGTAGGCATCAGTAATGGTACGGAAGGGGTAAGCGTGGGTAGCTGCACCGGGAACTAAGTCTAGGGGTGTTTCGCCACCTAATGCTAAGACTAAGCGATCATAATTCAGTTCTGATTTATCTGCTAATTGGACTGTTTGTTTGTTGATATCTATGGCGGAAACAGCGGCTTGGTGGAATTGGATACCTGTTCCTTGAAGTAGTTCTGAGTAAGGTGGGGCGATTTCCCAGGTTTGGAGTTCTCTGGTCAGGAGTTCGTAAAGTAGGGGAGAAAAGACAAAGCGATCGCTCTGATCTACTAAAATAATCTCAGGTTTTGGTACAGATTCCCAGGGTAATTGGCTTAAGCGTAGCGCAGTGTAGAGTCCACCAAAGCCACCACCTAGTATACAAATTTTTGTAGTTGGTTGAGTCATAGTTTTTTTGAGCAGTTAAATTTCGGTCAGATGTTTCTTTTATTGTAATGTTTTATTACGGTTTGTTGCTATTAGCCAATAATTCTGATAATCGCCTTTATGCAAATTATGACATTTTTAACAGCTGAAATAATATTTTAGGTGTTGCTGATTAGAAGTATGATTTTGTTTCACGCACAGGCGCAGAGTCACGGAGAGTAAGAGTTGAAAATCATTTATTTTTCAATGATAAGTTACATAGTTCCTAATACGAATTCTCCTTCATTAACAGAGTTATTTATTGATATATTGTAAACCAAACCTGATTTTTCTGCATGAACATGAATAGTTGTGGGTAATTCACCTATTTTATTGAAAGTGAGAACCTGATATAGCAAATCTCCCTCCTTGACTGAAGTACCTAATATAGCTTTAGATAAAATCATTCCTCCTACGGGACTCCAATATTTTTTAATTTGACTGAGTAAACGAAAACTAGTTTGATGAGATATGGTTTCTGATTTGGTTAAATCCTGGATTGCTAAAATACCTTTGTGATTTAAATAGTTTTTAATTCCGCGCACTCCTTTAGATACTGAATCTGGATTTATTTGCATTCCCGTTCCTAATTCTAAAGTCCATGCTTCTATATCAAATCTCATTTTTTCTCCGGTTAATTTTAACAAAGTTTTCTCTAAAGCTAACCAGGGTTTGATAAATGATTCATCAAAAGCATCACCATCATATTGATCAAATAAAATGCCATAATCAAGGAGAAATAAATTAGCATCATCTTCTCGATTTTGGAAATAATAAAGGTATTCTATTCCTTCTCCAGTGTGACTATGTAAATCAATTACGTAGTCTGCATCTAAATACAGAGATTGCAGCTTATAACGATATTTATCAGTTAATTGGACACTGCTAGGGGCATTTATTTTATATAAAATACGATGAAAACTAGTTTGAATTTTTTGGGAAAAGTTATATTTAATTGTATCTATATCAAAACCAATTTGAGAACTAGCAAATTCTTCTATATCATGACATTTTTTTTCATAATCCCAAAAAATTCTATTCCAGTCTTTACCATCATAAATATTAAATCTACCTGTGGAAAAGTTATGAGTTCGCTGGTTAACAGCTAAAGGATTACAAACAGGTACAAGCCAAATTTCTCCTATTAACTGAGTATTATTTAATGATATTAAAAAATCAATGATTTGGTAAATGACAGCATTACCAACTATTTCCGCACCGTGTAAGTTAGATTGGATATATACTTTTTTACCAGATTTAGCACCAATAAATTTATATACCTGGAGAGAAAGAAACTCCCCAGAAGCAAGTTGAAAAAGGGGAATAGTTGCAATAGTGGGAATCATAAATCAAATCCCTAGTCAAACTAATAAACAGTTTACTACAAAATCCTAATTATTGAATTAGTTTTGTCTAACTATCTTGAGAATAAATGTCTAATTTATTTCAGATAAAGTTTTAAATTGTTTCTCACTAATACGTCCTGCTGCATATAAAGTTTCTGTAATTTCAGAAATTGTTAAAACTGCGTGTGCTTGATAACCATTTTCTCGCAATCTGTCTTTTACACCTTGTTCATGGTCCATAAATACTACAATATCATTGACATTTAATCCTGCATATTTTAACTTTTCTGCTCCTTCCATTACGCTTTTACCACTGATCAAAATATCATCAACAATGACAACAACTTCTCCAGGATTAAAATTACCTTCAATTACCTTGCGGGTTCCGTGTGCTTTTACTTCTTTGCGGGGAAAAATCATCGGGGAATTTAGATGTAATGATAATCCAGTAGCAGTGGGTAAAGAACCATAAGGAATACCGGCTATTCTATCATAAGTTAGGTCTTTGAGAATCTCTGCATAAGCAATTACTATCTGATGAAATATTTGGGGATTGGAAATGATTTTGCGGAGGTCTATATAATAGGGAAACGTAGCTCCAGAAGCTTGGACAAATTCACCAAACATGATACAACCAATGTCATAAAGTTGTAGAATTAAATCTAAAAGCGGGTGTTTATTTAACAAACAAACATCGGAAAACCAGACGAAACAAGTGGAGTTTTCTTGGGAAATTTCAGTTCTGAGATGATTAATTTCCGCCCTTAAAGATTGCAGTTGTGTACATAGATTTTCACTTCCTAACATATCTTGAGAAACGGGAAGAAGTAACCCATCACCATTATAATTTAATCCCGCTGATAGCAAATTTTTAAGATTACCACCTTCAGACCAAATACTGCGGGCTAAAATTACTCTTTCTGGTGCTTCTTTGCGAATTTTTGCTAAAATATTTGGCTGAATAGTTCCTACTTCTAAACCCAGTTGTTCAGGTGTTCCCCAGTTTTTTGCTTCTTTAACTACTTGTAAATAAAAAGGGGATTCCGCTGTAGGGTATTGCTGCAAAATCACTGCACCTGGATTAGAAGTTGTACACAAAATAAAAACGGCTTTATCGGGATAAACTAAAAAGGGTGCTACGTGATCTTGTCCTGCATAAGGACTCAATGTAATCGCATCAATTTGCCATTCTTCAAAAACAGTTTTAGCGAAAATTGTACTAGTATTAAGATCGCTATGTTTGGCATCTAATATAATCGGAATATGGGCAGGAATAGCTTTTAAAGTTTTTTCTAATAATTCCCATCCTGGAATACCTAAAGCTGCGTAAAATCCCAGAGTTGGTTTATAGGCACATACTAAATCACTGGTTTGGGAAATAGTAAATTCTAACCAATTCCACAGACTATGAATCATACTTTTGGGATCTGATTTCTGGGAATATCGTTCAGGGAGCATTTCTGGATTAGGATCTAGTCCTACAAATAGTAAACTCTGATTTTGAGCGATCGCCCCATTCAATTTATCGTAAAATTTCATAAGTTCTCCTAGCAATATTTTAACTTTAAGGCACTTACTAAAATACTAACTCGTTTTCTCTACCATCATATCATTAATGGTAACATGATTATCCGTATATACGTTAATCTGAGGTTAATATTATACTTGAGAAGGTCATAACTTGCGTTTTCACATCCATATATCCCCTTTAAGCAAAAGCTCAAATTGTCACCTTGCAAAGTATATCATTCCCTCCCATTTTGCTAAAATCTTATCACTAATTCTCGGTACTTTATCTACATCTTGTAAAGAAGTAAACTTTTGCTATTGACGGGCTATAATTATCCTTGGAGCTAACTTCTTACCGACCAGGAAGAGTTTCTAATTCTGCTTGACTGGCTGTATTGAGATTAATTTTAGTGTTAATCGAATTTACAAAAGAT
>JAKOGY010000405.1 GCA_028658405.1 Dolichospermum sp. ST_sed8 | reverse complement strand
TACCCAATTTTGTGGCATCGGCATCCTGCCCGTCCTTGATGATTAGCGGGCAAGATGCCCGCACTACAAGAAATTTTGGATATTTTTTTAATTGGAAGTCTCTAAGGGAACACCAAAAAATAAATTACCCAATTTTGTGGCATCGGCATCCTGCCCGTCCTTGATGATTAGCGGGCAAGATGCCCGCACTACAAGAAATTTTTGGGGATTTTTTTAATTGGAAGTCCCTAACGTAAAACCTATAGCCCGACTGGGAATTCATTCCCAGTCTCATAGCTCAAGTCATCTAAAGATGACTAAATATTCCAAAAATCTTTAGTCTACTTTAGTAGACTTTGGTTAAAAGCCTGTGAAATTCATTTCTGGGCGGGTGTAGAAGCTAACAGATAAGGCATTTTAACTTAAGTTGACACATACGAGGATTGCTAAACCCCTCCGATAAATGTGGTTTTTACGGCAATACATATTTGATATTTTTATCAATATGTAAGTCCTATTAAGAGACTTCCAATTTAAAAAATATCCCAAAATTTTTTGTAGTGCGGGCATACTATGGCTAACGCCACGCTGCGCTATCGACAAGCTCAGTACAAGTCTTGCCCGCTAATAATACAAGGACGGGCAAGATACCATTGGATCATTTTTTTGTGGAGTTCTCTAACGTAAAACCGATGTCCCACTAAGGGACTTCCAATTAAAAAAATACCCAAAAATTTCTTGTAGTGCGGGCATCTTGCCCGCTAATCATCAAGGACGGGCAGGACTTGTACTGAGCCTGTCGATAGCGCAGCGTGGCGTTAGCCATAGTATGCCCATTCCACAAAATTGGGTAATTTATTTTTTGGTGTTCCCTTGTATCTTAGAGGGTGTTTGAAAAGTATTAGATGAAACCGATAATCTCCATAAACCTAAGCACCCTCCCTCCCTTCCCTACGAGGAGATTACAGGATTAACATATCATAAATCAGCCCTGAGTTTTGGCTGGTTTTAAGCACAAATTGTGCCAAACTCGTTGATAAGCAAGCTCTAATTGGAAAACCCATTCCTTGATTTGAAATAGAGGTAATTGCTCTCGATTTTGCAAAACAGCAAGGATATCTGCTAAAGCTTGGGGATTAGTAGCTAAATATACGGCTTTTTGTTCATAGCTAGACCAACTATCGCAAATCAAATTTTCTAAACCGGCAGCGGCACAAATACTCGCACCCATGCGAGAGGCAAAGGTTTCTCCGGGACAAGTCAGCACTGGTAAACCCGCCCACAAAGCATTGACTGCGGTAGCACCGGCATTATAAATGAAGGTATCAAGGAACAAATCTGCGAAGCGATAAGCTGCCAAATACTCTGAGAGGGGAAGCCTGTTACTAAAGATTAGACGGTCTGGCCTAATTCCTGAGCGTTGGCATATTTGGCGAAGAGTTTGACTGACAAATGGTGATGTTTCAATCAGCCAAAGTACGGAGTTAGGTACTTGCTGTAAAATTCGCATCCACACCTGAAAGCAATGGGGGTCAAATTTATCGCTGCGGTTGAAACAACAGAAAACAAATCCATCTGTCGGTAAGCCAAAATCGGCGCGGGTGAAGGGCTGGGGAGATATATCTAAAGGTGAAGCTACAAAAGCATGGGGTAGTTCCAGCACTTGTTCGCTGTAGTGAGGGGCTAATTCTGGTGGAATTAACCAACGGTCTGCCAGGATATACTGCATAAATTCAGCCCCCATTGTTCCAGGATATCCTAAATACTGGATTTGAAGGGGGGCAGGTTGAAGGGCAAAAATCTCTGGACAGGAGAAGGTAGTATAGCCAAGAAGATCAATTAAAATGTGGATACCATCATCATGAATACGACGGGCTGCGGCTTCTGGTGATAAACCAGCAAGACTGACAAAAACATCACACCCATCTTGAATTTGAGTGGTAAACTCATCAGTGGCATTAATTAAGTGGTAGCCATAAACCTGGAATTTTGTCCGGTCGTGGTGCTGAAAAATTTGATGGATTAACACACCAACAGGATGCTCCCGAAAATCTGCTGATACATATCCCAGACGCAATTTTGCTACTGGAGCAACGATATGGGTAAAGGCACAGAGGGCTTTGATGTCCTTCATGGCGCGAATAGTAGGGCGAACCCAATTCCTAGCTACGGGTTGATGAAGTTTGAGGGGAAGGGGAAAATTGCTTAGGTTCAGTGGTGGCAGAGAGGTGGGCTGTTTACGGTTAAGATTGGCTGTGATGCTAGTCTGTAGGGTTTGCATCCGCTGGTCATAGTTATCCCAGTTGCACAGCCTCAACTTTAAATGTTCTATTTCGTACAGAGTATAGGTTTCTTGTGGATCAAGCTCTAATGCGCGGTTATAGTTGGCTAATGCTTGAGGTAATTGATTTTGTAATTTGAGGACATGGCCAAGGTTAATGTGGGCTGTGATGTGGTCAGGTTGGAATATCAGAATTTGCTGGAAGCACCTCTGAGCTTGGGTAAGTTCTTGTTGCAGTAACAAGAGACAACCTAAGTTATGCAGTGCATCTATAAAATTGGGTTGTAGTTTGAGGGCGTTTTGGAAACAGGCGATCGCTTTTGAACACTCTCCCATCTGTCGTAAAATATTCCCCAGTTGGTAATGAGTTTCCGCCAGATTTGGTTCTAAATCCAATGCTGTTTGTAACCAGGTTTGGGCTGGGAAAAAATGTCCCTGATTCGTATATAATTTACCTAAATTAAGGTGGGCTAAGGTAAAATCTGGTTTAATTTCAATAGCTTTTTGATAAGCAGCAATAGCCTTTTCATCCTGGTTTTGTAATTGCCAAATTGCTCCCAAATTACAATAAGCCGCAGCCAGATGAGGATTAATTTCCAGTAGTTTTTGGTAAGCAGAAATAGCTTCCTCAAATTTACCCAAACCTTGCCAAGTATTACCCAATTGATTATAAGCAGGAATATAATCAGGTTG
>JAKOGY010000404.1 GCA_028658405.1 Dolichospermum sp. ST_sed8 | reverse complement strand
AACAAGGTCAATCAGAGAGCGAACTATAAGCAATTGACGTTGTTTGACCTTGGTTAACTACGTTATTTGTGTATCCCGAAGGTAAGGTTTATTTCTATGACAAGAATCTCTATGCACCTGATATTGATGCTGTAGAGGTGCGAAGACGCATTGGCATGGTGTTTCAAAAGCCAAACCCATTCCCCAAGTCAATTTATGAAAATATTGCTTTTGGTGCCAGAATTAATGGTTATACGGGTGATATGAATGAGTTGGTGGAACGGAGTTTGCGACAAGCGGCTTTGTGGGATGAAGTCAAGGATAAATTAAAACAAAGTGGTTTATCTTTATCTGGTGGACAACAACAGCGTTTATGTATTGCTAGAGCGATCGCTGTCCAACCAGAAGTTATTCTTATGGATGAACCCTGTTCTGCTCTTGATCCTATCTCTACTGCGCGAGTTGAAGAACTAATTCACGAACTCAAACAGCAATATACCATCGTCATAGTTACTCACAATATGCAGCAAGCATCACGAGTATCTGACAAAACGGCATTTTTTAACGTCAAAGCCTCGGAAACAGGTGGCCGGAGTGGGTATTTAGTAGAGTACAACTCAACAGAATTAATTTTTAATCATCCTCAGCAGGAAGATACCAAAGCTTATATTAATGGTAGATTTGGTTGATGTTTTTTAAAGAATGGGTGGCAAAAATCGAACCCGCATTAATATGGGATAGTGACTTATTGCCAAACTTGATTTTAATAAAAGATGAATATAGCTAATTTTCCGTGGCTAACGACGATTATTTTATTCCCGATAGCTGCATCTCTGCTACTTCCCATCATCCCAGATAAAGACGGCAAAACGGTACGCTGGTATTCCCTCGTTGTCGGGCTAATAGATTTTGCCCTGATTGTCTACGCTTTTTATACTGGCTACGATTTCTCTAATCCCGATTTGCAACTTGTGGAGAGTTATCCCTGGGTTCCCCAATTGGGTTTAAATTGGTCTTTAGGGGTTGATGGCTTATCTATGCCTCTGGTGCTTTTGACTGGATTTATTAGCACGCTGGCAATTTTAGCAGCTTGGCCTGTCACTCTCAAGCCGAAATTATTTTATTTCCTCATTTTGGCTATGTATGGTGGTCAAATTGCGGTTTTCGCTGTCCAGGATATGCTGTTATTTTTCCTGGTGTGGGAATTGGAACTTGTGCCAATCTACTTCCTGCTGTCAATTTGGGGAGGGAAAAAGCGTCAATATGCAGCGACTAAATTTATTTTATACACCGCTGGTGGTTCGCTGTTTATTTTGCTGTCTTCTTTGACAATGGGTTTTTATGGCGATACTATAACTTTCGATATGCGATCGCTCGCCTTGAAAGATTACGGACTGAATTTACAACTTTTACTCTACGCTGGCTTCCTAATTGCCTACGCTGTTAAATTGCCTATCATTCCCCTCCATACCTGGCTACCAGATGCCCACGGTGAGGCTACAGCGCCCGTGCATATGTTACTAGCAGGGATCTTGTTAAAAATGGGTGGTTATGCCTTAATTCGCATGAATGCCCAAATGCTGCCCGATGCCCATGCTTATGTTGCTCCTGCGTTAGTAGTTTTGGGGGTAGTAAACATTATCTATGCAGCTTTAACATCCTTTGCCCAGAGGAACTTAAAACGGAAAATTGCCTACTCTTCAATTTCTCACATGGGCTTTGTTCTCATTGGTATTGCCTCTTTCACTGATTTGGGGTTAAGTGGGGCAGTGTTACAAATGGTTTCTCATGGATTAATTGGGGCAAGTTTGTTCTTTTTAGTCGGTGCAACTTACGATCGCACACACACTCTCATGTTAGATGAAATGGGTGGTGTTGGTAAGAAAATGCCAAAGATTTTCGCCATGTTTACAACTTGTTCAATGGCTTCTTTAGCATTACCAGGAATGAGTGGTTTTGTAGCGGAGTTAATGGTATTTGTGGGCTTTGCCACTAGCGATGCTTATAACCCGACATTCAAAGTTATTGTCATTTTCTTAATGGCTGTTGGTGTGATTTTAACGCCAATTTATCTACTATCAATGTTGCGCGAGATTTTCTACGGACAAGAAAACGAAGAGTTAGTTTCTCACCAAGCTTTAATAGATGCTGAACCTCGTGAAGTATTTATCATTGCTTGTTTGTTGATACCTATTATTGGTGTTGGTTTTTATCCTAAGTTGCTAACGCAAATGTATGACGCGACGACTGTACAATTAACAGCCAGATTGCGTGATTCTGTCACAAGTCTAGCAGCAAACAAAGCACTGCAAGATGTTTCTTTAAGTGCGCCGACAATTGGCAATTAATTCTTAATTATGGGGTGGGTTTGATACCTGCCCTTTTTTGTTTCGCGCAAAGATACTAAGTAGCAAAGCCTAATCCACTAAAATAATCGTATGAGTTTTGTATTAATAAAATGTAACGCACCTTGTAGACGAACTGATAAGTCAGTGCTTACAAAGGAAAACCGGGAAGTTTGAAAGCCCCTGAGAAACAGGAACGCTAGTTCCGTCTTTCGTGCTACCCTTCGGGAACGCCAAGGGCGAACAGACAGGGGATGAAAAACGACACGGGCGGTTTTAACCGCCTTCAATATTATCTTTATTCTCTTTCAACTTTAAACTATCCACCCAATCTTCTATCAATGCGGTGATGGTTTTCTCTCTTTGCGCTGCGTATAAAAACAGCTTATGTTTTCTGCGTTCTGAGAGTCGGACTGATACTGTTTTATCTTTCATAATGTATTGCGGTTGTTCGTACATTATGTTATTATAAGACAAAGGGAGAATAACGCAATGTATGGATGCCAACAAATATTAATCAGTCCCAACAAGGAGTTAGGAGCGATTCTTGAGTTCTTGTGTAGGGAGTCAAATAAACTTGCTAATTGTGGGACTTATTATGCCAGACAATTGTTTTTTAAGACGGGTAAAATTCCTGGT
>JAKOGY010000403.1 GCA_028658405.1 Dolichospermum sp. ST_sed8 | reverse complement strand
AAAATTTATTAGTCCGTTTTAACGGACTTGAGCTATTAGACAGGGAATTTATTCCCTGGCGGGTGTGGAAGCCAACAGACAAACCATGTTTAACTTAAGTTGACACTTATGAGCATTGCTAAACCCCTACAGAAGTCAGGAGCAACTTACCAATAATTAATAACTAATAAACATGAATTTTAGTACCGCTTTACCTACTTTTGTAATTACCCTTCGAGAAGGCGTAGAAGCCGCCCTAGTTGTGGGTATTGTTCTAGCATTATTAAAAAAAGCCAAACAATCTCGGCTTAACCCTTGGGTTTATGCTGGTGTTGTTGTTGGGATTATTGTTAGTGCTTTAATCGGGATTTTATTTACGGGGATCATTAAATTCCTAGGATCTATTAATCCTCAATATACCTCTGTAGTTGAGCCAACATTAGAAGGTGTATTTAGTATTTTAGCAATCGTTATGCTCAGTTGGATGCTCATCTGGATGACAAAACAAGCCAGATTCATGAAAGCACAAATTGAGGGAGCAGTCACCGACGCACTAGGAAAAAATTCAAATGCTGCTTGGGGAGTTTTTAGTTTAATTTTAGTTGCTATTGTCCGCGAAGGCTTTGAAACAGTTTTATTTGTTGCAGCTAACTTTCAACAAGGTTTATTACCCACTTTAGGCGCACTTGGTGGTTTAGCCACAGCCGCAGCAATTGGCGTTTTATTATTTAAATGGGGCGTAAAAATTAATATTCGCCAATTCTTCCAAGTCATGGGCGTTTTATTAATATTAATTGTTTCTGGATTAGTGGTTTCTGGTTTACAGCATTTTGATGAAGCTACAGCTAATTTAGCTCTGAGTAGTCGTTCTTCAGAAAATCTTTGTTTCTATTATGAACACTTTACCAGAATTCACTCTTGTATCTTAGGTCCAATAGTTTGGAACACTGAAAAAATCTTATCTGATGAACAATTTCCTGGTATTATTCTCAAATCCTTATTTGGTTATAGAGACAAAATTTATATTGTTCAAGCTGTAGGATATTTCATATTTCTCACCACTATTGGTAGTCTATATTTCCGCAGCATTGCAGGTGGAAATAATCAAACTACCAAAAATAAAGTCATGACTACTACCGCAGAGCGAAATTAGAAATTAAAATCTGGACACAGAAGACAGATTAACTTCCCGTGTGATGGTAAAGATTACCACGCAGGGAAGAATTTTACTTTTTCCCTATTCCCCTACCCTGCTTTCTACTTCAACACCTGAAAAGTCGAACTAATTACAGGGCCTGACATTTCAGCAAGAGGTGAGACTGCCTTGGGGTGCATGGGAGTAGTATTGGTCAATACCGCTATCAGTTGCAATAAAAATGTAATAAAGGCCGCTTGTATAAGTTTTTCTAGCATCATACCCCTCACTTTATCTATATGGATGGGACTTCCATAGGAACTTGTTATTCTAAATACACTTTGTGTTATTGATTTATCGGATTCGGTGAATATAATTTGAGAATAGTTCAGAAATCTGTGAAAAAATGTGATCTATATCTCTCTTTATATGCACCTAAGAACCTAGACGTTTTATTTTCTAAAAAAGTGTCCTAAAAATCCAAATTTATTTTTAAATCCCTGGAAATATCCCATTGTTTTACTCCAAGCACTCTATTATTAATAACCGTAAAAATACTGATATTTAGGTAAAATATATTTTTCAACCTAGCTTCTGCCTCCTCTCTTTATTCTGTTTGTTCCAATGTTAATTGCCAATTTCAACACAATTAGCCGTTGTCACCGATAGAATAAATGAAAAATAGCTAAAAACACGCTAAATGATTCCTATCGTTATTGAACAATCTGGTCGAGGCGAACGCGCCTTTGATATCTATTCACGGCTGTTGCGTGAGCGGATTATTTTTTTGGGAGAACAGGTTGATAGCAATCTAGCTAACTTGATTGTTGCCCAACTGCTATTTTTAGATTCTGAGGACGCGGAGAAGGACATATATATGTACATTAATTCTCCTGGTGGTTCAGTAACAGCGGGAATGGGTATTTTTGACACGATGAAGCACATCCGCCCTGATGTTTGTACAATTTGTACTGGATTGGCGGCAAGTATGGGAGCTTTTCTCCTCAGTGCTGGGACAAAGGGTAAGCGCATGAGTTTACCCCATTCACGGATTATGATTCACCAACCTCTCGGTGGCGCTCAAGGACAAGCAACTGATATTGCAATTCAAGCCCGGGAAATTTTGTATCACAAACAGCGGCTGAATGAATTTCTTGCTGAACACACTGGTCAACCATTCGAGCGGATTTCTGAAGATACCGAACGTGATTTCTTTATGTCTCCCGCCGAAGCCAGAGAATATGGCTTGATTGACCAAGTAATTGACCGTCATGCCGCAGGTAGTCGTCCTATGGCTCTAGTTTAGTTATTAGTCAGTGGTCAGTGGTTAGTGGTCAGTGGTAAAGAAAAAACAACTAACAACTGACAACTGACAACTGACAACTGACAACTAACCAATCTAGGTTGAGTCGAGGGGGAATATTATTTCCCGCCCCTCTCGGTTAGATCCGTGCGTACCCGTTTCCGTGTACACGGCTCCCGATGTTCTTAGCTTTCGCGTTTGCTCATGTGAATGTAATCGTGGCAGCTTTCGTGAATGGCTAGAAGGTTTTTAGTTTTCCAGTTTTGGTGGTTTCCATCAACATGATGTAAATGTACCTTCTCGTCATTAAGCATTTTTAACCCACAATGACCACATTTATGGTTTTGCCGTTTAAGGGCTTTAGAAGTATGACTGTTATAGAGCTTGCTATTACGTTCGCTCCAATAACTCAAATCTCCGTCGTAAGGTGATTTCTCACCTTTGACATTGATGTGTTTGTTTTCGGAGTAGGAGACTGATGGAAACGCTTTCTCTAGTAATTGTTTACTGGTATGGCGATTCTGTTTTGTCTCCTTGTTGAATACCTTGAAAGCTCTTGTTTCGATGTAGAATAGCGAGTTACGCGACCCGTCCATCTTGCAGAAGCGGTGGTAGTTCCTCCAACCTCTAACTA
>JAKOGY010000402.1 GCA_028658405.1 Dolichospermum sp. ST_sed8 | reverse complement strand
GCGGATATTATTCGAGCAGTTGTCTTTACAACTATTCGATTAAGAATCCCCGTGTCTTTAGACCGGGGAGTGTCAACATATAATCAACCACCAATAACAGCAATACAGTCAATTTCTACCAACACATTTTTAGGCAAACGAGAAACCTCAACACAAGCACGCGCAGGGGCTGTATCTTCGGAAAAATATTTTGCATAAACCGCATTAACTGCGGCAAAATCATTCATATCAGCTAAAAATACACCTGTTTTAACAACATCTGCAAAAGTTGCCCCGGCTTCTGTCAGAATAGCTTCAATATTTTTCATAACTTGTTCAGTTTGCTTAACCACATCTTCGGTATAGACAACATCACCCAAACGAGGATCTATGGCAATTTGTCCAGCCACAAACAACATTTGTCCAGAAGCGAGAATTGCCTGATTGTAGGGGCCAACTGGTGCAGGTGCTTTATCGGTACGGATTACTTTACGAGTCATAATATTAATCTCTTTTGGCTGGTTTGCTAATGGTGTTTCTGGTTTACCGAAATCTAAATCTGTAGATGTTTGGTAAACTTCTCCATCTGGCATTATCGCACCTGTGAGGTCAGCATTTTTAAAGGTTGCACCATAAATATTTGCGCCGGTTAAATCGGCTTTTCTCAGATTTGCACCATTGAGATTTGCTTTCATTAAATCTGTTTTTTGCAAATCTGCTTTCTCTAAATTTGTACCTTGTAAATTGGCTTTTTGGAAATTTACACTGTTGAGATTTGCTGCACCTAAATCAGCATTAGCCAAATTTATGCCTGATAAATCTTTATGTGATAGATTAACACCTCGAATTTTTGATCCTTGAAAATTGGTATTTTTGATTGTGACATTAGTTAGATTTGTTGCTTGACTTAAATCACAATCCGTCAAATTAGTGTCCGTAAAATCTGCATTCTTCAGGTTAGTTCTGGCTAAATTTGCGTCTATCAAAGAAGCTTCAGTGAAATTTGTAACTTGTAGGGTAGCATCTCTTAAGTTAGCATTATCCAAGTAAGCGTTACTGAAATTAGCACCATCTAATTGTGCTTTACTCAAATTGGCATTATCCAAGTTAGCATTACTAAAATTAGCACCATTTAATTGTGCTTCGCTCAAGTTGGCATTATTGAAGTTAGCATTATTAAAATTAGAGTAAGTTATATTTGCCTTACTCAAATCAGCACCACTCAAATCAGCCCAAGAAAAATTCAAACTAGAACTATCTCGCAACTCACGCAAATTTGCTCCTTTTAGAGAAGCTCTAGTCAAGTTTGCGCTTTTAAGATTTGCTTGACTCAGGTTAACATCATTCAAATCTACCCCAGTTAAATCTGCACCTGTTAGGTCAATTCCACTCAGATTTGCACTTGTAAGGTCTACTCCTCTGAGATTCTGGTTATGAAATTTTCTTTCCCCTGCGGCGTATTTCTCTAGAAGTTCCTCAGCGTCCATAATGCACCATTGAATACTAATATAAAAGTATAAACCAATGCCCGACGCTAAAGTACAAATCTCATGGTGAGATTTTCCCTGTTTTTTCGTGCAAAAACCCAAAGGAGCAAAGATGCAAAGAATAACTTTTCAAGCTTTTATATTTTGAATAAGTCCTATCACAGCTTGGGCTAACTGATTTGGCTCAATTGGCTCTGCTAGATGCTGTTGAAATCCCACGGATAGAGAGCGTTGTATATCTATCTCTCCAGCATAGGCACTTAGGGTGATCGCTGGTATAGATCCCCCTTTTTCGGCTGGTAAAGAACGAATTTGTTGGATTAGAGTATAACCATCGTCTACCATAGCGATCGCCTATTTATGACTTACTCTCAATAAAAATCTGTTAATCTAGCTGTGTCCAGAATTAGAAAGTAGTCAATGGAAATTAGTAATGTATTTAAAGCTGGTGGTGTGGTCATGTGGCCACTGCTATTTTTTTCCGTTGTAGGAATCGCTCTGATTATTGAACGGATTACCTTTTGGATAGGAATTAGTGGTCGTCAAAATCGCGTAGTCAAACAGGTACTAAGTTTTTATCGTCAAGGTAATGTAGTCACGTCCTTGGACATACTACATAAAAATGCTGATTTACCGATAGCGAGAATTTTTTTAGCCGCCTTAGAATTAGAAGAAGCCAACCCAGAAGAATTCCGCTTGGCTTTAGAAAGTGAAGCACAGGCAGAAATCCCCTTATTAAAAAGATTTCAAAACATTTTTGATACAATTATCGGTTTAGCACCCTTGTTAGGACTGCTAGGTACAGTTTTAGGTTTAATTGGCTCATTTGCATCATTGAATATTGGTGATGTCGGTGGCACAAAAACCGCCGGTGTCACCTCTGGGATAAGTGAAGCCTTAGTATCCACCGCATCAGGATTAGTTGTAGCTATTATTACCCTATTTTTTGCTAATAGCTTTAGGGGAATGTATTTGCGACAAATTGCTTGGATTCAAGAATATGGTGGTCAGTTAGAATTACTTTATCGTCGTCAGTATGAAAGAGGAAATAGATCATAATGCGTCTACCAGATGAACCAGATGTACCAGCCCAGATTAATATTGTCCCCATGATTGATGTCATCTTTGCAATTTTGACATTTTTCATCATGTCTACCTTATTTTTACATCGTTCCGAAGGATTGCCAGTTAATTTACCTAAAGCTGGGACAGCAAAAACTCAATCATCAGCCGCACCAATCACTGTCACCATAGATGCAGTAGGCAATCTGAGTTTAAACCGCCAGTCAGTAACACTAGATACTTTGCCTATGTCAGTAAAGCAATTGATGGGGAAAAATACGGATGTGGTAGTAATTATGAATGCCGATAAAACCGTTACTCTTGATCAAGTAGTGGGAGTCATGGATCGAGTGCGTCAGGTAAAAGGGGCAAAATTAGCGATAGCCACTCAAACACCTTAACAAGTTAATTGTCGGTTATCAGAGTAGTCACTACTGAATCTAATATTGGATTGACCGAAATGACGGGACACAAGCCCCGTCCTTCTAGGACGGCTTTTCTTGATTCTTAATATACTCTTTTAATATTT
>JAKOGY010000401.1 GCA_028658405.1 Dolichospermum sp. ST_sed8 | reverse complement strand
TATTCGGAGGGTAGTCACTAGAACTATGGAATAGAACCCCATATCAACAAAAGTCAAGGATCAGAAAAGCCGTTAGGCAGTTAGGTTTTTATACAGGTTGATTACCATTCCTGTTGTGAACAGTATAACACCATTAGGAACAAAGATAACAAAACTTCATGCACCTCAACCAATATTTATGAAAAGAAAGACTATATGCGCTTTATTACCGCACGAGTCGCTTATATCTCAGGTCTAAAGACACGCTCGCTTTACGCTTACCGGATGCTCTTGCAAAATTTTTCAAGCATAAACAAATAATATCTCTGAACTCAGCAATGTATTACTATCCTTGGTAATAGATATCTCGGAAATATGAATTGTAGCAATTGCTACTTATGTGAGCGGAAAAATTACATGAAATATCTCTAATTTTTTAATGCTGAAAATAATAATTAAATCTGGTTCGCAGTTGTTCAATTGTGAAATCTTGCGTCCAATATTCTATTAAAGCATGACCAAATGCCCAAGCGTTGCGATCTGGTGTAGAGGGGTTTTCTAACAATAATGGTCACAGGGATAATAAATCAAAGTTGCGAGATTTAAAATTGTCTGTATTTAATAGAGGAAAAAGTTCATAAGTCATTTGTAATTTACCAATAACTATGGGTATACAGTCCACTCAATACAGCAACAATAGCTACGACTCTTGTTCCATAATGATTTGGATCTACTTCTTCTGGTAATTTTTCTCTTGTACTTTTACCACATTCTCCGCATTCGAGTTGATGTAACCTATGTTCTATAACGATGGGTTTGATGGGTGGTATTTCTACTTACTGGTGTTTGTATGGGTTCGCATCTTTTCCTTCTAACTGCCCTCCACAGCTACTACAGGACTCTGGCTTACAGCAGATTTGGCTCTAATGAGGTACAAACTTGAATTATGAAACTCTTGTAGTGCGGGCATCTTGCCCGCTATATATCTACCTCATAACACCGGAAAGTGCTGTATAATTTATAGATGTGGCAGATGGGGCTGATTTTTTCCACGCCTTCTACTCTACCATGTCTTTCTACTTATTTTTTCTTGTCGCCTAATTCATCCTGTAAACAGTTACCACTATCCGTAATATCAAAGAATCATGATTTTGTCATAAAATCATATCTTTTCTTGTCATCAAATATTAATTTATTTTTCTGATTAGCATCGTTTATTAAATAAAAATTTATTCGTAATTAAAACATCTTTTTGTCCAACTAACTCATAGTAATAATTAACAAAAGGGAATAACTGGTAATTTCAATTTCAAATTATTGTATTTGCAGATTTTGACAAAATTATCTTGTCAGAGAAAATATTGCTATTTTTAGGGATTCAATACTTATGTCATTTGATATTTCTCAAAACCTCTCATCTCAAAAAGAAATTAATTATACTCCTATTTCACCAGTTAATTCTTTTCAAAATCCCATTGATAATAGTATCAATTGGGGTAAACATAGTTCCTCTTCCCCAGATCATCTGGAAACAAACCCATCTATTGCTAGTAATAACAGTTATAATTCAAACAATGGTTATGGCTTAATAAATGCCGGATTAGCAGTCAGTAACGCCGTTGGTGAAAGTCCCTATGCGGATGTTCCTGACATGGGTGGCAATAATTGGGGAGCAGATTTGATCAAAGCTCCGGAAGCTTGGCAACGTGGATATACAGGCAAAGGTATTGTCGTTGCTGTACTAGATACAGGTGTAGACTATAACCATGAAGACTTAAAAAACAATATTTGGAGTAATAGCAAAGAAGTAGCTGGTAATGGCATAGATGATGATGCTAACGGTTATATTGATGATGTTCAAGGCTGGAACTTTGATACTAGCAATAACAATGTTTTAGACAACAATGGTCATGGTACTCATGTTTCTGGAACTATAGCCGCAGAAAATAATGATATTGGTGTTACTGGCATTGCCTATAATTCCAGAATTATGCCAGTTAAAGTCCTAGATGCAAATGGCTCAGGTGCTTACGGAAATATCGCCAAAGGCATTTATTATGCAGTTGATAATGGCGCAAATGTCATTAATCTCAGTTTAGGAGGCAATTCTTCTAACAATACTCTCAAGTCAGCTATCGAATATGCCGGCAAAAAAGGCGTAATCGTTGTCATGGCAGCCGGTAATGATGGCGACTCAATGCCATCTTATCCCGCTCGCTACGCCTATAATTCAGGAATTGCCGTAGGTGCAGTAGATAAAAATAATAACCTTGCCAACTTTTCCAACCGTTCTGGTTCTAAAGAAATTACCTATGTTACCGCTCCAGGAGTTGATGTTTACTCCACAGTACCCAATAATCAATATGCCCTTTACAACGGCACTTCTATGGCAGCCCCTCATATTGCCGGTGTCGTCGCTCTCATCCTTAGTGCTATGCCTAATCTAACAGAAATCCAAGTCCGGCAAATCATCATCAGCAGTTCGGAAAATAGCACTAATCCACAGCCGACAGCACCAACACCTTCACCGGGGTTGCAAATGCCATCTTTATTTCCCCCGCTAGACTCCTTTTTTCCTTTGCAATTTATTAATCTGATCAATATAGGATCACAATTACCTTTTAACCTGCAATCTCAATCATCAAACTCTATTCCCCTTCCTCCCATTGTCGTCTCCATTAGCGAAAATTCGTTAAAGTTGCGTGTTGGTGGTCTAGAAACATCACCCGCACAGCAGTCCAGCTACCAAAGTCAGAGCCTAACATACACCTTTACTCAATCTACGCCACACTACTATGACGACCAAACCCCAAGCAACAACAGTAAAGATAGTTTTGATAGCCAGGATAATAAAGAGTATTGGCAATAATCCAACCCACACCGCAAAGAATACAGTTTCATCGCTCAAAGCTTAACCAATCAGAAAAAAAATAACTAGATAAAATCCCTTCTGCTCAAGCTTTTTGAGCTTTTCACCGCCAACAAATTAACCATCCCTAAAAAAAGATTGCCAAAACCCCTTGACAGAACTAAGAAGGATTGTTATATTGATTAAGTGCCGAAGAGAGAAACAACTCCCGGCAACTGAACCGAGAAAAAATAATACTTTGAAAGAATAGATTAAACCA
>JAKOGY010000400.1 GCA_028658405.1 Dolichospermum sp. ST_sed8 | reverse complement strand
AGTCGTTGCTAACATCACCCCAGAAATGGGAGTTGGTTTTTCAGGTTTCCAATCAAAAAACTTGACTAAAATTTAAGATTCAATGCCTTTATTACCGCCCGTGTCGCTTCCCTCTCAGATCTAAAGGGACTGGGTTTCCCGCATACCGAGAGGTCTTATGACACCATCACTAACCCTGTAATAATAGTGCAGGATCATAATTGATCTTACTGTAGCGATCGCTTGATGATCAAAATAGTTGCTACGAAATAAATATATTATTGTCAGAATCAGGATATCCAGGATTTAAAGATTTACAGGATGTTGTTTGAAAGTATCATGTTTTGAATTTTGATTGTACATCTTTATCTGTGTTTATCTGTGTTCGATTATTCTTGATATTACTGTTAGATTACCATTATTTATTTAACCATTGATTTATTTGAATTAGCAAGATGATAGATAGTTTACTAATTCTAGGAACTCTTCGGTTCTTTCAATCAGTAGTTTTGCATCTTCAGCAGTTAAACGTTCAGAACGATCATAATCTCCCTTTAAACGTATCTGTTCTGCATCAATTAGATAACGATGAAATTTAGGATCAATTTTACCAGTTCTTGCAAAAAGTTCGCCAAATTTACTAATTACAGCAGAGTGTTTGCTAAAACTGAGATTTTCACCTACTAGGAATGCTTCAACTATATAAAACATTGCATAATAAGCACGAGAAGCAGCAAAATCAGCTAGATTTTCACCAGCTAAAATTTTAGCTGCACGCAGACTATCTTGAGCTTTTTGCACTAGAAACTCTTGTTCTTTGTTCATAAAAATAAATACCTTCTTTTTTGATATTTTGGATCAGCATTATTTGTTCTTTTTCAAAACGACTGAGGGAGTAAAACAGGTTAGAAATTACTACACTATATTTTAAACAAAGGGGACTAAGAAAAAAGCCAATTTTTTCAATTTCTTTGGTTGCTTGCACTAAATCCTTCAGTATAACTAATACATCAAAATCTGAATCAGGAGTAGCATCACCACGCGCTTGAGAACCAAAAAGAATCACTGCAATTAGTTGATCTTGGTATGTTTCAAGCAAGTTATTACACAATTCCTGCATAATTTCTTCTAGTTTTGGGTGTTTCATCGTTTAGTAATATTTTCTACTTGGAGATATAGCATTTTTTGTCTGAATCAGGATATTCAGGATTTACAGGATTTTGATTTTATTTGTGGTGTACTAATATTTTAATTTGTCTGAATCAGGATGTCCAGGATTTTAGGATTTACAGGATTTAGATCCTCAATTTCTAGGATAATTGATTTTGGTATAAGATGATTGGATTAAAGAAATTAGGGATATTTTAGATATGGGTAAAAATAATGATGTGAATAATACAAAATCTTACTATATATGCGCGCACAGATTTCCAATCATAACACAAGTGTGCAACAATATTCCCATCTTGTCAAGTCTTAAAATGTAAAATTCCTTAAAATCATATTCTGTCTGAATCAGGATTCGCTAGGCAGAGCAAAACTTACAATTTACATTAAAATTATGTCATTTTTGTTTATTATAATTAACTATTAACCAATTATTGATTTTATTAAAGTCGCTGTTTATGCCCAAGCAAGATCCGGCAAAGTTAAAAAAAGTATCCATTAGTCTTCCCTTCGGTATTGGTTCTGCGGAGTGGGAAGCTGACACAACGCAACGAAAAGCCGCTTGGTCGTTGTATATAGAACTGGTGACACGCATTGCTGTACAACCGTTGGAAGTTGACCAGGGGTTAGTACGGGAAGCATTGAACTCATTGTATAGTTTATTTGGAACTACCCGCGAAATTCTCAAAGCTGCTGGACCTGATGTGGGTGCTTCTAAGAACTCGGTTGGGGGTATTGCTATTGCGGTGTTGAATAATGGGTTAAGACCGTTTTTGGCTAAGTGGCATCCTGTGTTACAAGCGTGGGAAGCAAGACGACCTGTAGGGGTGAGTCCCAAGGAACATGAGGTGAGTTGGTCTGAGGAAGCAACGTTGCGAAGTGAATTGGCTGCTTTGCGAGGTGGGTTGGAAGAGTATGCGAAAGCGTTAGCGGTTATTGCGGGTGTAGAGGGGTAAAATGGGAGAGTTTGAATTTGATGTTTTTCTTTGCCACAATAGCCAAGACAAGCCTACAGTGATAGAAATCGCCAATCAATTAAAAGCAAAAACTATTAAACCTTGGCTGGATGATTGGGAACTACAACCCGGTCTTCCTTGGCAACCAGAACTACAAAGACAAATACAAAATATTAAGTCAGCAGCAGTTTTTATTGGTCAGAATGGTATAGGTCCGTGGCAGCAACGAGAAATAGAAAGCTTTTTGCAGGAATTTGATCAACGAAAATGTCCTGTAATTCCTGTATTGCTTCCCCAAGCCCCACAGAAAGAACCGGAACTACCATTATTTTTAAAAAGTATGACGTGGGTTGATTTTCGGGAGGGAAGCAGTGTTTATACAGACCCTTTGGAAAAACTGGTATGGGGTATTACTGGAATAAAACCAGTGTCACAGTCTATAATTCAGCATAAAGCGATTAAAAGACATAATTACAGTAACTTAGAAGAACTTCTGAACGCAAGAAATTGGGGTGAAGCAGATAATGTAACATTTACAATTATTTGCACAATACTTGATGTAGAAAAAAAACAACCACTCTATATTAAAGATATTAAAAATTTTCTTTGTACTGATCTACTTACCATAGAAAAACTATGGCTAAAGTATAGTAATAATCGCTTTGGCTTCAGCAAGCAGCATCAAATTTGGGATAATCTACTGTCCACACAAACGAAACAACAACAACAAGAAGACTATGCTTGGAAGACTTTTTTGAATGAGGTAGGTTGGAACGGGAAATTTATTTCAGAACAGAATGCCCCCGAAGGACATTTTCCAGCAATAGGAACTTGGTTTACTGCTTATCAACCAGGGTGGTTGGAGACGCTTTTCTCTCGTCTTGATACTTGTATTCAGTCTCAAACTATTAAACCTTTAGAACTTCTCAATTCACATCTTGATTATCCACCAAACCTGACGGGATGACGAAATAGTCTAAAAAGCTTATCAGATGGAGATTGTACCGATTTATGGTAAAAAAGATAGATA
>JAKOGY010000399.1 GCA_028658405.1 Dolichospermum sp. ST_sed8 | reverse complement strand
ATCCTTTAATGTATTCAAAAATCCGAAATTACCGATTGTGACACCGGGGGGTGCGGAATGTGGGTTACATAATCAATTTCAATTCCCAGTTGTAATGCGGCATGAAATAGATTTAAACCATCAATAAAAATTGCGACTCTACCACGATTGTCATCTTCATTCAAGCCGATATGATTAGCTGGATTGGGTTCTTTAGCTTTAAGGCTGCTTTTAGTTGCTGAACCTTGCCAATGAGGTTTTTCTTTCAGTTCTTTATATTCGTTTGTTTTTTTGTTAAAATTGTCAAACTGCATTGATACCTCTAAATATTAAAGTGGGGATGTTGTTGTAGGTAAATTGACAATAGCTAAATTTTAACTAATTTCTTGATGTTGGCCTAGTTGGATTAATACCTATCAGGTAGATTTTAGCCAATTTCTTCTAGGTGAATCTGATATTTTGCCGTTTACCTGCATATACTTTACACAAAATGCTCACTATTGGGCAAAATCCACTATTTATATCCAGAACTTGGATTTAAGTTTTATTGGCAAATCAGGATTTTTAAATCAAGCTTGATTATTACTGGGTAATGGAGAGAGGGATTCGAACCCTCGTATACATTTCTGCATAACAGACTTTCCAGGAATGCGTAAAAATAAGCCAGATGGTATATAGATAAAGCTTTATAAGTGGTTTATAGTAAATTTGTACACAATTATTAAACCAACTCATTAAACCATCATGCAAGAACCTTTGGGATTTACCCACCTGAACATCAATAAAATGGTTAATGGAAAATTCACCACATACCAGATACGCTTAAACAATAAGTATGGAAGAAAAACAATTGGTGTAGGTAGCGATTATATTGCAGCTATCAATATTAGTAAACTTGTAGATGAAGATATAAGCAAACAAATCACCATACACACAGAAATAGATATAGATAGATTGAAAGAATTAGTACAAGATGAACTTGCAATATACAAAGCAAAAAAACAAGGAAATATAAGAGTAGTTGAGAAAAGTGATCTTAATGTGCTTTGGGATAAGTACGTGCAGCATAATATGCTTGTAGGTACATGGTGTGAAACTACGTGGTTGACTACGGTAGCAAGCGTAACAAGTATAGTAAACAATTGCCCTATACAAAAGTTAGAACAAAAGAGTGAATTAGTACAATGGCTATTTAGTGACACGAACAGAAGCAATAAGACATCCAGAGATAGATTGAAGTGGATTGTCTCAGCTATAGACTGGAACAGTAAACACGGTAATATACCAAGACGTTGGGGTATAGAATACAGAGATTTATTAGAGAGTATAAAAGTAAATGAAAAAAAGAAGAGTAATTCTAGTGAGGATAAAGATAGTGAGAATGTAGATATATTTTCTGTAAAAGAAGTATATGCCCTCTTGGATGCACTTAAATATGAAAGTCATGCGCGTATAAGGGGTACACATAAACAGTATTATGAGTACGTGTATTTTCTATGGCTTACAGGTTGCCGTCCTAGTGAAGCAGTAGCACTTAAATGGAAGAATGTAGATTTACAGAAGAATAGAATAACGTTTTGTGAAAACCAAGTTAACGCCAGTGGGAAGATTGTCTGTAAGCAAGGTACAAAAACAAACGATTTTAGATTTTTTCCTATCAACACAGAACTGAGAGAATTATTAGTTATATGTCGAAACAGAAATACAAGTAACAAAAGTTTTGTATTCCTTAATCAGAAAGGTTTGCCAATGTCTCAACAGGCGTTAAATGGTGTATGGAGAACTTTACTAGCTGCAATGAATATCAGATATAGAGTACCCTATCAACTAAGGCATACAATGATTAGTTACCACGCAAACAATGACTACCCTATACATAAGCTTTGCGAAATTGTAGGGAACAGTGAGAAAATAATTAAAGAACACTATCTTAAATTAGATATAGAAAGAATAAACTTACCAGATGTCATCAAGAATTAAAGTCAGCAAGTAAGTGAGTATAAATTATCACAAAAAAAATTATTTAAACCAATTCATTCAACCAACTTTTAAAACTTGCTTCTGCTATTAAAGGTTTAGAACCCTTACCCAGCAAGGGAAAATGGAGAGAGGGGGATTCGAACCCCCGAATAAGTCACCCTATTACAGACTTTCCAGGTCTGCGCCTTCAACCACTCGGCCATCTCTCCAGGTGTCTCGCTTTGCCATAATATAATAGAATTCAAAAAAAAGCAACCTTTCCAGAAAAGATATTTTTTCACAACTCCCTGACCTGAAAGTGCGGGGTTTTCAACCACTTTTCCTATAATAAAGTGTGAAACCTCAAATCCGAAAATCTCAAAATTAAGATGGTTCAAACCCACACTATTAAAGTTTACAATCGTCAAACGGGTACATCACATACTCTCGAAGTTCCTGAAGACCGTTATATCCTGCATACTGCTGAACACAATGGCACAGAACTGCCCTTTTCTTGCCGAAATGGGGCTTGCACAACTTGCGCTGTTAGAGTTGTATCGGGAGAAATTCACCAACCGGAAGCCATTGGACTTTCCCCAGATTTACGTCGTCAAGGTTACGCTTTATTATGTGTAAGTTATGCTCGTTCTGATTTGGAAGTAGAAACACAAGATGAAGATGAGTGCGATTCGTTGTTAGCTGAATCACGGTAATCAGTCCGTACATAAGCTAACCAACCCAATCCAATCATGGGAAAAGGTTGAACTCTCGGGTTGATATGGGTGAAAGTCCCATCTGCCAGACTCAGGCATGACTCCCTATCTGCCCACGATGACCCGACTCGGTTTTGGGAGGTCGAAGCTGGGAACAGGGCGCAATCAGACATCCGTTGTGGGGTGACACTGGTGCTAACGGGGAGTTCCTATGGTGAAACAGAGCCTCAAAAAGCAACCTACATCTAAGCAGGATACAACACCAAAAACCTGACTTTACTGGAGCTAATTCCCGCCGCATTTTCATCTGATAGCGGCAAGAGTCCAGGGATTCCAGTGGTTGAATTGGCTACACCTAACGGAATTATTAATCAACCGAGGGAACGAATAAAAACGGATTGAGGGTCTAAGGGCGGTCGAACTCTAAGTAGGCTGGACGAGCAGCGGAATCCCTTCAATTCGGGTAGGACAGACCGTAATTGGTCTGAGGTGT
>JAKOGY010000398.1 GCA_028658405.1 Dolichospermum sp. ST_sed8 | reverse complement strand
TATAAAAATTATCCTTTAATGTATTCAAAAATCCGAAATTACCGATTGTGACACCGGGGGGTGCGGAATGTGGGATAGCATAGTTACTTGTTATCATAGGACTTTATTAGAGTAAACCAAAACCAGCTTAATTCTGAGTTTGGAAATAGACTATTTAACGAGTAGGTAGTTCTTCTTCTAGAGGACGAATAATGGGTGGTAGTGGTGCGAGTTCTGGTTGAAAAATTCCTTGTAGTGCTTGCTCTAAGGTTCGTGCCATAATGATGCGGTTTTCATAAGCTACAACTACTCTCACTAATGTTGGTAAACTATTCTGTGTAGCTTCTAAATAAATTGGTTCAACATATAGTAAAGATTGCTCAATGGGAACTATTAAAAGATTACCTTGAATTACTCTGGAACCTTGCCGATTCCACAGGGAAATTTGTTGAGAAATAACTGGATCTTGATTAATTCTAGCTTCAATTTGTTCTTGTCCATAAATCAAGCGTTCTTTGGGAAAGTTATATAATACTAATTTGCCATAATTTTCGCCGTCAGAACGTGCTGCTAACCAAGCAATTAAATTCGTCCGTTGTTTGGGTGTGTAGGGAAGTAAGAGGATAAATTCTTCAAATGAGACATTGGGAAGACTAGTAATTAAATAGTAGGGTTCAACTTTACGGGTTTCGTTACCATAGATTTCATTGGGAATTTGCCATTGATCTTCCCGGTTATAAAATACTTGAGGATCTGTCATGTGGTAGATCATTAAGCGTTCAGATTGAATTTTAAAAAAGTCTACTGGATAACGAAGATGACTACGAAGATTAGGGGGTAAATTCCCTAAAGGTTGGAACATTTGGGGAAATATTTTTGACCAAGCAGTAATTAATGGATCTTGAGGATCTGCAATATAAAATCTGACTGTGCCGTTGTCAGCATCAATGACAACTTTAACGGAGTTACGGATATAGTTGATACCGTCTTTACCTGTATCAGCATAGGGATAGCGATCGCTTGTAGTGTAAGCATCAACTATCCAATAAAGATAATTTTCTTGTCCGGGAAACTGTGATTTTTGATCATCTTTTTGAGCATCAGCTACAACTAAATAAGGATCACTATCAAATTTTAAAAACGGGGCAATTGCTCGAATTCGTTGATTAATATTTCGACGAAATAATACTTTAGTATCTGGCAAAAAATCTCGTGTGAATAGCATTCTCCAGTCTTTCAAATATATGGAGAATAGCCATCTTTTCCATAAAGAATTTATCTTTATACCACCTAATCCATCATAATTATTATAAACATTATCACTGCCACTAGGATAATCTAACTCTCTAACTTTCGTCCCAGTCATGACGTGAGTATTACTAATTTCTCCGTAATAAATTCGGGGTTGGCCAATGGGAATACTTTCACGAATATCTGAACTAGAAGTATTTAAAACACTACCATTTCTGCTAATATCTTTGACAAAATATTCTGGTAATCCACCAGTAGCAACGGTATTAACTGGACTCATGGTAAAGCCATAACCATGAGTATAAATCATATTTCTGTTTACCCATGTTTTTGCTTGGGGAGGAACATCTTGATAATTTAATTCTCTAGCTGCAATTAGTACCTGTTGTTTTTCTTGATTATCGTTATTTTTTATTAAATATCTATCAATATCAGCATCAGGAAATTGATAATAAGGACGAATTTGTTGTAATTGACGGTTGGTTTTTAGTAATGGTTCTTGATCCCAAAGACGAATATTCCGAATTGTTAAATCATTAGCTTTGATATCAGCTTGTGTTAATTTTCCTATGGGGTTAAATGTTTGGGAATCAATAACATCTAAATTAAATGCTTGCCGAGTTAGGGCAATATTTCGGATAATATAAGGTTTTTCTCTCTTTAATTCATTTGGTTCAACAATTAATTTTTGTACAGTTATAGGTAAAATAAAATTACCTATAACTATAAAGATTAGATAAAGACCTAAAATATAGAATATCCAGCGATGATATGAAGATTTTCGCTGCCAAAATACAGTTAACCATAATAAATATAAAGCTATAGCAAATGATAAAACACATAATATTGTATCTGCTGGTAATTGGGCTTTAACATCGGTAAAACTAGCACCATAACTGACTCCACGGGCAGAATAAAGCAGTTGATAACGACTGAGCCAATAACATAAAGCACCTACTAACATTAAACAGCCCATTAAGCCCGACAAATGGCGAAGTTGTGGTGAAGAAAATCCTGAAAAACTAGCTTGAGTGAGACTATTTGCTGATAATAAATATGTAAGAATTACGCTAATTAAGCCATACAAAGATAATCCTATTAACCAAAATCCTAAAAGTTCCCAGATAGGGAGTGAGAAAATATAAAAACTAATATCTTTACCAAATAATGGGTCACAATGATCAAAGGAAATAGGATGAGAAGATAAAAGAATTTTTGCCCAATATTGAGACAGTATCCATCCAAATCCTAGACTCAAAATAATAGCGATCGCTCTGAGGAAAAATTTACTATAAATTAATATAGCTATAGATAAGCCCGCAAATAATCCTAAATACCAAGATTGAGAAATGATCTTTTTTCCCAAGGGCAAAATTATCTCTAGTCGCAATATTAAAGATGCTGAAAAATTGGATTGATTAAAATTATCTGTCCAATAGAAGAGGGCAATTTTTCCATAGTAAGCACACATTAAATACAGTAAAAAAATTAATCCTAATATTAAAGGTAATAGCCATCGCAATTTGATTTTATTAGTATAATTATGCCGTTGAGAACCTTGATTAGTTGTGGGATATTGAGGACTAAGAAAACTTGTTAATTTTCGACTAATTTTTATTTCCTCCGCGGGAATAGAATCATAATAAGGGGTATATTTAAGCCTTTGGGCTAAAGTTAGATTTCCTAACAGATAAACGGCACTCACACTCACAATAAATAACCATATACTACCTTGAATTAACAATCTTTGTAGCAATACTTCTATATAACCAACTTCCTGAAACCAAAAAATTTCCGCACCTAAATGAGCAACTATATCTAAGAATAGCCACAAACCCAAACATACTATAAAAACTTTAATAGCTTTCATGAAAAACATTAATTATATATAGAGCTACTATTTGATTTTTGAACAGATACGTAGGGTGTGTTAGCGATAGCGTAA
>JAKOGY010000397.1 GCA_028658405.1 Dolichospermum sp. ST_sed8 | reverse complement strand
GGAAATAAACACTAAGATTATCGCTGTCCAGATGTGTCTAGACTTTGGTAATTTTGGGTAAGTTTTATAGAACGGATAAAGAATACTTACCCCATGAAGTTTCCGCCATTATTCTCCGCGCTCTCAAACAACGGGCTGAAAATGCTTTGGGAGAAGCAATTACCCAAGCAGTGATTACAGTTCCCGCTTACTTTACAGATGCTCAACGGCAAGCAACTAAAACCGCTGGGGAGATAGCTGGTTTAGAGGTGCTGCAAATTATCAACGAACCAACAGCAGCCGCTTTAGCTTATGATTTGCGTTCCGAAGAGACAGAACGGTGTTATCCAGAGGCAGCAACGCACAACAATCAAGCTTTAGCTTTGTGTATTCCAGTCATGCAGACTTCCATGCCTTAGCTGGGAAAATATGGGCATTGCCAGGAGAATGGGGAGAAGCGATCGCATCTTGGCAACAAGCGCTCAAGTTTGACCCGCAAAATGCGAGTGCTTGTGACTGTCTAGAAATGATCAAGGTGAACTACCTACACTTCCCTTGCGGGTAAGTATAGGCTTCCTACCCAGTTAACAGCTTTTTGCTCTTCGAGAACAACAAGACTGATGTTAAGGCGATAGGCTGACCCCTTCGAAGGCAAAATCAAGGTTAATCAACAAAAATGATCATGTATCTAGCTTGGTTATCGCTATTCTCTCGCCTTGCCGAGATATTCAATTCATAACACAAAATTTGTGAATTGTCTCGATGTTTTCCTTCCTTGCTATCGCGTTGGTCGGAAAACTGTCGTCAATTCACGCGCCGTTCATCCCACGCTCCGGTATAGTGAGACGTGGGGCTTCTGTCGGTTAAGCTAAATTTAATGATCTGATTCAGACACTTCAATTTTTTTGTGTCTACTGCTAAAATTAAAGTTAACATCCATTCTGGAGTTACTATGGAAACCACTCAAGCAGTGATTAATCCCACTACTCCCCCACGTCAAGACATTTACACAAATAAATTTACATTACCAGATCATACGCAACTACCAGATTCAGATGGAAATTTTGTGAAAAACTTTCAGGAGCATCCACAAAGTATAGTTTTAACCAGTTCCATTGATCCCGTATTGCAGAAACTACATCCCGATGGAAACTATTGTATCGGTCAAGATAGCGGTATTTACTGGCGTTTAACTGAGCCACCAGAAAAAGGTGCAGAAGCTCCTGATTGGTTTTATGTACCTAATGTACCACCATTTCTCAATGGAGAATATAGACGTTCCTATGTGTTATGGAAAGAGTTTGTTGCACCATTAATTGCTATTGAGTTTGTTTCGGGAAATGGTTCAGAAGAAAGAGACGCAACTCCTCCGAGTGAAACAGAAAAAGCGGGAAAATTCTGGGTTTATGAACAAGCAATTCATATTCCTTTCTATGCAATTTTTGAAGCGCGAAAAGCATTACTGGAAGTTTATCGCTTAGTTGATGGGCGTTATGAAAAGATGCAACCAAACGAGCGTAATCATTTTTCAATTTATCCTATGGGTGTGGAATTAGGTTTAATAGAAAATGATGGTTTACCTTGGATTCGTTGGTGGGATAATGAGGGAAATTTGCTATTAACTGGTGATGAAAGGGCTATTGTTGAAAAACAAGCTCGTTTACAAGCAGAGGGAGTTTCCGAACAAGCAACTTTAGCTCAACAACAAGCAGAAGAAGCAAGACAACAAGCAGAAAAAATGGCTGAACAAGAACGACAACAAAAGGAGAAGTTAGCAGCTTATTTAAGATCATTAGGTATCAATCCTGATGATATTTGAACTGTAAGTGTGTGATTTCTGCACTTATTGTAGATATCAAGCTCTAATTTTAATCCGCTTGTAATTTTCTACAAATGATCAATCTGTAGAAAAGCAGTTAAAACATAGGCTTTTGTAAAATTACAACAAACCCAGATGTGTAGGAGTCTCATAGAATGGTAAAAACTGCCGCTAGAACTGCGATCGCTCTCGGTAGTAATATGGGTAATTCCCCAGCTATTTTAGCAGGAGCTTTAGCAGCTTTAGCCCAAACATCAGGTATAACGATACAAGCTAAATCGAGTTGGTATCGTACCAAAGCCATAGGACCAACTCAGCCAGATTACTTAAATGGTTGTGCGATATTATCCGTGCAAATTTCACCACAAGCTTTATTAGCACAATTACTAACAATTGAACAAGAGTTTGGGCGTGTGCGTCAGGAACACTGGGGTCCACGCACTTTAGATCTAGATTTGTTATTATATGATGACTTAATTTTAGATCAGCCAAATCTCCAAATTCCCCATCCCCGCATGACTGAAAGGGCTTTTGTTTTAGTCCCTCTAGCAGAAATTGCTCCAGATTGGATAGATCCGATGTCTCAACGGGTAATTCAAAATTTACTACTGGAGATAGACACTTCTGATGTACATTTGTTGTAGTGGGTAAAAAATTATCATTTTTGCAACCCAAAAAGAACTGATAACCACAAAAAACCCCCGTATACGTTCTCTGTATTACAGACGGTAGAATTTTAATATGCCATTAGGTAGAGAATTACCACAGTTGCTGAAGCAACGCTTATTTTATAAAGGACGTAAGTTTAACTTTGAGGTTAATCGCTTGCGTTTACCCAACAAAGCTGAAGGGGAATGGGAATGCATTCGTCACCCTGGTGGCGCTCTGGCTATCCCCATTACCGCAGACGGTAAACTGGTACTTGTGCGTCAATATCGGTTTGCAGTGCAGGGCAGATTATTAGAATTTCCTGCGGGGACGGTAGAACCCAATGAAGATCCTTTAGAGACAGTTAAACGGGAAATTGAGGAAGAAACTGGTTATCATGCTCGTCAGTGGGATAAGCTAGGAGAATTTTTTCTTGCTCCTGGTTATTCCGATGAAATCATCTATGCTTTTATTGCTAGAGATTTAGAAAAGCTGGAAACACCACCAGAACAAGACGAAGATGAAGACATTGAGACAGTATTACTAACTCCTGAAGAATTGGAAAAAGCCATTTTGGCAGGAGAACCTGTAGATGCTAAATCTATTGCTAGTTTTTTCCTATTGCGTTCATTTTTATAACAGGGAACAGGGAACAGGGAACAGGTAATAGGTAATAGGTAATAGGTAATAGGTAATAGGTAATAGGTAATAGGTAATAGGTAATAGGTAATAGGTAAT
>JAKOGY010000003.1 GCA_028658405.1 Dolichospermum sp. ST_sed8 | reverse complement strand
ACAGAGCTTACCAATGCCTTGTCAAATACGCATTAGAACCAGCACACGAGGCAACCTTCCACGCTAGGAGTTACGGGTTTAGGACGGGTCGTTCAGCGCATGACGCACAAAGACAACTGTTCAACAACTTAAACTCCAAAGCCAACGGAATAGATAAAAGAGTTATAGAACTCGATATCGAAAAATGCTTTGACAGGATAAACCACACCGCCATTATGGATGAACTCATTGCTCCTTATAGCATAAGACAAGGTATTTTCCGATGTCTCAAAGCCGGAGTTAATCCAGAATTTCCCGAACAAGGAACACCTCAAGGTGGTGTGGTAAGCCCACTTTTAGCTAACATCGCCTTAAATGGGATTGAAAGTATTCATAGATATCACGAGAAATCTAATTACAGGATTACAGACAAAACCTCAAGAGAACAGATTATAGAACCAACAATCCGATACGCGGATGACATGGTGATAATACTCAGACCTCAAGACGATGCGACAGAAATACTCGACAAAATCAGTCAGTTCCTAGCAGAGCGGGGAATGAAAGTCAGTGAGAAAAAGACAAAGCTAACCGCCGCGATAGATGGGTTTGATTTCCTAGGCTGGCATTTTAAAGTCCAGAAAAACGGAAAGTTTAGATGCGTCCCATCAGTGGACAATTACAAAGCTTTTCGCAAGAAAGTAAAATTCATCGTCAACAACTCGAATTATGGAGCTATCACAAAGGCTGAGAAATTAGCCCCGGTAGTTAGAGGTTGGAGAAATTACCACCGCTTTTGCAAGATGGATGGGTCTAGAAACTCGTTATTCCATATCGAAACAAGAGCTTTCAGGGTATTCAATAAGGAAACTAAACAGAACCGCCATACCAGTAAGCAATTACTAGATAAAGCGTTTCCATCAGTTCCCTACTCCGAAAACAAACACATCAATGTTAAAGGTGAGAAATCACCCTACGACGGAGATTTGAGTTATTGGAGCGAACGTAACAGCAAGCTCTATGACAACCATACCTCTAAAGCCCTCAAACGGCAAAGCCATAAATGTGGTCATTGTGGGTTAAAAATGCTCAGTGACGAGAAGGTACATTTACATCATGTTGATGGAAACCACCAAAACTGGAAAACTAAAAACCTTCTAGCCATCCACTTTCATCTGCCACGATTACATACACATGAGCAAACGCGAAAGCTAAGAACATCGGAAGCTGGGTACAGTGAAAGCTGCACGCCCAGATTTAACAGAGAGGGGCAGGGAATAATATCCCTCCTCGACTCTACCTGATATCGCCGTTAAGATTATTTATTTGATCTTAAGAATCCCCGTCTCTTTAGAGCGGGGAGTATCAATAGTAACTTTGGTTAAAATATAATGCCAGTTATTACGGCAGTGCATATGACTTCTGAAGCGTCGTTTTCTTTGTTAGATTCTCTCCAAGCTGATATTGCTGAATTAATAGACCGTTTACCAACACTAAAGCATCGGCAATTTATTCAGCAATCCCTCATCACAATTTTGCGTCTTGCTGATAGTGACATTGAACGTCTGGATTGGAAAATATTATCTGCTGCTTTAGCCGATATGGAATGTGGTTTCCAATTGTTTTATAACTACCGTCATGTTCGGAAAATTACTATTTTTGGTTCTGCCCGTCTAGCATCAGATACACCAGCATATCAAATGGCTCTAGAATTTAGTCGCGCTGTTTCTAAGCTAGGATTTATGATTATGACAGGTGGTGGTGGTGGTATTATGCAAGCTGGTCAAGAAGGTGCTGGTAAAGAAAATTCCTTTGGTTTAAATATTCAGTTACCTTTTGAGCAACAAGCTAATCACATTATCGAAGGTGATGCTAAACTTATTAATTTTAAATACTTCTTCACTCGCAAGTTATTTCTCCTGAAAGAAAGTGATGCTGTGGCTTTATTTCCTGGTGGTTTTGGCACTCAGGATGAGGCTTTTGAATGTATGACATTAAGCCAAACAGGTAAATTTGGTCCAGTTCCTTTAGTATTAATTGATCAACCAGGAGGCGATTATTGGCGTTCTTGGAGTCAATATATTGATGAGAAATTGGTAAAAACAGGGCTTGTTAGTCCAGATGATCCTAGTTTATACACTGTTACAGATAATCTTGAAGTTGCTTGTAATACTATTACTAGATTTTACCAAATTTATCACTCTAGTCGTTATGTTGGTGAGCAGTTAGTGATCCGGTTGAAAGAAGATTTATCAGATGATCAAGTGGAATTACTAAATATGAACTTCAATGATATCTTGGTGACTGGAAAAATTACCAAAAGTCAAGCATTAGCGCAAGAAGGCCAAGATGAAACATCTGATTTACCTCGGTTAGTTTTAAATTTTAATCAACGAGATTTAGGGCGTTTATATCAAATGATTGGAGTAATTAATCAGGTAGGTATTCCCACTTCAGAAGAAGCGGTACATCCAGAAAGGAAGTAGACTATACCAATCTGTTAATTAGCCAAAATATACAGAAAAATGGGAGACGGATTTGCAAGTTTTTTATACAGCATATTACAGGTAAATGAAGTAGAAAATTTAAACTAAAAAATGGCTCTAGCATAGCTGCTGTAGGTATACGCTAGATTGTGCTATCAAATATTAGGCTGATTTTTCTCCTAATAAATAAGATTTGCACTATAGTAATAATACTGGATTTTCCAAATATTATGTAGGGCGGTTATTACCTAAGATATTCTGGTTTCGGTGGGCATTGTCCACCCTACTTAAGATTTCTCAACATGGTAATAATACTGGACTTGCTAAGTATTGTGTAGTGCGGTTATTACTTAAGATATTCTGGTTTCGGTGGGCAATGCCCACCCTACTTAAGATTTCTCAACATAGTAATAATACTGAACTTGCTAAGTATTGTGTAGTGCGGTTATTACTTAAGATATTCTGGTTTCGGTGGGCAATGCCCACCCTACTTAAGATTTTTCAAGTATTATTTATTTCTCTGTCGTGGGTGATAATTTCGATAAAACTTTAAATCTATTAACTCCTGAATTATTACTTTGTGATAACTCAATACTGATAAATATAATCAGGCTCGTATATTAGTAGAAGTTACTAGGAAAAGAGGAAACTTAAAATTAAAAATAATCTAACGGTATAATTTACGTCTACACAATTAAAGAAAACTCTGACCAATTACCGAATAAAGGAATTTAACTATGCTGGAATTATTAGGATCAGGTTTGTTTTCTCTATGGCTAGAAATGGCTAAAGCACAGATTCAACCTTTAGAAGCCTTGAGTGTCTTGGCTTGGCAAAATAGCTCTAGCTTGATTCTTGTCCCTGATCCCAGCCCAGCAGGTGCTATCACAGTCCAAGAATATCTTAACGGTTTAATCAAATCAAAATTAATTGACCAAACTCTCATGTCCTCTCAGGGGATTTGGTTGCAGTCAGGACCTATGCTAATAGCTAATCATCAAGGTACTATACCTTTACCCGCTGCTTCCTTAACTAAGATTGCTACTTCATTAGTGGCTTTTAAAGCTTGGGGCCCAAATCACCAATTTGAAACTTTAGTTAGTAGCACTGGACCGTTAGTCAATGGGGTAGTACAGGGTGATTTAGTTATTACTAGTAGTGGTGATCCCATGTTTGTCGGGGAGGAAGCGATCGCTCTGGGAAATACTCTCAATCAAATGGGTATTAAGCAAGTTAAAGGAAATTTGGTGATTACTGGTGCTTTCGCTATGAATTTTCAACGTTATCCCTTACTTGCGGGTCAAATACTCAAACAAGCACTAAATCACAAAACTTGGTCTCGCTCCACGCTTTTTCAATACTCAGTGATGCCCAAGGGAACACCTAAACCCCAAGTAATTATTGCTGGTAATATTAAAGTAGAGGCTCAACCGAAAGTTGGACAAACTTTACTAGTCCGTCATCTTTCCTTACCTTTGCAAAAAATAATCAAGGAAATGAACGTTTTCAGTAATAACGAAATTGCGGAAATGTTAGCTGATTCTGTAGGAGGAGCAGATGTAGTTAGCACCACCGCAGCTCAACTAGCTAGATTTCCTAAGTCAGAAATTCTCCTAATTAATGGCTCTGGGTTAGGTGTAGAAAATCGAATTTCTCCTAGAGCAGTCTCTGCTATGTTTATGGCATTACAACGAGAAGCAAGTTTCTATCAATTGACTTTGGCTGATTTATTTCCTACCTCTGGATTAGACCACCGAGGGACAATACATTCTAGACATATGCCAAAAGCGACTGTGATCAAAACTGGCACTCTCAATAATGTTAGTGCTTTGGCTGGAGTTGTCCCCACACGCGATCGCGGTTTGGTTTGGTTTACAATCATCAATCGTGGTGCAAATGTATCAGCTTTTCGGGTTGAACAAGATAAACTTCTTCAACATTTAGAAAAAGAATTAGAAGTATCTACAGACATTCCTGATCCCCTCACACCTCATTTAGATAATTCTTTACCAAACTTTGGTGCAGCTAATCGCAATGAAGTTTTATATAAACCCTCATAAGGATTCACCGAGTCACTGTGTTAGAGGATGAATGAACAAGTCTTTTATGGTGTATCAAATATTGTTTTACCCCACCCTAACCCTCCCCTTGGAAAGGGGAGGGGACTTGATTCTCTGGTTTTCTCCCAATACATCGGGGGGACTAAGGGAGGTAAGCAATCACACCTGATATCACTTTATGGCTACGCCACGCTTCGCTATCAAACAACCTCTTAGGAGTTAGGAGTCACCGAGTCACCGAGCCAGGAGGAAGAAAGAAGAAAATTTTTCTCCCTATTACCAATTACCAATTACCTATTACCTATTACCTATTACCTATTACCTGTCACCTATTTTCCTGGGGGATAATTTCCGTTACTACTCTGCGTCCAGAAGAATTACCACCTTTAACAACAATATGTTCTGTTTCTAAATTACCAAGGGCTGTTTCCCCTTGAAAAGTTAATTTTGGTTCAATTTGACTATAAACTACATTTCCTTGGGCTTCTAACGATTTTTTATCTAAATACCAGGTAAGTTGATTTGATTTTAAAGACTGACGACGGTTCCCAACTGCATGAACATTACCTGTTAGATATGCTGTTTTTGTGGGTATTTGCATTTGTCCCTGATTAGCAGTGACAGTTACATTATCAGCAACTTGGAATATCCGAATGGGAGAATTTGTTGTGATATTTTCTTTGTTAATATTCCAGGTTATGGAGTTACTGATAATTTGGATCTGTGGATCTATTAACTCTAATTGTGCCTGTGGTTTAAGAGTCGCAATTTGAGTTTTTAAGTTAATTTCTGCCGCTTTACCAGTACCACGTCCAGTAATTTTGTTATCTTTATATCTTTCTATTTGAATGGGGCGATCGCTAAATAATTTCTCCTCCTTAATATGCCACATTAAATGCTCCGTCTGCATTTGCAACTGTGGATCTGTGGATTTTGCAACTATTCCTCCTGAAAATTCTACCCGTTGTTCACGGGTTTTTACCCTAGCTTCTTGGGCTACTGCTTGTAATTGCTTGTGGCTACCATTTAATTGATTGCGAATAATCAATAAATCTTCTTGAGGCCGCCATTCTAACTCATTACCTTTGAAGACAATCCCATTCCGGGGATCTGTAGCGACAATTTTACCTTGAAGAAATAGTTGCTTACCATCTTGCTTAATGTCAGCTTTTTCTGCTTTAATTTGGTAAACAACTTTTCCATCTTGGTAAAGTTCCCCTTCCGGATTTTGTGCCTGACCTATTTGTTTATCTGTAGTATATTTTGCTTCTTTGGCTTTAACTTTCCAAATTGGCCTCCCTACCTCATCAAATTGTTCTAAAGCCACACCAAAAAAAGTTAACTTAGTATCGTCTTCTTTGGGAGATGAAGCAGCAGGTTTTGATGTGGTAGTTGATGGATTTCCGCAAGCAGATAAACATAAAGCCAGGAAAAATATCAAAGGTAGGTAAACTAAATTAGCTGGTAATCTGAACTCAAAAAATGAATAGAAGTGGGGAGAATGATTTTTAGTTCCCCTCTGATGTTTTGCATCTTGTTTTCCATTCTCCCTACCTTGTGAATATTGCATTATTCTGGAACTTCTATATGTCTATTGCTGTCTCGATGATCATCTAAAAAGCCCATACTAGACAATGGCCGATATGGATAACTTTGACGGGGAGTTTTTTGGATATCTTCTTTGATAGCTTCTAAATCAATATAGCGATCGCTCACATTAATTAAACTATCACTAGTCATAGAACGTAAACTCACCACCTCGACTCTAACACCACGATAACTCACAGAATTAACCGCATAAGCCAAATCGCCGTCACCGCTAACTAAAACTGCGGTATCATAGGAATCGCACAAGGCCATCATATCAACAGCTATTTCTACATCTAAGTTAGCTTTTTTAGAGCCATCTGGCAGTTGTACCAAATCCTTAGCAATGACTCTATAACCATTGCGACGCATCCACAACAAAAAGCCCTGTTGCTTCTCATTTGTCCGATCTACCCCTGTGTAGAAAAAAGCCCGTAACAGCCTTGATCCTCCAGTTAAACGGCACAATAACTTAGTATAATCAATTTCGATTCCTAGTTGCAGCGCCGCATAAAATAAGTTCGAGCCATCAATAAAGATAGCTACCCGACCTCGATTTTCCAAAACTTGTTCTGGTGTAAAAATTGAGTCGTTTTCAAAATTATTCAACATTGTTGTCATACCTTATATTGTTATCCCTGTTCTGATAGAAAATCCTAACTACCTAATTGTTAGAATTGCTTATGATAAGTTTTCGGGGACAATACATCAGAAGTCATAAAATCAGTAGTAAAACCACATCAATTATTTACTCCCTTAAATAGCCATAAGCTGTAAGTAAGTCCCCGAATCTTTGGAAAGGAAGTCGCAGTTCCCAAAAAATTTTGATTATTTTGATGTTTCTATCCGTTGAAAAACTGGTTTAGGTGTTCCCAAATGTTGTTTATCGGATAATATTCCATAAGTGGAATGGGTACAAAAAGGAGTTAAAATCGCACTTTCTTTTTGTTTATTAAAATCAATTCCCCAGCCTAATTGTTGATAAATATCACTGCTGATATTAGGAATAATTGGGGATAAAAGATAAGCCGCTAGTCTCACCGATTCCAGAACCGTATATAGCACCACTTCCACTTCCTTCTGCTTATCTTGTTTATATAATGACCAAGGAGCCTGATCATCAATAAACTTATTACTGGCTTGCACCAGAGATAAAACATAGTTACAGGCTTCATTAAAAGCTAATGCTGTATATGCTTGTTTCACCTTTTCTCCTAACTGTAACCCCATTGCTTTTAAAGGATTTTCAGCCGGAATTTCTGATTGGTTAATGGACGGTACTTGACTAGCGCAGTATTTCTTCACCATGTTTAAAGTGCGATTTAATAAATTACCTAAATCATTCGCTAAATCTGCATTTAAAACATTAATGAACCTAATCTCATTAAAATCGCCATCCTTCCCAAATTCAATTTCCTTAAGGAAGTAATAACGAACGGCATCACTACCATATTTTTCAACTAAAGTGATAGGGTTGAGGGTATTGCCTAAAGTCTTCCCCATTTTCTGACCATCTTTAGTTAAAAAACCGTGTCCAAATACTCTTTCTGGTAAGGGTAAATCCGCTGACATCAACATTGCAGGCCAGTAAACAGCATGAAAGCGTAAAATATCTTTACCAATCAAGTGCAAATTAATCGGCCACCATGTTTGTAAAGCATTGGCTAAGGTTGGTTCTGCATCTGGTTCTAACAATGCTGTTACATAACCCAGCAAAGCATCAAACCAGACATATAAGGTATGTTTAGAATCAACAGGTACAGGAAAACCCCAATCAAGATTTACCCGCGAAATCGAAAAATCCTGTAAACCTTGAGCGACAAAATTGAAAACTTCATTTCGTCTGCTGATAGGTTGGATAAAATCTGGGTGGGATTGGAAAAATTCCTCTAGCTGGGTTTGATATTTAGACAAGCGGAAGAAATAGTTCTGCTCATCTCGCCACTCTACTTGCTTGTTAGTATGTATAGGACAGTGTTTATCTGCTAGTAAATCTCGCTCTTCCTTAAATTCTTCACAGGAAACGCAGTACCAACCCTTTTGTTCTCCTTGGTAGATATCACCTTTTTCCCAAACTCGCCCAAAGAACTCGTTAACTATCGCTTGGTGACGAGGTGCAGTAGTGCGACTAAAGCGGTCATATTGAATATCGAGTAAATCCCACAAGCTGACAAAACTGGGGACAATTTCATCACAAAAATCTTGTGGTGCTTTTCCTAAACTTGCTGCTGAACGCTGAATTTTTTGTCCGTGTTCATCTGTACCCGTAATTAGTAGCACTTGATTTCCCTGCAAACGATTAAATCTAGCTACTACATCCGCTGCTATAGTTGTATAAGCACTGCCAATATGGGGGATATCGTTGACATAGTATAGTGGTGTTGTCAGTGCAAAAGTGTTTTCTGTTTTATTCACAAAATTCATGGAAAATAAAAGCAAATTATTATTAATCAGTTTTCTCTATTAATAATCTAGATTACTAGACAAAACTACGCAATTATATAACATTGCTACTGTTTTTTTCAAATTCCTCCTGAATGATCATGAGTTTATAGACTGAAAAATTGCTTGATTACTTCTATAAATTCACCTGATTTGTTGCTAAATCAGAGAAAGTATTTACTAATAATCATCGTAAAACCTGTTTGTTTGATTAGTAGTTACAGAGAATACACTAATCTAAACTCTAGCGATACAAGCAATTGTGTAGCTATAATTTTGCATATCAGATACTCCAAGTAATAATTGACAAAACTGTTAGTTTCGATATTAAATATCTTCCCAAATAAAACAAGAGGAAGGTTTAATTTTCAACTCGGCCTTTCTGTACTAGCAACATAGAGATTTATCACTGCTTTATATATAGCAATCCTATTTGATTGAAGTTGATCAATCGTTTCGGAAGGCTATATTATTATTTGTAATGCCAATATGAAACTATTGCCAGTTAAAAGGATTTAACGCTTCCATATATTTATATATGATGAATACAAATCGCCATCAATTCTGTAATCATGGTTTCAGAGTGGGTTATTTTTTGTCTGGAAAGGTTGATTTTAGTGAAGAGAAGAAAAATAAAAATTCTGCACCAATGCCCATTTAGATAACAGAAACGGTAAAGTTAAAAATAGAATAGACGAAGAAAAATCAATAAAATGCCAGCAGTTGAACCTAAACCTTGTTTTTTGACTCCAAAACCAGTAAAATCAGATTCTCCATTATTTATCTATTTGCCAGGAATGGATGGAACTGGTGAATTGTTGCAAACCCAAATCCCTGAATTAGCAAAAAGTTTAGATGTTCGTTGCTTGGCTATACCCAAAAATTACTTGACTACCTGGGATGTTTTAGCAAAGAATGTTTTAGACTTGATTCATGCGGAGTTGAAAAAAAGCTGTCAACGGACAATCTACCTTTGTGGTGAATCTTTTGGTGGTTGTTTAGCAATGAAAGTAGCAACCCAATCACCGCAGTTATTTAAACGTATTATCTTAATTAATCCCGCTTCATCTTTGCAGCAGCGCCCTTGGTTTAATTGGATAACCCAGGTTACTCACTTTGTGCCATCATCCCTATTTAATATTGGTGCATTGGGTTTGTTACCGTTTCTGGCATCATTAGAACGGATTGCTCAAAGCGATCGCCTAATGTTACTCACAGCGATGCGTTCCCTTCCTCCAGCAACTGTTAATTGGCATTTGTCATTATTGCGAGATTTCCAAGTTGATCAAGAAGCATTAAAGCAGTTAACACAACCAGTATTACTGATTGGTAGTGGTGGCGATCGCTTATTACCTTCTGTGAGTGAAATCGTCAGATTAGCAGATATAATACCAAATACTCAGACGTTTATCCTACCCCATAGCGGTCATGCTTGTTTGTTAGAGGAAAATGTCAATCTTTATCAAATTCTCAAAGATAACGATTTTTTAGAAATTAAGATCCCTCAAATTCCTACATCAGTAAATTCTATCAATAATTAGGGACGACTACGAATTTATAACAGGCCAACAGAGGAGTTTGTTAGCCTGCAAAATCAATAGTTTCAAGGCTGTCAGGATGTTCAGTACAGTTATTCCTAACAGATAGTAAAAAATAGCAAACTGAAATTTAAACATAGTTTCAGTCTGCTATCGGTGGCTTTTTACACTTCCCACAGGATTCTGTAAAATTCGCTTACTCTTTGGAGATGAATATTCAATATCTTTCACAGTTTGCATTGATTGTTTAACAAGAGTAGCTAGTTCTTCTAACTGGCTAATCGCTTCTGCGCCTTCTAACTTCATTAACTCTCGATCATCACGCATTTCTGTCCAGGTAATACCATAATCTGATACTAAAAAGCGAATTAGATGATTGTCTCCTAAGCTCACCATAAAGGATGCACTATTCATCTGATTGCCGCAAGTATAGCAGGAAGCCGGATAACCGTGCCGTTCTAGGACAACCGCTAAGGCTTGCAGGTTCATTACCAAATCTTGCACAAATTGTCTATGTTCGTTTGCTAGTCTTAAAAACACTTTTTTCTCCAGACACCACAGTCAGTTGAGTTTATTTTATATTTTCTTTAGATTTTCTCATGAACTGGCATTGTAGGATATATAATACAATTTTTAGTTGTTCATGAGTTGTTTCGCTTAGGTTAGTGGATAATTATACTTTCAGCAGTATCAAACAATTCAATTGCTCAGAATAATCTGAGAAGACGGAGGTACTAAAATTTATATTTGAGCTTCCCCTATCTATTCACAATTGTAACTGATAAAATTGAGACGCTTTCAGCCTAACTTAAATCCACTTATAGTCAAGTTCGTTAAACCTGTATCTGGCAAGATTACAGACGATGTAAGTCCAAATTCAGATGATTAATTAACTCTAACGCCTATTTTCGTTCCTTGTATTTTTATCTCCATGTCAGTAACTCAGCCCTAAAGGGACTATGAAATATTAAACTCATCACAGCGATCGCTCAACTCATACAATAGAAGATAGATTGTTGCGAATTGTATAGTTAGGGATTATAGCTGTTATGGCTTGCAAAAAAGAAAGTAAAAGCATTGATAGATAAAAATTTACAGAGGTTTACACGCAAAGCAAAATTACAATAGATGTTTAAAACCCTGGCATTTTAACTAAAAATACCCGCGTAAATTCGAGGACTAATTGCCCAAATCTTCTCTTCCTTCTTCCTTCGTGTCCTTCGCTCCTTCGTGGTTCAGTAAGGGCGTATTGCAGCAAAGACCTATTGGAGTAATGGCGTATTGGAGTAGGGGCGTATTGCAATACGCCCCTACCTTCACGAAAAGACTTTTATGGCTTACGCCACGCGACGTTATCAGCAAGCCCTAACTAAACTTTACGATGTTTACCATCAAGTAAACAACTAACAGTCATATCACCCATAACATTAATAGCAGTGCGACAACGATCAAGAAACCAGTCCACAGTTACTAATAAAGCAATATATTCAGTAGGTAAACCAACAGAAGTAAATACCAGAGTCATTGTTACCAAACCAGCTTCTGGAATACCTGCTGCACCCACAGAAGCAAAAATAGATGTGAGAACAACAATCAACTGCTGTGGTAAAGAAAGATGCAACCCCAACACTTGGGCAATAAATAATGCTGACATAGCCTCATACAGAGCAGTACCATCATTATTAAAATTGCTACCAACCAGCGCCCCTAGAGAAGCGGAAGACTCCCGCAAACCAATTTTTTTCAGCAAAGCCTCAAAAGTAATAGGTGTTGTTGCCGTTGAAGAAGCCGTAGAAAAGGCTGTTAATAAAGCTTCAGAACCCCCACGCAACAAGCTTTTTGGCTTTACCCAAGAACCAAACTTCACCCGCAGCAAATAATAACAAGCTTGCAAAAACAAAGCTAATAATACTGCCAAAATGAACGCACCCAGAGCTTTAAATGGTGCAAAACCCTGAAGGGCAACGGTTTTCGCCACAATTCCAAAAACAGCCAATGGAACTAAAGCGATAATCCAGTGCAAAATGCGGATAACTGCTGCAAACAAGATTGTGATTACCCCTTCAATGACTTGGTAATCTGTTTTATCTTCAGATATTTGCTGTGCTTTCAAGCCACGTAAAACTATCCCAAAAGCTAAAGCCAGAAAAATCAGTTGAATAACGTTGTTGTCAACCAGAGGTTTAAGAACTGAATCCGGGACAATATCTTGGATTAGTGACCAAGGATCGAAAGTCTTAGTTATTAATGCTTCTTTGCTGACTGGAGGAGCAAGACGACCCCATGAACCGGGTTGTAGAACATTGGCGACAAAAAGGCCAATGAAGATGGCTACAGTCGTATTTGTGAGTAGCAGCACAGCCAAACGGCGACCAGCTTTACCAGGGATATCGGCAGTGAGAAATGAGTGAAGTATGGCTAACATAATCAGTGGTGTTGCCAATGCCCTCAGAGCCTTGAGTATTAAGTTACAGGGGATAACCAAGTGATTGATTAAATCAGCATTATTTGCTGATTGACTACCCAGCAAAGTCCCCAGGATTACGGCTAAAATGATCGCAATGACAATCTGCAATGCTAAAGGAATATGCTTCCATGATTTATATTTTTTCAACGCAGTTTTTCTCATATTTAATTTCTGGCAGATAAGGTAGAAGAGTTTAGATATATAAACAGTGTTTTCAAGTATCTGTTCTTTTGTTTCTCAGTCTAATTTTCAAAACTTACCTGATGTTTTACAAATCTTTACATTTCACTAAAAATCGGTAACAATTCCCTACCTAAAATGCTATTAGTGTGTAAATCTTTTCCTGTTGTATACCAGTAGCATATATAGAAATCATAAATGATAAGTAGGGTGGGCATTGCCCACCGGATAAGGGTTTTGGTGGGCAATGCCCACCAATAGTATATTTCAAAAATCAAATATTAGTCCTATAGTAGTTGTAAATCTTGTGAAAATAAAATCTATGAAAACATTCAAAAAAATATATTTAGACAAAAAAGCTAAACAATTAAATGCTAATTTTGAGGCAAGTGATCAAGAAGGAATTATTTACAGATTCCCTAGATAAAAAATCAAACCGGATTCCTATAATCCTAATTTTAAAAAAGTTTATCTAAAATTAACTATTCCTTATTTAAAGCTTAACTTTTTCACTGTTTAATGATATTAAATTCACTTTTTGCTGCAACATTAAAATCCCCCCCCAATTACCTTGAAGTGAAAAGGCTTGGGGGCTTATTTATGAAAATGTCATCAAATTAGGAATAAATCCCTTTGACTAGCAAAAATTCTCACCTATCAAGTAATATTAGTTACTCTCGCGTTATTCATCTCAGCCATCTGATTGATACAGATATACCCAAATGGCCTGGTGATCCGACCGTAGAATTTACTAGTGTTGCAGAAATTCAGGATGATGGTTATTACTTACGAGGCTTTTCTTTGGGAGAACATAGCGCCACTCATATTAACGCCCCCAATAGCTTCTATGCAAACGGTGTAAGTATTGACCAATATCCAGCATCATCCCTCATAGTACCTGCTATAGTTATCAATATTTGCAAACAAGCGGCAGTGGATTTTGATTATGTCTTGACTGTTAGTGATATTCAAACTTGGGAAACTCAATTTGGGCAAATTCCCGCAGGTAATTTGGTCATACTATATACTGGTTGGCAAGAAAAATGGTCAAATCAAAAAGCGTTTTTTAACCAAGATATACAAGGAAAGATGCACTTTCCCGGTTTTAGCCAAGAAGCGACTGAGTTTTTAATTATACACAGGCAAATTGCTGGAGTGGGCATAGATACTCACGGTGTAGATTCTGGGCAAGATGCCAATTTTACTATTAATCGGTTGCTCTTGGAGCGATCACTAATTGTGATCGAAAACCTCACCAACTTAGATAATTTACCACCCCAAGGTACTACCTTAATCATTGGGATTCTCCGGTTGAAAGGAGGTTCTGGTTCTCCCGCTGCGATAATGGCATTATTTTGAATTTTTATTTCTTAACTATTTTTGTCAAACTTTTTAACTCACAATCATTAACACTAAATATCAGAAATCAGCATAATTCTTAAATCAGAACCCAAATAAATAATTAAAAAATATCAAAGCCTTATAGCCAGAGTATGCAAAACTACTCAAAAACGGCTATAAGGCTAAAATATTTTACGACTTGGACATGATATTTCTGCTCAATTCCTAAAGGAATATCAGGGGCAATTCAGCAAAATTTGCTGAAGATTGCGAACATAAAGTCTAATATTGCTTATTTCCACCGCTGTAAACAAGCAGGAATTAAACCTTATCCAAGACCGTTTCTCAGGGTTTATCTGAGTTTTTTATTAAGTTTTTTAGACATGAAGGGTATCTAATTCTAGATCCCTTCGCTGGTTCTAACACAACGGCAGTTGTTACTAAAAATCAGCAACACCGGTGGTTAATTTTGGAACTGAATGAGAACTATTTAATGGGAAATTGCTATTGTTTTAGCCAAGAGTAGAGATTTGATAAATCACAATACCACCCTGGCTATCTTTTAGCTTGTGAACTCGAGGCTTGAGACTTTGAATTTAAGACTCTGGCCAGCAGTTCTAGATTTCACCATTAACCTGCATTTGATGAACTTGATCTGCCAATTCTTGACAATTTTGATCATCTAACTTATCAATTGCCAACATTCCCATGAGAATAACCTCTTTCAAGGTTAAGCGAGTTGAATGTGCCTGTTTTTGCACAATCTCCTTAATGATGGGAGATACACCGATTGCTGTACTAGCTCTAGCCACGGGATAAAAGAAAACATTAATGACATCAGATGAATAGTAGCACTTTTTGCGAAGTTATTCTATATCCCCAGAACTGATCTACTTTAGTTTCGATAAATCTTTATATGTCTAGTCCAGACTATGAATAGCAAACAGACTCAATAATTCTGCAAATCTAACTTTCTGACTACGGACATAACTCTTCTGTAGCAAGCATTTTCAAGATTTACTTATTTTGCTGCACATAGTTATGTTATTAAAATTACACAATAAAATCACATATTTTTATTTGTATTAATAGTAAAATATTTAAGTGAATAAGTATAAATAAACGTACCTGCCTAAAAAAAAATAATATGCTGTTTAAACCTTATATATTAGACTTTTCAGCTTTCTAGCTCTATTTTTTTACAAGCGAAAATTGATATCAATATACTGATTTATTGATTTTTTTTATAACCAACGTTACAAATAATGCATAATTTTCATCCTTTTGATGGATGAAACACCGAATTTACTAGATCATCAAGGGATAGTTTGAATGGAGTTACAACTCTTCTGTAGCAAGCATTTCCACGATTTTCTTATTTTATTGCATATCAATATATTGCTAAAATTGCATAATAATATGACATATTTTTGATTGGATTAATAGTCAGGCTTTGAAACTAACAGGTATTAATAAACATATCTATTTTAAAAAATAAGATGCTATTTAGACCTTATAAATTAAGACTTCCAGCTTTTTAGCTCTATTTTTTTACAAACGAAAATTGATACTGGAATAATTATTTGTTAATTTTTGTTACGACCTAAATCATAAATCATTAATAATTGTCATCTATCAAAAGTATGAAACTTCAAATTTAGTAGATGATCAAGGAATAAGACATGAGAAAATGATGGTGAGATAAAAACACATAAAACGCTATAAGCTAGATGTGGCAAGTCTTTTCAAGTTATAAATTTTCATTTTTAGTATCTTTTAATCCTAACTTAACAGCATGGATGATAGTTAAGCGGATCTAATAGCGTTCTATTCCTTAACAATGTTAAATATTGTGAACTAGAAAAATAGACAGAAATCGAAATCTTCCTGAATTCACTTAGTTAACGCTGTCATAAGAAAAAGTAGTGAATACGCACAAGGAACAAAACAACGATGAGTGAACCTTATCTGTTGGCCGCAGGCTTGTTAACAGGATTGGTAATCCCAACATCAACAATTCCCCAAAGCCCTAATCTGCCAAAAGATTCTCTATCCTTGTTGGATTTAGCACAGGGTTTTCAATCTTACGACAGCGAAAAAATTTCTCCCCGTCAAATTGCTGTACCTGAATTTAGTAATCAAACTGAAAAGTCTTCCCCCTTTAGGAAGAGTATTGCCAAGATTGATACATCATCACCAGAATTTAGTAGACAAACTCTGTCGAAGGTTGAACAATCATCAGCAATCAGGAAAAACCTCCCCAGTTTGGGAATTTTATTATCAGAATTTAGACAGCGTGGATTATCAACACCAATAAAATCATCATTTAACTTTAATTCCCAAATAACTCCAACTCAATCACCTGTTTCTGGTGGTCAACTCTACCAGCAAAGATTAACAGCATTGAGAACTGGTCACATTTATACGCGCACTGATAATGATGAACATTCAGAATCATCCTGGGAGTCAGACAAAGTATATAAACTAAGTTATCAAGACTGGAAGAGCCTTTTAGCTATGGAAGCTAAAGCTATCACCAAGGGTCAAGGTGTAAACCGTTTGAGTATTTTGGTAGGTGATTCTTTAAGTTTGTGGTTTCCTAAAGATAAACTACCTACGGGTAAATTATGGCTGAATCAAGGTATATCTGGTGATACTTCCGAGGGGGTTTCTAAAAGATTGTCAGCATTTTCGGCAACTAAGCCTGATGTAATTTATTTAATGATTGGGATTAATGATTTACGTAAGGGTGCTACTGACAAATCAATTTTGCTAAATTCCTCGCGGATTATTCACCGTTTACGTCAGAGTCATGCTACCAGTCAGATTATTGTTCAATCTATCTTACCTGTACGCTCTGGGAAAATCGCTAATAGTCGAATTCGTTATATTAATGCCCAACTTGCTGTAATTGCTCAAAAGCAAGGGGCTAATTATCTGAATATTCATAACTGGTTTACGGATACTGATGGTAACTTGCGTCCTGAATTAACTACGGATGGATTGCATTTATCCCCAGCAGGTTATCAAGTGTGGCAATTCGCACTTGAGCAAATAGAATATAGAGTTGCTCAAATTTACAATTGATATATGTAAATTGAATGTATATTAACGTAAGTTGCTAGTTGGCAAAAGGCAAAAGGCAAGAAGCAATAATTTTTACCAATTACCTTTTCCCTGCCTAAAGTCCAGTTACTAGCAACTTAGGTTATGTTAGTTCAGAGGTCAGGGTGTGTGAGAGCTATCACTAAATATAAAATGGTAGATAGAATAAATGATATCGCTTGGCAAGCTCACCAGGGCAGCGTTGCGGCGATTATTCAAGTCTTGAATGAAAAGCTAGTTATCTCTGGTGTCAGAACTAGAGCAATTTTTGCCAATGGTATTTTACAACTTTTGTGTGAAGCGGCTACGATAAAGCAACTGGAACAATCTACTTTAGTGCCAAAAATTAAAGAAATTTTGGACTCACTTGCACCGCGTCACATTTGTCGAGTTAATATCAATAGTCGAATTGTTCGAGAAGACCAATTATTATGGTTGGAAGAAATTAACCGTGATGTTGATAGTCAATTACTGTGGTCACAGGAAATTACTGTATCTCAACCAAATTTGTTTAAGCGGTTATTTTCAGATTTAGCTGAAACTTATACCAAATCAAGAACACCTATTTTAACAAAACCCCAATCTTTACTGAAGAATCAAGATCAGGGCAAAATTTCAGTTAAAACTTTATTTATAGGGGTTTCTGGCTTATCTTCAGTTATTTTACTAGCTTGGTTGCTAGATTCTTGGTTAGGTAATCCACTGAAAAATATCTTACCATTAACAAGTTCTCAATCTTCCCAAACAGCAGACCAGAAACAGCCAGAATCGTCAAATCGTCCTCTTAGCCAAAGTTTTTCTCATTCATCTAATGATCCATTTGCAGCTTCTGTGCGACTGGCTAACCAGGCTACGGCGGCTGGTAAAACGGCTATAACTTCAACTCAGTGGTTGGAATTGGCTGCTAATTGGCAACGGGCTTCTGATTTAATGAGTCAGGTTTCACCTAGTCATAGCCGCTATCAAGAAGCACAGATTAGAACTAAGTTGTATAAAAAATTTAGTGAGGCTGCCCAGAAAGAAGCTGAAAAAAGTAAATCTTAATATTTCTCAACTAATGTAAAACAACTTAAAAATTGTGAAAACTGATACTATATTCTATCAACTATTTCAGACTTTGCCGAGTATCCTGTTTGAATTGATTGGTAAGCCAGCTACAGAAGCAGAAGTATATCAATTTACATCTGTAGAAATTAAGGAACTAGCATTTCGTTTTGATGGTTTGTTTGTACCTGCTTCGGATATTCCTGAACAACCTATTTACTTTGTAGAGGTTCAATTTCAACCAAAGGCGGATTTTTACTGGAAACTATTTACAGAAATCTTTGTTTATCTGAATCAATATCAACCAAAAAATGATTTTCATGCAGTAGCGATTTTTGCTAAACGTAGCTTAGATCCTGGTGTGCCAATGCAGTACCGGGGTTTGCTAATGAGTCAGCAAGTCACGTTGATTTATTTGGATGAGTTGGAAGTCACAACCAATAATTCTGTAGGGTTGGGAATGGTCAAACTAGTTGTGGAAAAAGAAGAAACTGCAATTGACCATACCAGGCAGTTGATTCAAAAAACCCGAAAACAATTAACAGATGCCAGTAAAAGACAGAAAGTTCTAGAATTGTTAGAGACAATCTTGGTTTATAAGTTAACTAATTTAACTCGTCAGGAGATTGAAGCAATGTTTACTCTAGATGAATTAAAGCAAACACGGTATTTCCGAGAAGTGGCCGAAGATGCAAAAGTAGAAGGTAAGTTAGAAGGTAAGTTAGAAGGTAAGTTAGAAACAGTACCGCTGTTATTAGAATTGGGTTTGACTGTGGAAGAAATAGCTGCAAGGTTAGCTGTGGATATTGAAGCGGTAAGACAGGTTACGGAAAAATCTGGTAATCAAACTTCTTGAGATTAATTGTAGAAAATTGAATTATGTAGGTTGAGTTTTACTTTGTTTAACTTAACCTACAATTTTTTTAGATTCGATTCAGCAATGCAGTTATTCTTGTAAATTATAACTACACACTCATCTTTAACATCCTTTGCATTGGTCGCAGCGCAGCTAGGCGAATTTCTTTTGATAATGTGATTTCTGGAGTGCGGTTTTTCATCGCTAAATACAGCTTTTCTAAGGTATTTAGCCGCATAAATGGACATTCGTTACAGTTACAATCACTTTGCGGGGGGGCAGGAACAAAGTGTTTATTGGGTGCTAGTTTTTGCATTTGGTGAATGATTCCTGGCTCTGTAGCCACGATAAACTCCTGACTAGGGCTGGTTTGACAATAGTTGAGTAAGGCGGCTGTAGAGCCAATAAAGCTGGCGTGACGCAAGACGCTGGTTTCACATTCTGGGTGAGCGATCGCTTCTGCATGAGGATGTGTAATTTTTAACTGGACTATTTTCTTTTCGGAAAATGTCTCATGAACTATACAGCTACCTTGCCATAACAGCATTTCCCGTCCGGTTTGTTCAATTACATACCGTCCCAAGTTACGATCTGGGGCGAAAATAATCGGCTGTTCCTGGGGTATTTGCTGGACAATCTTCACAGCGTTGGAACTGGTACAGATAATATCGCTCATGGCCTTAATTTCGGCGGAGCAGTTAATATAAGAAATTACCAAATGGTCTGGGTGTGAAGCTTTGAAGGCAGCAAACTCTTTTGGTGGACAACTATCTGCTAAAGAACAACCGGCATTGATATCTGGTAGCAATACCAATTTATCAGGATTGAGGATTTTGGCTGTTTCGGCCATGAAGTGAACACCAGCAAATACAATTACATCTGCTTTGGTATTAGCTGCGGCTTTAGCTAATTGTAAGGAATCGCCAATAAAGTCGGCAATATCTTGGATATCAGGATCTTGATAGTAGTGGGCTAATATTACCGCATTGAGTTCTGTTTTTAGATCTGCAATGGCAGCAAATAGATCTAATGGCAGAGTACCTGGTTTTGGTTGAGTAAGTGTAGTTGTAAACACAATTAGGAACTGCTTTTTTGTAAAGTTATATTATCTTGTGCATTTAATTATAGTAGTTTTTACCAAAAATAGTGGAGGATCAACCTTAGCAATTTATTTCCAAATCCGGCTTAGTTTCATATCCTGGAGATATACGGCTTTTTAAAGTGGCATGACCAGTCAGAAAACTCAATCAATAACCTTGAAAATTGCTGTAATTGGCGATGTTCACGACCAATGGGAAGTAGAAGACGGTATAGCACTCAAGCAGCTTGGTGTTGACTTGGCGCTATTTGTCGGTGATTTCGGGAATGAATCGGTAGAAGTGGTAAAAGCGATCGCTTCCCTAGATATTCCCAAAGCGGCTGTTATGGGCAACCACGATGCCTGGTACTCGGCGACTGAATGGGGACGCAAAAAATGTCCTTATGACCGCACCAAGGAAGACTGGGTACAAGAACAATTAGATTTATTGGGAGTGTCCCATGTCGGTTATGGGAAGTTGGATTTTCCAGCTTGGAATTTAACGGTGGTGGGTGGTCGTCCTTTTACCTGGGGAGGACCTGAATGGCGATTTGCCCAACTGTGTCAAGAACGCTATGGTGTGTCTAATTTAGAAGAATCCGCAGATAAAATCGTTAAAGTAGTCAGAAGTGTTACTTGTGACAATATTATTTTTCTCGGACACAATGGACCAAGTGGTTTAGGCGATCGCGCCCAGGACCCTTGTGGCAAAGATTGGCATCCCATTGGCGGTGATTTTGGTGATCCTGATTTTGCTGAAGCTATTTCTCAAAGTCTTAACCTGAAGAAAAATGTTTCTCTCGTCACCTTTGGACATATGCACCGGACTCTGCGCCATACTAAGAAACTGCAACGCAAGGCTGTGTTTAGAAGTCCAGAGGGAACAATTTACCTAAATGCGGCTACTGTTCCCCGGATTATTCAGGAGAACGGTATCAAGTTACGGAATTTTTCTCTGGTTTCTTTGGAGGATGGTGTAGTCACAAAAGCCTCTCTGGTTTGGGTGGGTAAAGACTTCCAGGTCGCGGCTGAGGAGGTTTTTTATAATTCTTCGATTTCAGTAGTGCAAATTCTGTAATTATATGTTATGGTTTTATTTGTCAGTTTTTGTATTGCACAATCCTGGCAAATAACCTGGAGAGGTGGCAGAGTGGTCGAATGCGCCTGACTTGAAATCAGGTGAAGTGAAAGCTTCCGGGAGTTCGAATCTCCCCCTCTCCGTTGAGTAATTTTTTTAGCCCTCAGAGTCGCAGAGAATTCGGTCTGATATAAATTAGGCTTGCTGTTATTTTGGGTACAATTATTTAGGGTTTGCTGAAAAGGTCTTTTCGTGAAGGGGCGTATAGCAATACCCCCGCGCAGGATTCAGTAGGGGCGTATAGCAATACACCCGCGCAGGATTCAGTAGGGGCGTATAGCAATACGCCCGCGCAGGATTCAGTAGGGGCGTATAGCAATACGCTCGCGCAGGAGTCAGTAAGGGTGTATTGCAATACGCCCGCGCAGGATTCAGTAGGGGCGTATAGCAATACGCCCCTACTGAACCACGAAGGAGCGAAGGACACGAAGAAAGAAGGAAGAAGGAAGAGAAGAGTTGGGCAATTAGCCCTCGAGTTTACGCGGTTATTTTTAGTTAAAATGCAAGGGTTTTAAACATCTATTGTTAATAATTTTGTACTTTTTTTTGTGTAAAACTCTGTAAACCTTTATCTATTAATGCTTTTAACAAGCCCTAGTACAGTACGGCGTAAGTTAATGAACCATTCCGAATCAGTGAAAAGCTTATACTGTATTCATTCTAAATTCTAAATTCTTAATTCCGCCTTGCGGTACTAGTTAGTGAAAAATTAGCGCGATTTTTATTTTATAGCTGGTTTTGGTGGGCATTGCCCACCCTACGTATTAATTGAAAAAACAAAATTGGTGTTTTTTTCTATCTCATGTTCTGCTTTTTCTCGGCTTTAGGATCACGATTGGCTACGGCAGCTAATTCGGCATCCATTAAGGTTTTTCCGGTGGCTGCTAGGTAAACATCATCTAAACTAGGACGAGATTGGGCAATACCAAAAATGGGTAAGTTGGCATTATTTAACGCCTGTTGAATAGTTATCAAAGCGTCATTTTGGGGTGTGACTACCAAATTTAGGGAGTTACCTTGGGCGCTGTTGATGATGATTTCTTGGACAAAGGGTAATGCTACTAAAAGGTTTTTTGCAGTTTCGGCTTCGTCGCTGGGTAAAAATTCGCGGATTCTTAAAGTTATGCGATCGCCTCCTACCTGATCTTTTAACTGAGATGGTGTACCATTAGCAATAACCAAACCTCTATCTATAATTGCCACCCTATCAGCTAAAGCGTCAACTTCTTCTAAATAATGGCTGGTAATGACTACGGTAGTTCCCGCAGCCCGCAACTGACGCAAGAAATCCCAGACTACAACCCGGCTTTCAATATCCAATCCTACCGTTGGTTCATCTAATACCAACACATCTGGTGCATGAAGTAACCCAGCAGCCAAATCTAACCGTTTACGTAAACCACCGGAATAAGTACCGGTTTTTTTATCTGCGTATTCTTGTAAACCCAGCAAATCTAAAATAGTGTTAATTCGCTGTTTAATCAGCGCACCGGGAATATGATAAAGCGCGGCTTGTAATTGTAGTAACTCCCGGCCAGTTAGCACTTTATCCAAGGCTACTTCCTGCGCTACATAACCCAGTTTTTGCCGGGCTAATTTGGGGTATTCTAATACTGAAATGCCGGAAACTTCAATTTTGCCAGCGTCAGGGGTTGTCAGCGTACACAATGCCCGGAGAGTGGTTGTTTTTCCCGCTCCGTTGGGGCCAAGTAAACCAAATATTTCTCCAGGTTGTACCTGAAAGGAGACATCCTGAACTGCGACTACATTACCGTAGCTTTTTTTTAGATTTTCGATGAAAACGGCGGCAGCCATAACAGCTATAATCCCTAACTATACAATTCGCAATAATCTATCTTCTATTGTATGAGTTGAGCGATCGCTGTGATGAGTTTAATATTTCATTTTGGGATAAAATTCTGGTTTGATGGGGTAAAGACCCAAAAAATGATGATTTTGTGGAAAATTGAGAAATAAATATTTTTTTTATAAAAATAGTGATAGTTGTTTAGTAATTTCTTTTCCCTGTGGTTTATTTCCCTGCATTAAATTCAAAATATGATCACCAAGTTCTTTAGCAAGTAACACCGGAACTGCATTACCAATTTGTTTATACTTAGAACTTATTGAACCATGAAAAATCCAATCATCAGGAAAAGTTTGAATTTTCGCAGACTCGCGCACAGTTAAAGGACGAAGTTCTACAGGGTGACACATATCTGTAGCTTTTTGGTGAGGACAAGTTGTGATAGTTGGAGAAGGTTTATCCCAAGATAATCTTCTGTAAAAACCAACTTTTCCCCCACCAGAATTATAAGCACCTCCCATTGCTTCGGCTTGTAATTCTTTTGGTAAATATTTCCAATTTTGTCCTGCTTTTAATAATCTTAGAAACTTGAGACGATTTTCTGAATAACGCATAAATTCTGGTTGAATATCCACAAAATCTGTTAACGCATCTTTTAACGTTATCCATTTTGGTAAAAATTTACCATCTTTGCTATATTTAGCTAGAGGAAATGTAGAAGATTCACCATCTCTAGAACCAATAAAAACTACCCGTAATCTATTTTGAGGAACACCATAATCTGCTGTTTCTAAAAGGTTATAAACTACGTTATAGCCTAATTCCTTCATTTCTGCTAAAACTATCTTTAAAGCTGCACCATTCATTTCATCAGGTTCTAAAGCTGGGTAATCTTTTCCGCGTTGATTTATTGGTCTATGACGCAAAGAAGCAGAAAGTAAACCTCTAACATTTTCCATCAAAAAAAAGCGGGGTTGGACTTCTTTAACAATGCGAATAAAGTCCATAAATAAACTACCGCGAGGGTCCATTACTGAACCGCGTTTTCCTGCGGTGCTAAATGGCTGACAAGGGGGACCACCTGTTACTAAGTCTACCTCCCCAGGAACTAAAGCGCGACCTAGATTTAAAACTTTTCCTCCTTCTTCCAGTAATTCCTGGGAACTTACTTTTTCTAATTCTCTGGGAATAGCACTTTCTTGGAGATAAGGTCTATTAAGAGCAATTGTTTTAACTGCATCCCGGTCTTTTTCTACTACACTAACAGTATGAAATCCGGCTTGTTCTAGTCCTAAATCTAAGCCAAAAGCACCTGTAAATAGGGAAATGCAAATAGGTTTGTTATTGATCATTTTATTGTTTCACGAGTTGTACCATAGCGGTTATCGGTTGAGTGAGATATAAAAACCCCACCCCCAACCCCCTCCCCGCAAGCGAGGAGGGGGCTTAGGATGTATCTCACAAAGAGTGCATACCGCTCGCTATATTAATAGCTGTCATTTGTTAACGAATGAATAGAAGTTAGTCGGAAATACCCGCATCTATAAGGCGTTTTTCTAACTCTTCTAGGCGTTTTAATGCAGCTTCTTTAGCAAGTCGTTCTAGGTTAACTTGTTGTTGTGCAGTTTCCTTAGCAAGTCGTTCTTGTTCTTTAGCAATTCGTTCTTGTTGGACTAACTCAGAACCCCAAAGCAACAAATTATTATCTTGATCCCACCAGCGTAACCAATAACCTTGACGATTTTCGCGCTTTCCTTCCCACACACCAATAAATAATTCCATCTCCGCTAACCAGTAACGCTGATTTTCGTGATGTGAAGACAATTTATAATGTCCATTGTTATCTAATTGATGTACTTCTAATTCCCCACTGTTTGGTTCAAAAATGATGTAGTTAGGAACTTTTAAAACTTGTTCATAAAAAAACCATTTTCCAGGAGGATAAGTATGCTTATTGGAATATTCACTTCCATCTGTATCGGAAAGAAACTCCATTACTACCGCAGGGATTTGTCCCTGTTTATTGGGAGTGTAACTACGTTGAACTTGCTCTCTAGGCACTGTAATTTGTGGCACGTAAGCCCAGTCAGGAGCTTTGATGACAAATTTACCATTTACGGTGGCACAGATGCCGTAATTGGTCGTAGAGAGGGAGGTTTCTGGAAGTTTGCCAGCAAGTTCTAGGCTTTCTGTTAATGCTGCGGCTAGACTGGGTTGATTGACATTATCCACGGGTTCATCGTCTAAAATGAAGTCTTCTGGTAAAAGTTCCCAGGTGATCTTGGTGGTCGAAGCAGTTACAACCATAGAAAACACAAATAAGGGATTAAATTTTAGTATAGCTTGTGATGGATCTAACAATTATGATCTTAATTCATGCAATTCCTAAAACGTAAGTCGCTAGTTTGGGAAACTGTCTGATAGCGAAGCGTGGCGTTAGCCATATCAGGATATCCAGGATTTAAGGATTAACAGGATTAAAACTAGGATTTTATTAACAATTAGGGAAGTGATTATTTATGAATACGGAATCTGGAATCAAATTACAGCAAGATAATAAATCTCATGTTCCCGTTACAGAGTTACATCAAAAAATTGATGCTGGTGTGAAATTTGCTATTGCAAATGCAATAGAAAGACATCGCAGATTAGGAGAATCAATTAGTATTTTGCGAGATGGTGAAGTGGTGACTTTAACAGCAGATGAAATACCAGCGCGTGATATTCAGAATATTGTATAAGCACCTGTCATTAGGATAATATATAAAGATACATACAAGGGGATCATTACGGTAATGAACAATATAAAATCGAGAAAAGGAGATGCCACTCAATGGCTTGGAGAAATAAAAAAGCAGGCTTATGTGAAAGAGTGTTTTCACAAAGACAGTAATTGTTCATCAAAAATAATATTTGCTCACTCAATACAAAATAATAGAATTCTTAAAAAAATTTCACATAATGGTGAAGTATTATGTTTTTCAGTAACAGAAGATAACGATAACAATGATATCAAGTTATTGCTATCTAGAACTGGAAGAAAAAAAGCAACTACCTTTACAGGGTTTTGCGGAGATCATGATTGTAAACTTTTTTTGCCAATCGAGTCACATGACTACTATGATGGAAACGAAGAACAACAATTTCTTTTTGTATATAGAGCATTAGCAAAAGAGTACCATGCTAAAAAAATGGCAGTGAAATTGGTTGATTCAGCAATTAGTCAGTTACCTCAAGATAGGAAGGCTTTCCTGGGAAACTTTCAGAGAAATCAAAAAGTAACACTATACCAACTAGAACAGGATAAACAACTATTTAATAGTGCTTTAGAAGAAGATAACTTCGACATAATTTATACTCGAATTATGAAATTTTATCATGAGTATCATATTGCTGTTTCTTCGGCATTTACTCTTGAAAAAGATTTAAATGGAAAAGATATCAATAACTTTTCGGATTTAGAAACGGATATGAAATATTTGTATATAACAATATTTCCACAAAATGGCAAAACATATGTTTTGTTAAGTTGCTTACGTAAACATAAGAAATATTTATCCCCTTTAATGAATCAAATTCAAGAAAAAAGTGTTAATAAAAGAAAAATAATTTTGTCTAATATATTAGCAATTAATGTTGAAAATATGGCGATATCCCCAATTAAATGGGAGCAAATACCTGATAATCAACGTTCTGCATTCCACAAATTATTTCGGGATACAGTTATGGTGGAAGGTAAAAGTATGACCCAACTTAGCAATATTAACTTATTCGTGTGAAGGTATTATGATAAATTCTATACAAATACTTAACCTTTAGCAGTTAACTTTGTAAAATAATCTCGTAGTCAGCACGTCAGTTAAAGTATCTACTACGAACCGAAAATTAATTCTATTCTTTTCTAGCCTGATAAAAATATGCTACATTAAATGTAAATAGTAAAATACTAATCCTATATAAACAAAATGCAAACTAATCAATATCCCTTCGCTCAAGAATTGATTACTGATATTGAAGGTAATATCAAAAAAGTAGTTATGGATTTTCAAGACTATCTCAGGTTGCTAGAAGCTATAGAAGATGAAGGACTTATTCTAGCTACGAAAGAAGTAGAAAATGAGAAACCATTAAATATTGATGAAGCTTTAGCAGAACTAGAAAAAGAGTGAATACCCAGTATCTACCAAGTTTTATTAAAGATTTGAAAGCACTCAAAAGTACACCTTACTATGCGTCTATTAAGAAATTTGCTTTTACAGAAATAATCGAAATATCAAGTTTTGAAGAAATCACAAATATCAAAAAGCTTTAGGGATATGATAATGCTTATCGGATTCCCATAGGTGATTATCGTCTTGGTATTATTTTTGATAGTGAAACATTAATTTTTGAAAGAGTTTTACACCGAAAAGAAATTTATCGCTATTTTCCCAAATAGATAATTTTGTGAAATAGGATTATGCTTTAAAATAAACTATATCAACAAAATCCCCATACCCAAATGAGTAGAGAATTTAATGTAATTATTGAACGAGATGCTGATGGTTACTTTGTCGCATCTGTACCTAGTATCCCTGGTTGTCATACCCAAGCAAAATCTTTAGATGAACTAATGGAAAGAATTAGAGAAGCAATAGAACTGTGTTTAGAAGTAGATGAAAATCAAACAGAATCTCTGGAATTTGTAGGTGTGCAAAGAATTGCAATTGAAGTATGAGTAAATTACCAAGTTTAACAGGAAAAGAAGTCATAGCAGCACTTTGTAAAGCAGGTTTTGAAGTCATCAGAGTGCGAGGAAGTCATCATATTCTTGTACACAGTGATGGGAGAAGAACCGTTGTTCCAGTCCATGCTGGTGAAACAATTGGAACTGGATTAATGACACAAATACTCCGTGATTGTCAATTAGATAGAGAAGAATTTAGAAACTTACTTTAAAATAGGTAATCGAGGAGTTTTTGAAATAATTATATAAATACATGAATAAGGGTTTAGCAATGCTAAACCCCTACATAATTTATTGATTTTTTGCTACTAAAATCTCTACTGCCAAACGTAAATAAGTAGAAACAAAACAATCCAGATAACATCAACAAAGTGCCAAAACAAAGAAGTGGCATTTATGCCGAAATGGCCATTATCAAAGTTACCTGGAAGGAAAGAACGAAATAACACTATTGACTGTAAGAGAATCCCGGTAAAAACGTGCAAACCGTGAAAACCAGTTAATAGATAAAACATTCCTCCAAAAGTACCAGAAGTAAAGCCAAATTCTAGTTGACTCCATTCCACTGCTTGTCCATAGAGGAAATAACTACCCATAGCCATTGTTAAAAACAACAGCAAACGATAAGTTTTCAAGTCATGTTTTTCTAATGCCTTTTCTGCAAAGAAAATCACAAAACTACTAGCAACCAAAACAACTGTATTAATGCTTGGTTCTTTGATTTCCAAACCAGAAACACCAGCCGGCAACCAATTAACAGCAGTAGTTTTGTAGACAATATAACCAGTAAAGAAACTTAAAAAGATTACACTTTCCGACAACAGAAAAACAATAAAACCAAACATTTTACTGCCTTCTTCATCATGTCCATGCTCATGACTAACATGATCTAATTCATCAGGAGAAACAGAACTATCCATCATAATTTCCAATTGAAGAGATTAGTGAGAAATAAGATCCCCGACTTCTGTTATAAATTCCTAACTTATTCACAAAATCAAAAAGAAGTCGGGGATCTAAATATTGACAAATTACTCATGTTCAGCAGATACCATTAATTCAGATTTGCCATAACCATAAGGTTCGCAAGTGACAATCGGAATTTCTTCAAAATTCTCAACAGGAGGAGGAGAAGAAATAGTCCATTCCAAACCAATTGCTCTCCAAGGATTATCAGTAGCTGGCTCTCCGTCCATCCAAGAAATTAACATATTGAAGATGAAAGGAAGAGTGGACATTCCTAACAGAAAACCACCCAAACTAGCCACAATATTCCAACCAACTAAATCTGGAGAATAGGAAGCAACACGGCGCAACATCCCTTGCAAACCTAATGGGTGCATAGGTAGAAAATTCAAATTTGTGCCGATAAAAGCTAACCAAAAATGGACTTTTCCCCAACCTTCGTGGAACATTCTTCCAGTCATTTTGGGGAACCAATGATAGATAGCTGCATACAGTCCCATAGTCACAGTTCCATAGAGAACATAATGGAAATGTCCAACTACAAAATAGGTATTGTTAACGTGAACATCTACTGGTACAGAAGAAAGCATAATTCCTGTAATCCCAGCAAACACAAACATTACCAAAGCACCCAAAGCAAATAACATGGGTGTATTTAGCCGAATTTTACCGCCCCAAATAGTTGCTACCCAAGCAAATACCTTAATCCCTGTGGGAATAGATACAAACATGGTTGTCACCATGAAAAATAACCGTAGCCAGCCAGGAGTACCACTTACATACATATGGTGTACCCAAACAATGCCGCTAACTACAGCAATCAACATTGAAGAGATGGCAACGACTTTGTAACCAAATAAAGGTTTGCGAGAATAAACCGGGAAGATTTCTGAGAAAATCCCGAACACTGGCAAAATGATTACATAAACCGCTGGGTGAGAATAGAACCAGAAATAATGCTGGAACATTACCGGATTTCCGCCTTTGGTGGGGTCAAAAAAGGCAGTCCCGACTGTAATATCTAATAGCAACATGACTGCACCGGCTGTTAAAGCTGGCAGGCCAAATAATTGGATAATTTGGGCGCTAAATACTGCCCAAACAAAGAGGGGCATTCTAAAGAAACCCATTCCCGGCGCTCGCATTTTCACAATGGTGGTGACAAAATTCACCGCACCCATAATGGAAGAGACACCGGAAATCGCCACTGCTAATAACCAAAGAACTTGACCGTTAATCAAGTTTCCGGTGGGGTTTTGGGTACTAACGGGGGGATATGCCCACCAACCAGATTGAGCAGGTCCACCGGGAACGAAGAAGCTGGCCATGAGGAGAATTCCCACCACAGGAACCATCCAAAAAGCGACGGCGTTCAAGCGGGGAAATGCCATATCTCGCGCCCCAATCATCAGGGGTACAAGGTAGTTAGCTAAACCAACAAGGGAGGGAAATGTCCACAGAAACAGCATAACTGTTCCGTGCATGGTGAACATGGCATTGTATACTGTGCGGTCTATTAAGTCGGATTCAGGGGTGATGAGTTCTCCGCGCAAAATCATGGCGAAGATACCGCCAACCAGGAAGAACATAAAGGAGGTAACGAGGTATTGGATACCGATGACTTTATGGTCTGTGCTAAAGCTGAAGTATGTTCTCCAGGTTTGAGGCGGTTCGTGGTGATGTGGCTCACCACCAATATGAATGGGGATGTTAGTCATTAGTTAAAGAATAGGAAATTGGGATTAAATGTCTGATGGCGTGGCCATATCAGGATGCTGAGGATTAGAAAGATGAACAAGATTTAAAAAATACCAATAAATAAAATCCTGAAAATCCTTAAATCCTGGAAATCCTGTATCCCTAACGGGAGGCGTTAGCCATTTCAGACAAAAGTTAGTTAACCAGAGAAATTGACTAAGGGTGGGGTTGCGGGTTCAACGCTTTTCCAACCGCTGTTAATGCCATTTTCTAGTTTTTGGGCATATTCAGAAGCCGCTTGGTTAGGGGCTGGGCTGGGTTTCTGACTGCCAGCTTTTGTTAACCACTGGTGATACTCTTCTGGAGTTTCCACAATGACCTTGGCTCGCATGGTGGCAAAGTATGTACCGCTATACTGAGAGTCCGTTAGGCTATATGCACCGGAGCGAATGGGGGTAAATTCAAAGTCGAGGTCGTTACCAGGAATAATGTCTTGTTTGAGGCGAAAAGCGGGGATATAAAAGCCATGAAGTACGTCTTCTGAATGTAGATTTAGACGGACACGGCGATCGCTTGGTAAGTGTAATTCGGTACTGGTAACATTGTTTTCTGGGTAATGAAACACCCAAGCCCACTGTTTAGCTGACACATCAATGTGTTCTAAGTCCTCAGCTATTGCAGTTTCTGAAGCTGGATCTACCACAGCATAGGCGGTTTCCGTCTTCATAGGATTATGTAGGTGTATCTGGTGAGATGGTCCCTGAATACCCATTTCTTCGTAAACTTGGTAACTATAACCCGCAATCCACAACACCAACATCACCGGGATTGCTGTCCAAATTACTTCTAAAGTAACGTTACCTTCAATGTGGGGACCATCACTTAAATCATTAGCTTTCGCGCGATGAAAAGCGATGGAATAGAAGAGAGTAGCAGTTACTCCCAGGAAAATTAAAGATCCTAATGTTACCAAAAAGCTAAATAAATCATCAATCAGATGAGATTCAGCAGCCGCTTGGGGAGGTAGCCAATAATAAGCCTGTTTACCAATCCAGAGACTAGTAAGAGTAACAGCAACTGCTCCAGTAACTATGGTCAAAAAGTTTAAAACTTGCCGCATATTCATGGTAGTCAGTTGTTAGTTGTCAGTTGTTTCTTGCTTTACTTATTACCAAATACCTGATTAATATCTTGTCCTGCTCGTAGTAATTTATCCGCTGTATTGTGAACACCAAAATCTGCTGCTAGGTGCGCTCCTAATGTGCCATGAAAATACATCAGCAACATAATAACTACACCAACAAACAGATAAGAAATTTGTACTTCTCTCTCTTCGTGTTTGCCGATAACATAACGTTGCCAACCTCGCCAAAAAGTCATACCAACAATGAGAGCCAGTAGTAATACACCACCGACACCATGCCACATCATTGTGGGCATTGCTAACATTCCCCAAGGACTTTTGATATCTGCTGGTGGGGCTGCTAATAACATTTCATAAAAACCTGCACCAACTGTGAAAAATGTAATCACAGCCGCAGCAAAAATGTTGTACCAACCCACATCAAATAATTGAGAACGTTCAACTTTAATTCCCAAAAATCTGAATAGCCATTTTTCCAAAGGGAAGAAGACACCTAAAATATCAAAGATAATGGCAATGATGAATAAACCTAATGTGAGATGCACTAAATTAGGATGAATGGGAATGGCATAGGGTAAACCATTTGCACCCATTTGCTGACTAATTTGGTCTAGTAATTCTGAATTCATGGCAAGATTCCATCCTTTACCGCTTCCACAACAGGTACGGTGTGTAAGCCATACACCCATACAAGTTCATCACCGAGATATACTTGAAACCCAACTAGTGCTGTTAATAAAACTGCCATAGCTATGTAATGAAAAGGGAGTTTTTTCGGGTTACGACTCCGCAAAACATAACGCCAAGCAGTAAATGCTGCGATAATTCCCGACAATGACCAACCAATGAGAGTATGCACATTTAAAACTGATTTAGCAAGTTCGTAGGGTTTAGCTAAACCAGCCTCAAATTGACCAAAAATAATTGCCACAAAAATAGCAACTGTGGCAATACACATATTCCACCAACTCACCTCAAACAAAGTAGTTTTACCAGTTACATAACCAGCAAAATCACAGAAAACAGAAAAGAGAACCATCGCAATTACGAAGTGAACCACGATAGGATGTAAAGGATCTGGATATGGTAAATTATGCTCATTCAATGAAGTGAAAAAATCCAGCATTAAATTCTCCCAGACTTAGTTACTACTCCTTAGAGGATGTTTTAAAAGTCTCTCATGGTGTATCAAATATTTTCAGATCCCCCTAAATCCCCCTTAAAAAGGGGGACTTTGACTCTAGTTCCCCCCTTTTTAAGGGGGGTTAGGGGGGATCAGTAAGTACCTAAAATCACCACTCAAAACTTTTCAAACAACCTCTTAGCCAAACTTAAATAATTGCTAGATACTCACTCACTGATATCAATAAATTATTTGATAAAATTAGTGTGAGTTTGCTGCAATAGTTATTTCTTCATACCTGCAAACAACAGTAATTATGGATGTAGCTAAACTAAATCACTGTTAGAGGTTGAATTTACCAGACCTAATTTTTAGGTTACGTAAATTTTTATGAATTGTCATCAAAACTAAAAGTAGAACTTCTAGAATTAATGAGAGAGTCAGCAACAGATTTTGATCTTTGCTGTATTACAATATTTGTAAAGCAAAACCAACTATTTTTATGTTTATTGATGTACAATAAAAAATTATCACTTTGTAATTTAAAAAACCGAAATATATAGTTTTTATAGTAGGTAGAAGTCAGAAGAAAGAAAGAATCATCTAGAAACTCAAAAAGTATGGGAGTTGACAGCAACTTTCACAAATTTATATCACATTATTTCTTCCTTTGCTCCTTTGCGTGAGAAAAAAATTTAATTCACTACCCATATCTGCATTTACAAATACCCACCTAATCCCCCAAATCCCTAATTAACCTTGATAGGGATTATCTAATTTATCTACCGATACATTAACCGATAATGGTAGACGGCCGGGATTTAACCGAGGTTCGGCTGCATAACCTACAGGTACTAACACAGCAATAGCTATATCTGCATTATTTTCCGCGCCAATAATGGCTTTAACTTGATCCTCAATCCAACCATTCATGAAGCAGGTAGATAAACCCAAGCTTTCCGCCGCTAATACTAAACTTGTAGCAGCTATCATTGCATCTTTAATGGCGTATTCCCGGCGCTTGTCTCCTAACCCTGCTTGAAATTGGGGAATTGCACCTCTAAAGTAATTAACTGTTCCCTCATTCCAAGCCCCAGTGGCTGCACCTTGTTCTAAAATGGGTGTTATGTCTTTTTCTCCCGCAGCAGCGTCAGCAGCGAAAACAAATGTAACAGGGGCTTGAATAATTTGCTTTTGATTCCAAGAAGCTGCACATAATGCTTCTTTTTGGGCTTCGTCTTCAACTAAAACTATTCTCCACGATTGGACGTTGAAACTACTGGGTGCAGCCACGGTTAATTCTACCAGTTGCTTGAGTAGTTCTGGGGAGATAGGATCTGGTTTGAAGGTTTTGATAGAACGACGTTGTACTATGGCGCTGGGTACGTCTAATGCTTTGATTTGGGTGTTTGAAGTCATGGTATTCTCCTCTGTTTTGTCCTCTGCGCTTAGAGTAACGTTTTTTTGTAGGCAGTTCAATTAACTGGTTGTTAGTTATTTGTTAATAGGATTACAGAATATTTTTTTCTCACGCTTCAGACGCAGAGGAGGTAAATACGGAGTTTCAATCCCTAACAGGGAGATTTACGACATAAATTCCCCATGTTTTTAACTATGACCGTGCGGTAATATACTTATCTAAAGTAGCAGATAACGTAGTTTTAGGAACAGCACCAACTACTGTTTTGATTTGTCTTCCCCCCTGAAATACCATCAAAGTGGGAATACTGCGAATCCCGTAATGACTAGCAACAGTGGGATTTTGATCAGTATTCAATTTTACTACTTTTATCTGTCCCTCATATTCCGCAGCCACTTCTTCCACCACAGGAGACAGCATTTTACAAGGGCCACACCAAGGGGCCCAAAAATCAACTAAAACAGGAGTTTGACTTTCTAACACTTCTTGCTTAAATGTGGCTTCCGTGACATTGGTAATGGATGACATAAATTGTCTACCTAGATTTAAATTAATAACTCAATAATATCTAATAAATAGGGGTAGAAATATGTTGTTAAGTTTAATTTTGCTAAGTTTCTTATTATATTGTGGGGTGGGCATCCTGCCTGCCCATATTATATTTAATTATGCCTACTTACTTATACCTTTTGAAATTTTTAACTCCGTCCTCCGGTAGCAACATTTTGATCAGCACCACAATGATGACAATAAGGTAATTCTTTATAAGTTAAATTATGACAATTATGACATTCCACATATTGATAATAACCGCAGTGGGGACAGTGGTTATCTTGAGGACGAATTTTCTTAGCACACCGAATGCAGCGTGATTTTTGAATTCTGCTAACTACCTGAAATTTAGGATTAAATACAACTGTTTGGAAGAATTTAATCATGCCAAAACCAACCAGGGGAATTAGCAAAATATACGCGTAACTAATGAGGAAAACTAAACCACCAAAGAAGAAACTAATTATATTAAATAAGAGTTGGAATATTGCACCAACTTGCAGAAATTCAAATACTTTCAGAATTAGGGGAATGATAAATATAACCAGCAAATGCCAGCTAATTAACGCTATTAATCCATATCCTTTACTTTGGCTAAAATTATTAACTAATAATGCCATGAGAATTAGCGGCAGTAAAAAGATAGCCTGAAAAACTAATTGAATACTAGGATACCAAAATGATGCGTCTTTATATCCTTTGGCAACTTGATTGAATTTAGTTTCATCTTTGACAAAAGACAGTAAATTAATACTTTCAGGTTTTGTCAACAGTTGATTTTGCAAATTAGCAATTTCCTGTTTCAATTTGGAAATTTTCTGGCTATTTTGCGTTAATTCCTGTTTGGCTTTTTCTGCGCGAACCTGATTAATGGAATTTTCGGAAGACTGTCCAGCAATTTTTTCTAATAGTGTCGAATCATATTGATTACGAATAGTAGTATTTGCTTGTTCAAGTTTATTAATCTGATCTTGTGTCTGATTTATTGTCGTGAGAATTTCCTGATTTTGAGGATTATTCAGTTTATCTTTAGATTCACCATAATTCAAACATATTTCCGAAACCTTACCTAAATGTCCAATTTCTGTGTCTTGATATGTTTGCCTAATTCTTTGCTGATTGTTACCATAAGGTAATGAACTTCTCAAAAATTCATAATCTTTATTTTTGGTAGTTTGTGTTTTGTAATTGTTCCATTCTGAATAACATGGATAAGCTTGATTTGGGCTAAGATGCCATTGACTAATATTACCCAAACCTGTAAAAACGTTAATTAAAATAAAAATATCAACTAAAATAATGACAATCAAACTCACTTTATTGAGTGGTTCGTTGTTAACTGTCCGAGAGTTATTAAACAACTGACTTAAAAGACGACGGATTCTGGTAAACATATAACTATCCTTTATCTAAAATATACACGAAATAGTAACTTAAAACCCTAAATTGAATTTAAAAAATTCCACTCATCAAACCAAAGTGATATATCTACTTGCTCAATTAATTCAATAAATTCAGTTTTTACATCAAAACTAATTCCATGAGGCTGTAAAGCAGCGGAAATAACAGTTTCTACATCATCTTTTGTCATCAATTTAAAAAGATATTTATTTGTAAAACAGTTATTAACGTGCTGACGTACATTAGTATTTAGTTGTTGGTCATTAGCTTTCATATATTTATTGTCTAAGATAGTATTTAATTTAATTTGAAGATTTTTATACCAAAATGCTACCTTCTCATATTTCTGATCATTATAGCGGTCGGCTAAAATAGATTGATAATTCAAATAATTAGTCTGCAACTCATTTTCCAAAACATTAACATCAACATTCGCACCTTTTTTTAATAACCATTTGTTTAAAAGTCGAGCTAATTTTGGTATATCAGTAAATAGAGTTGATTCAAATGTGTAAGCAGACCAAATATAAGATTTTAAATTAATTTTATCTTGAAACTCATTAATAAGTCCAGATTGATGAGTGTCAATCAAAAAATCTCTGTCTATTATTAATATAGATTTCTCCCAAAGTGTTTGATTATTTTTAACTTCCGAAAAAACGGTTTTGTAATGTAAAATTCTCTCAGAAACTTCACTAACTCCTCCTAAAACCCAATAAACATATTTTTTATGATTACTAATATTCTGCTTTAGTAAGATATCAATTACTTGTGCATCATCTGCACCTTCAACAAAGATTAGAGTATCTGATTCAATGGCATTTAAAAAATCTAACCCACTTACCATTCCTAATGCACTAATAACCGGATTAACTTGAGAGGGATAAATACCAGAAAAGCGCGAATTTACTGCTATCAGATTATTACTATCTATGGTTTTATATATACCTGTAGGTTGACCATCAAGATGGAATAAATTAGACAAATTCGCACTACGAATTAACGCTTCGTTATGAGTTGTGATAAAAATTTGATTTCTTTGGGAGAATTGCACTAATATTTTTAACAAACGACTCTGAATTTCTCTATGAATATGACTATCAGGTTCATCCAAAAGAATTAAATTTAAGTCTTTTTGAATAGAAGAAGGATGATAAAGATTTAGTAAAATTTCAATAATTTGTAAACTGCCACTACCTAGAAGTGCAATATCTTTTTCAATGTCTATTTCATTATGTTTAAAGTTAAATAAAACTGTTACATCTTTTTGCATTTGGCTAACGGTAGAAATATTCATGTTCTGAATTCGATTGTAAAGAATAAAAGATAGAGCCTCTAAAAAACTGCTAAACAAAGAAGGATCAGAAGTATTATAAAAAAGTTGATATAACCGATTACGAATAACCCTTGATGAATCACGATTGATAATAGATTCTTGGATTTGTGGGGGTGTTACGAATCTTTCTATTTGGCGAATTGCACTAGAAGGTGAGGTATAGTAAAAACTAAAAGGAGAGGGTAAATTCTGGAAAAAACTATTCAATTTATGAAAATCATAACTTCTATAATCAAGTAATTCAATTACATAGTTACGTCCTGAACTACTAATTTTAAAACATATTGTGATTTCTTCATTATCATTGGCAAGTGTCGCGGATAATTCAATTTTATTGTTTTTATCTCTTTGATAAAAAATATCTTCAAAATTAGGACTCAAAACACTATTAATTTGATCAAAATATTTGTCTTGAGTAGTTCCTAAAATATAATCATTTCTTCTGTAATTATCAGTTGCTCTAAGGGCTTTTCTAATTAATTTAGTGAAACATTCATGCCATAAAGATAACGCTTGTAGTAGTGTAGTTTTTCCTGAATTATTAACTCCAGTAAAAATGCTAAGAGTCGGATTAAACACTACTTCAACATCTTGAAATAACTTAAAATTCTTCACTTTAAACCGGGAAATGTGCATAATATATTTTAAAAAATAAACAGATTGAATTAATTCTAGAGAGATGTATCGTAAAGGAAGATACAACTGCTACACTGTAATTTATGCCCTGTTTACCAAACCATCGGTTATATATAAACAAAAAACAGTTAGATTCATTTTTGCACAATCATAGGCGAAACATATAGATTAAAAAAACTCTTGTTCCTCTGGAGTGCCTCTGCGTGAAACAAATTCATCGAATTTCAGTATATTTATGGCTTATTATTCCTTCTCTTCTACTGCCTGGGTAATAGCTTGACAATATCTAATCAAAGTATCAATGCGTTCTTCAATGGTTTTCAACCGAGACTGTGATGTTGTTGACTGTCTTGCACCTTGGAGAAACATCATATCTACTTCCAACAGTCGCAACTGCTTATTTATTTCGGTTTTATAAGATTGTTCCCGTGAATTAGCATCAACCAAAGGGACTATTTGTTGTCCAAAAAATTCCTGCAACTGGGCTAAATTCTCTCTTAATTCCCCAGCATTGAGTTTATTTCCCGTTACATTAGCTCGGAACTCATCTATAAATGTTGCCAATTCCTGATATTTATCACAATTAAAAGACATCTGTTGCTAGTTAAGATAGTATTAATGTCAAGAAAATTTTCTTATATAACCAAACTTTCTTTTTCAGGTCAAAGTCATAAGTCTCAAATCTTACTTTGAGGCTTGGTTTGTCGTCAATAGGTTTTTTGATTATGTTTCGAGCAACCTTCAAGGGATGATGACTACAGACGATTAGACATTATCTGTCCAACTTTGTTTCTTTTGCAACAGCATCTATTTATAGAGGTGCTGTCAATTTATGCTTATCTGTCAACCTATCCACCAATTACCTTTTTTATTTTATGAGTACTGTAACTATCAAACCCCCCGTTGATGTCATTCTTCCAGATTGGCTTAACAAATGTTTAATTGAACCACAAGCACCAATACTTACAGAAGAAGAAGATCGAACGTATAACGGGAACGCCTTAATTTGTCGGGCATTTCAGTTTGCATACGAACTACATGGGGGTCAAATTCGTAAATCGGGAGAACCGTATATTGCCCATCCTGTTGCTGTAGCGGAAACACTCCGTGAATTAGGTGGTAGTCCAGCTATGATAGCAGCCGGCTTACTCCATGATGTAGTTGAAGATACAGAAATTACAGTTGAAGATATAGAGGCACGTTTTGGACCAGAAGTGCGGCTACTGGTAGAAGGTGTTACCAAGCTATCGAAAATAAATTTTACTAGCAAAACTGAAAGTCAAGCGGAAAATTTCCGGCGAATGTTTTTGGCCATGGCGCAAGATATTCGCGTAATTGTGGTAAAACTGGCAGACCGTTTGCATAATATGCGGACTCTCCAATATATGTCAGAAGCTAGTCGTCAACGCAGCGCCCAGGAAACACGAGATATTTTTGCCCCTTTGGCGAATCGGTTGGGAATTTGGCAAATTAAATGGGAATTAGAGGATTTAGCATTTAAATATTTAGACCCAGAAGCCTATCGCGCAACCCAGCAAAGTGTAGCTGAAAAACGTACGGCACGGGAAGAAAAATTACTCAAGGCTACGGATACTTTGCGCCGGCGGTTACTGAAAGCGGGTATTAATTGTTTAGAAATTAACGGTCGTCCTAAACACCTTTATAGCATTTATCAGAAAATGCAGCGGCAGCAAAAGGAATTTCATGAAATTTACGATTTGGCGGCACTGCGAATTATTGTCCAAACTAATGAAGAATGCTATCGAGCTTTGGCAGTGGTTCATGATTCTTTTCGTCCCATCCCTGGTAGATTTAAAGATTATATTGGACTGCCTAAACCAAACCATTATCAGTCCTTGCATACGGGGGTAATTGGCTTGACTGGCCGCCCGCTGGAAGTACAAATTCGCACCTTAGAGATGCACCATATCGCGGAGTATGGAATTGCCGCCCATTGGAAGTATAAAGAAAGTGGTGGTTCTGATAATGCTGATTTAACAGGCTCTGATGAAAAGTTTACTTGGTTGCGCCAATTGCTAGATTGGCAAAGTGATTTAAAAGATGCTCAAGAATACTTAGATAGTGTTAAGGACAATTTATTTGAAGATGACGTTTACGTCTTCACCCCTAAGGGGGATGTTGTTCCGTTAAGTCCCAGTTCTACAAGTATAGATTTTGCCTATCGGATTCATACAGAAGTCGGAAACCACTGTGCAGGGGCGCGAGTGAATGGGCGCATTGTTCCTTTGTCAACACGACTGCGTAATGGGGATATTGTCGATATTATTACCCAAAAGAATTGTCATCCCAGTTTAGATTGGTTAAATTTTGTTAGCACTTCAGCGGCGAAGTATCGGATTAAACAATGGTACAAGCGATCGCGCCGGGAAGAAAATGTTGCTAGAGGTAGAGATTTATTAGAGAAGGAATTGGGAAAAACTGGTTTTGAGAGTTTGCTCAAATCCGACGCTATGCACACCGTCGCCGAAAAATGTAACTATCACAGTGTGGAAGATTTACTTGCTGGGTTGGGTTATGGGGAAATTACCTCAAACTTAGTGCTGAACCGTTGGCGGGAAGTCGTCAAAGCCAGACAACCTGTTACTGATGTCGTTCCATTTATCGCCAAAGAACCAACACCAAAAACCTCACGGGATACACCACTGATTACTTCCCGTGCTAGTGATTCCCCAATAATTGGGATGGAGGGTTTAGCTCATCATGTCGCTGGCTGTTGTACTCCCATTCCCGGTGAACCAATTGTGGGTGTAGTTACACGGGGAAGAGGAATTTCTATTCATCGCCAAGGCTGTCATAATGTAGATCCTGTTGAACATGAGCGTTTAGTTCCAGTGCGTTGGAACTTAGCTATGGAAAATCGTGGCCGTCCTCATACTTATCCGATTAATTTACAAATTGAGGCAATGGACCGTGTGGGAGTATTAAAAGATGTGTTATCACGGTTGAGTGACCAAGGCATCAATGTTCGTCATGCTCAAGTGAAAACTTCTCTAGGACAACCCGCTTTGATGGATTTGGGAATTGATGTCCGCGATTGTTCTCAATTGGAACATTTATTTGTTCAACTCAAAAAAATGAGTGATATTCTCAATGTCCGTCGTGTTTGTGAGGCTGAGGACTGTGGATGAATCGAAAATTAACAATTTTTGGCTTGTTTCACGCAGGGTAAGCCATAAGGGGAATTTATCCCCTACAGACATTACCCTCAAATATCCTCCGTAAACCTCAATTAAGAGCCAATGTTCTGGTAAATTTGTTGTCCGCCATTTTTGATAGCAATGGGGGTTGTATTTCCGGTTTGGGCGGAGTATTTGTTGGTTGCGTCTTTGAGAAAGATGCTATTCCCAGCATTTTAGATGATTGCATAGCCAATTTGACCGTCACCATTGGCATCAATTTGGAGTTAGTTTCTTGGGTAAGCACTATAGAATCGCTTGTTTATAGGCATGATATGATGCGAGAATAAACGATTTTTTTAAATATTTAATAATGATTGAAAGTCTCTATCTTGACACCAGTATTATTGGCTATCTGACAATTAGACCAAGCACTAATCTAATAACTGCCTCAAATTCAGTAATTACACAGAGTTGGTGGGATACTCGACGGCAAAATTTTACTCTATATATCTCTGAAGTAGTTTTAGAGGAATTAGCCAGAGGAGATCAAGAAATAGCTACTAAACGACTTGATCTAATCAATGAATTACCATTACTAGAACTCAACGAAACAGTGGAAGAATTAGCCCAGCAATTTCTCACAAAAAGCAATCTTCCTCCTAAAGCATCTGATGATGCCTTACATATTGCCTTAGCTACTATTTATAAAGTAGATTATTTGTTAACATGGAACTGTAAACATATTGCTAATGCACAAATACAGAAAAAACTCTCACAAATTAGTATTCAATCTGGATATGAATTACCAACAATCTGTACACCTTATGAACTTATGGGAGACTAACTATGTGGAAAGATGAAGTATTAGAGGAAATTTATAAAATCCGAGAAGAACACGCTAAATCTTTTAATTATGATTTGCATGAAATTTGTAAAGATTTAAGAAAAAAACAGATAGCTAGAAACAGAAAAATTATTACTCAGCCTCTGGTAACATTACCATCCTAAAATAAATAGGTTATTACTAAGTGCCACCTAGTAATCACTTTTTGGAATCCAAGATTTAGATCCCCGACTTCTTTAAGAAGTCGGGGATCTGGTAGAGTTTTTTTAAATTTCATTCAAGGCTTGCAAGAGTTGATCAATTTCTTCAACTGTGTTGTAATGGGCTAAACCAATTCTCAATAAGCCACCAGATGTTTCTACGTCTAATTTTTCGGTGAGGTTAATTGCATAGAACCTATCTTCCGCACCCTCAACTGTCACAATCGGTTTTTACTGTTTTTTATGATGAAATGAGGATGTATTATATATCGAATCTCAATGAATTAACGGATACATGATGCCGACGAGGCATAATTTGTATCCAAAAATCAAGAGAAAATCAAGTGATAATACTATGTGACACCCCAGGGTGCGGAATGTGGGATAGAAATTTCCGTACCAAGCAAATATTCCCTTTTCTCCTAATATGGTTGCTATGGTTGCTGGTGTTTTTCCTTCTATGCGGATAGATACTGTGGGTGTACGCCATGTAAATTGGCTGGGTTCGGTAATTCCATATAAGGTTAAACCAGGGATTTTTAGCAATCCTGAAATCAGCTTTTTACTTAATTCTCTTTCATATTGTTGAATGGCTGACATTGCTGCAACTAAAGCAGCTCGACGACTATGATAAGCTGATGCTAGTTCATGGTTTGGTTGTGCTGTTTCTGTCAGAAATCGCGGACAATGGAAGGTTGTTAAGCCTTCTTTATCGGCTTCCATTAAAGAGGAAAGTAATTCATTATCTAAGGTTGGGGAAACATGACAACCTAATTTTGCTAAATAATTAATTGCTGCTACTAATCCGGCTAAACCTTCATGATTTAAAGTTCCTGTTTCCCATCTGGAAGGAACTTCTTCTGAGGCGGGTTTAACTTTATAAGGCGAAAATCTGGCTAAATGTTCTTTTTTTCCGTAGAGAATTCCGACATGAGGAGCAAAGAATTTATAAGCGGAACAGGCTAGAAAATCACAGTCTAAATGATGAACATTAATCGGTGCATGGGGAGCATAATGGACTGCATCAACATATACTAAAGCCCCGACATTATGGGCTAGTTTTGTTATTTTGGTAATATCATTAATTGTGCCGACGGCGTTAGAAGCATAGGTGACTGCGACTAATTTTGTCCGAGAATTTATCTTCTGTTCTAAATCTTTTAAATCTAATGTACAGTTGGTAATATTGATATCAACAGGACGAATAATTACACCTTTTTCTTCTAATGCATACCAGGGGGAAATATTGGCTGCGTGGTCTAAGTTTGTGACAATGATTTCATCACCTGGTTGTAATTCTCTCCCGATAGCGCGACTCACGGAGAAGGTGAGGGTGGTCATATTTGCGCCAAATACTACTTCATCATTATCGCATCCTAGGAAGTCGGCGATCGCAGCCCTAGCAGAAATAATCAAGGCATCTGTTCGCATACTCGTAGCAAAAACACCGTGAGCATTAGCATTTGATCTAACTAAATAATCACTAATTGCGTCTAATACTCCACCGGGTACTTGTGTTCCACCGGGTCCATCAAAGAAAATCGCTGGTTTTTCGTTGATTGTTTGTGTCAGTGCGGGAAACTGGGCGCGTATCCATTTTATGTCTAGAGATTCCATGATTTTTCTCTTTTTTTAATTAATTAGATTGAAGAAGGAGAGTGTCAAAAATCTATTTCTAGAATAACCTCTACTTTATTCTGTGTGTTTTTAAGTTTGATTGTTAAACTAAAACTCTTTTTTAACGAACCACAGAGGCACAGAGGACGCAGAGAAGAAAAAATTTCTTACCTAAAGTATAGTCTTGTATTATTTGGAAATCTCTAAATTCAAGTTTGTTATTTACAAAAAGCAACTTTACTTAAAAGGTTAATAGGGGTGATATCTTTGAGTAACTGCATTTGTTCTTGATTCTTTACCAATAATGCACCTGCAAATCCTAATGAGTTGACAGAAATTGTCTCAAACTCGTCATATTGTCGAGGGACAATTAACATCCATTTTCGTGTCATTAAAAGATTATATGCTCCTGATTGGATATTATTTTCTAGGGGTTTAATTCCCACAGTTTGCAGTAAAGTATGATATTTTTCTAAAGTTATTTCGGCACTTTCTCCCATATCAAGATTAGTAAAAGCGTGGACAAAAGGAAATTCTGGTATACTTCCAATAGCGGTTTCTAATTTTGCTGCTTTTAAAAGTGGTGAAATAGGAATATCTGTTTCCGCAAAAGGAACAATTTGCAAATGTTTATGTGGTTGACTCGCACCGGCAAGTTTACCACCATTATAAAATACTAAACCTTCAAACTCTTCTAAACAGGCTCCCGTTGCTGTAAAGTCTTCTAGGGTAAGTAAATTTTCCTGTGATTCAAAAGCGCGAGTGATAATTAACAAGTGATAATCAACAACATTGAATTTATTTAAAATACAAACATGAGTAGGAGAGATATCAGCTACAAATAAATCTACTTCGTAGGGTAAAAAAGGATTAAATTCTTTACCAGTTTTAGCAACTTCATGATCTCGTTTTTTTTGTTCAGCGATTTTACGGTTGATATTTTCTAAAATTCTGACAACAAATTTTACACCATTTTGTTCAATAATTTCCAATTTTGTAGGAATAGATTTTAATGCCCCAGATTTTAAAGCCAGTTCCGTTGTTTTTTTGATCCTTGTCCATAATGTGCCTGGTTCAAGTAAGATTTTGCCCTGATTCATATTTTCCAAAATTTCACTTTTTTAAAATCGTAGGTTGGGTTGACGCTCATGTTACCCAACACTTTCAATACCCTAACATTTCAATACTTTGTTGGGTTGCGCTGTCGCTTAACCCAACCTACAATTTTTTGAAATTAAGTATATTTTCTATTATAATTAAAATTGTCTAATCAAGCAATTAAAAAATAAGTAGTTAATTCTCCCCTTCCCTTAACTTTAATTATGCCCCGTTCTTCTAATTGAAACTCATCTTTAATTAATAAATAAGTAACTTCCGAGACTTGAATTTTCCCAGGAATCCCATGAGATTCCATGCGACTGGCTAGATTTACTGCGTCTCCCCATAAATCATAACTAAACTTTTTTAAGCCGATAACTCCAGCAACTACAGAACCCGTATTCATGCCAATGCGGATTTGAAAATTTTCACCTGTAGCGGTTTTAAATTTAGTAATTTCTTGCTGCATATCCAGTGCCATTTTAGCGACAGCCACAGCATGATCTGGGTGAGGATTAGGTAAACCACCGACTACCATATAAGCATCACCAATAGTTTTGATTTTTTCTAATCCATAGGTTTGGGCTAATCTGTCAAAACAGGAAAAAATCTGATTTAAAGAGTTAACTAATTCTATGGGTGAAATTTGAGCAGCTAATTCTGTAAAGTTGACAATATCAGCAAAAAGAATTGTTACTTCATCAAACCGATTAGCAATTGCACTTTGTTGCTGTTTTAATTGTTGAGCTATTTCTGCGGGAAGAATATTTAATAGCAATTGCTCTGATTTTTCTTGCTCATGACGTAAACAAATTTCTACTTGTTGACGTTCATAAATTTCTTGTCTGACCCTGGCAAACATTTGGTAAAATGCTAATATCACCTCACCCATTTCATCCTGACGTTTTTTAGACATGGTAGAAAAAATTGGATCATTACTATCATTAGTAATAGCTTCTCCGGCAATTATCAAATCATCTCGTAACTGTAAAATTGGTCTAATTACTGTTACTCCCAAAGTTAATGTAGTAGTTAGAGTCACAAAAACTGAAATAATAAATATCAACCCTGCTATCCTCAAAGAAAAAGCAAATAATTCCTCTTTTACAGCCACAGAATTATGACGAATAATTAATACATATTTTTCTGCCAACATGGAAGCTGTCCAAGCCACATCATAGCGTGTGCCATTTTGGACTTGTACCCGAATCATTTTCGGTTCACTGAGGTAATTGTATAAAATACTGGGTTTTTCGCCGAATGTTCCCACTAACTGTCCATTAGTTTGGTAAATTGCTCCACCTAAAATCACAGAACCAGGTTTGAGTTTGCGACTTGTCAGGTCAAGAATTTCTTGAGAATTTGCTCCCTGTTGAATGCGATAAACTAGGGATGAAAAAACTTCATTAGAAACATTCTCTAAATTAGAAAGTAACTCATCTTGCCGTCGAAAATAAGACGGTATTAAAATTGCGATTTCAATAACAACAATACTGGTAAATACCCAGGTAACTATGTACCGTGACAGCTTTGATTGAAAGAGTTTTAGGCACATTTCTATCGGCTTTAGCATCCGCTATTTTCTCCAATATTATTGAATTATTTAGAGTATATAGAAATATGTTTAATTCCTGGTATATATGTAGATCGGGGATTGTTTGGTAAAATTTGCTTACGGTGGGCAATGCCCACCCTACAGTGATCGAATTTTTTTTGAGCAATTGGGGATCTGGATATAGTATCTTCTAAGGACAATATAAGGTTTCTTTTGTTTTTCTACCTGTTACGGGATTAGTGCCTTTTGCTAGTTTACAAAGTTTATTTTGTTCATCTCGACGCAATAATACATCAGTAAAATCTGCTCCGTCAATTATAGCGCCATCAAATCTGGCGTTAGCCGCAAATGCCCCTTCTAAATTGGCGTTGGTTAAATTGGCTTTAATTAAACGCGCTGAATCTAATGTAGCATTAGTTAGGTTTGCTCCCTGTAAATTGGCTGATTCTAGATTGGCTGCAAAAAATTCGACACCACTGAGATTAGCATTAGTAAAATTACTGTAGCGAAGATTTGCTTTAGTAAAACTGGAATCTGTTAAATCGCGTTCAGAAAAATCAGATCCGACAAGAATTTCTTTGTTATATTCTAGTGCTAAAGCAGAAGGCACAAAACCCGCTAAGGCTGTGGTGGAAATGATTACCCAAAGTAATAAACTGAGTATAGTTGTCAAATTGCGATAGCTAGTATTCATGGTATTGTTAAGTAATGTCTAATCCTTCTCCATTTAATTATGCAGATATTGGTAACATAGGTGAAGACCTAGTCGCTAAATGGTTACAATCTACAGGTTGGGAAATTTTGCATCGTCGCTTTTCGTGTCGTTGGGGAGAAATTGATATTATTGCCCAATATCAAGACACAATGCTGGCTTTTGTAGAAGTAAAAACCCGAAGTTCTGGTAATTGGGATGAAGGGGGAAAAAATGCCATTACTCCCCAAAAACAAGCAAAAATATGGCGGACGGCGGAAATATTTTTAGCTGAATATCCCCAAAAAGCTGATTATTCTTGTCGCTTTGATGTGGCTCTTGTTCACTATCAACTAGAAACTAAAAAAATCATTGCCGAAAAATTTTTAGAGCGTTTATCTATATCTGGATATGAGTTTAAGCTACAACAATACATTGAAGCAGCTTTTGACCAACAATAAATATGAGAGGATAATTATTTTTTACTTCCTAACACTATGCAAACAAGTTTGAATTTTGAATTGCTTAGGCCAATGTTTCCGGACAGTAACCCAAACCGCGAACAAACTGTTGTCTAAATGCTTCAATTTCTTCTCTTTCCGGGCTACCATGAGAAACAATCGCTACTTGGTAGCGGCGCATCACGTCTACAGGCGTTTGTCCGGCTTCTAAACTCCAAAGTGCCATTTGGACTCTCATTGGTGGCTGATAGCTAATTCCTAATTCATTAAGAAAAGCTCGAAAATCCCCATCTTGTTGATCTGACACTGTGTCTTTGAGTTTAATTCTGACTACCCAACCATCAATTTGATGAATTACACTTACAAAGGAAACGGGAAGTTGAGGTCTACCGTGTAAATATTGAACAATTCTCAAAGTAAGGCTGGCATTTCCTAGATAGTACAAGTATTCCATCATTGTCTTATTGTCTTATGGGATATGGGATTAAATTTAGTTCTACCTATCTATCTTCGTGAATGGAGTGGAGTTCCCGGTAGGGTAAAAGCACCCGTTTTTTTATGGGGAGATTTACCCAATCTGGGAATAGGGAATAGGGAATAGGGAATAGGGAATAGGGAATAGGGAATAGGAATTTTTTCTATTCCCAATAGACATCTGGTAGCAATGAATGTAGAGACGTTCCATGGAACGTCTCTACAAGGGTTTTAGATCACGCATATTTAATTTATACCAGATATCTAATGATAACTGACTGGGCGCAGGCCCTGCGCCCCTACGGATAAATTACTTAATTAATATGAAACCAAAAATACGACAAGCAAAAGCCGAAAATGTAAATTTAGATTGTTTATTATCTGGTTATGATTACGAACTTCCACCAGGACTAATTGCCCAAAATCCTGCTGTTCCTAGAGATAGTTCGCGGTTATTGGTGGTAGATTCTCCTGAAACTGCTAAGACTATACCACCGCTACATCACATTTTTCGTGATTTATCTGAACTGCTAAAACCAGGGGATTTACTTGTGATGAATAACACCAAAGTAATTCCCGCGCGGTTATACGGCTGTAAGTCTACGGGTGCTGGGGTGGAGGTGTTGCTGTTGGAGGAACGACGACATAATTGTTGGTTGGCTTTGGTGAAACCTGGTAAGCGGTTTACGGTGGGTAGTGAGATTATTTTTACAGCGGGGAAAGATGGAAAACAACAGGAATTGAGGGCGACTGTTGTAGAATCAGATCCAGAAACTGGGGGACGCTTGTTACAGTTCGATTTACCCGCAGCCGTTCCTTTAGTACAGGTGTTAGGGAAGTTTGGACAGATTCCCCTACCTCCTTATATCACGGCTTCTACCGCTGCTGATGAACAGTATCAGACGGTGTATGCAGATGTTCAGGGAGCGATCGCTGCGCCAACAGCAGGGTTACATTTCACACCTGAATTATTAGAAAAGCTGCGTAGTTGTGGCATTAATCAAGCCTTTATTACTCTTCATGTCGGTGTCGGTACTTTTCGCCCAGTGGAAGTAGAAGATATTACTACCCATGCAATGCACGAAGAATGGATTGAAGTTCCCCCTGATACCGTTGAGCAAATTCGGGCTACCCAGGCTGCTGGTGGGCGCATTATTGCGGTGGGGACAACAGCGGTAAGGGCTTTGGAGGGTGCGGCACAATCGGGGGATTTACAGCCTTATGTGGGGAAAACAAATTTGTTTATTTCTCCTGGTTATAAATGGCAAGTTGTGGAGGGTTTAATTACCAATTTTCATTTACCCCGTTCTAGTTTATTGATGCTGGTTAGTGCTTTGATTGGTAGAGAAAGATTATTAGAAATTTATCAACAAGCCATTGCTGCTGAATATCGCTTTTATTCTTTTGGTGATGCCATGCTGATTTTACCAGAAGGGAAAAGTATTAAATTATGAATTTTTGATGAAGTAATGGATAATCTAATTTAGATGAGACTCAGTTAAATACTCTGAAACCTGTAGAAATTACTTTACCTAATTTGACACCAAATAAATAATTGGTCATTAGTCATTGGTAAAATTTTTCCCTATTCCCTATTCCCTATTCCCTATTCCCTATTCCCTATTCCCTATTCCCTGTTCCCTGTTCCCTGTTCCCCATTCCCTCAAATTGGTAAACGATTAATATCTTTATTGCAACCAATTACTACCATTGCAGAACCTTTTTCTAAACGTTTAGTTGGTTCGGGATTAATGATAAATTTACCATCATGACTTACAGCCAACATATTTAAACCATAGCGGTTACGAAGTTGGAGTTCAGCAATGGTTTTTCCATTAAATTCATCAGGGACAATTAACTCAACAATACTGTTATCTGGGTCAAGATCAAATCTTTCTAAAATTCCTGGTTTAGTCAGTGTGCGTGCTAAAGCACAACCAGCTTCATATTCAGGAAATACTACATGATCTGCTCCTACTCGGTTTAATAATTTACGGTGAACTTCACTAGAAGCTTTTGCAACTACGTGAGGTACACCACCTTCTTTCACATTTAAGGTAGTAATAATACTTTCCTGAACGTAATTACCAATAGCTATAATTACGGTATCAAATTCAAAAATTCCGGCTTCTTTAAGTGCTGCTGGTTCGGTTGAATCAAGTTGTAAAGCATGACCAACTATTTCTTCATTTAAGGCTTCTGAAACCCGTTTTTCGTCAATATCTGTAGCTAACACTTGATAACCTAAATTATGCAGTGTTGAACATACAGAACGACCAAAACGACCCAACCCAATTACAGCAAATTGGTGGTTATCTTTACGTAAACTGCGAAGAAATTTTAATGATGAAAGGTTCATAATTTGGTAATTGGTAATTGGTAATTGGTAATTGGTAATTGGTAATTGGTAATTGGTAATTGGTAATTAGTGATTATCCAACCAATAGATTTTCTTCGGGATAGTGAATTCTGGTAGGACGAGGATCACCTAATATGGATGACATTAATAATAAAACACCAACTCGGCCAATATACATCATAAGAATTAAAATTAATTTTGCTGCGGTGGAAACACTAGCTGTAATCCCTGTGGAAAGACCTACTGTGCCAAAGGCTGATACGACTTCAAAGAGAATTTGAATAAAAGCCAATTTGGGGTCTGTAAGACTAATTAAAACCGTGGCAACAATCACTGTTGCTAGTGAACCAAATACCACACCAACAGCTTTTAAAATCAATGAGATGGCAATTTTGCGATTATATAATAGTACCTCTTCTTTACCTTGCAAAATTGCATTTGTACAACTGGTAAGCACTCGTAAAGTAGTGGTTTTGATTCCTCCTCCTGTCCCTCCAGGACTTGCACCAATAAACATCAAAGCAATCATAATAAATAACCCGGCATTAGTCATTTTACCAATGTCAATACTATTAAAACCAGCAGTTCTGGTGCTGACTGACTGAAACCAAGCTCCTAATATTTTATCAGATAAATTTAATTGTCCCAAGGTACTATCGTTTCTAATTTCTATCAGAAATAAGGCAATTGTTCCTACTACTAACAAGATCAATGTTGTGCTAGTAGCGACTTTAAAATCTAGGGAAAATATTAAACAACTTGTTTTTTTGATGATGCGATTACTTTGATAACTAAAACTATTTCGTAACCACAAATACATATCCAAAATTACCTGATAACCAATCCCACCAAAGATGATTAAACAGCCAATTGTGACAATAACTAAAGGAGAAGATTGATAACTCATTAAATTGTCTTTGAATAAACTAAATCCAGCATTATTCCAAGCACTAACACTATGAAAAATTGCTAACCAAGTTCCTTCTTGCCAACCTTTTTCGGGAACAAAAACTATCATTAATAAAAATACTCCCGTGAGTTCAAACAATAAGGTAGTCGCAATAATCGAACGGATAATTTGCGTACTACCACTCATGCCTGGACGGTCTAAAGCTTGTTGAATTGCTACTTTTTGTCTGAGATCAAATTTTCTACCAATTAACAACATTAAAAATGTGGTAGTTGTCATATAACCTAAACCGCCAATTTGTGCTAATAGGGCAATAAACAACTGACCTAAAAAGGAAAATTCAGTGCCAGTATCTACCACTGCTAAACCTGTAACGCAAACCGCTGAAGTTGAAGTAAATAGGGCAACAATTGGGTCATTCCAATTACCATTACCAGTAGAGAAAGGCATTGTCAAGAGAATGGCTCCTAAGAGAATGACAACGACAAATCCCAAACAAATTGTCCGCGCAACAGTCATAATAATTAAACATCAAAAATGAATAAATTTTCAGGCATTAGGCTATTTTGACATTTTCCCAAGGTAGAATTAATGAGTTATTCCCAGGTAGAAAAATATCCCTATCTAATTAAAAACATAGATGGTAGCCTAGAAATAAGTTTTTTTTGAATTTCCTGTCATTTTTTATCACTAAATTCATGAGTCAAATACTTTACAAACAAATTCAGCAATTTTACGATGCTTCTTCTGGTTTGTGGGAACAAATTTGGGGGGAACATATGCACCACGGTTATTATGGTGCAGATGGAAAACAGGTAAAAGAACGCCGTCAAGCACAAATTGATTTAATTGAAGAACTGCTAAAGTGGGCAGATGTTAAGGGCGCTGAAAATATCCTGGATGTGGGTTGTGGAATCGGTGGTAGTTCTTTATACTTAGCTGATAAGTTTGGGGCAAATGCAACAGGAATTACACTCAGTCCTGTACAAGCTGCTAGAGCCACAGAAAGGTCTTTGGCAATGAATTTGAGTCAGAAAACTAGATTCATGGTTGCCAATGCTCAAGAAATGCCTTTTGAGGATAATTCTTTTGATTTGGTGTGGTCACTGGAAAGTGGTGAACATATGCCAGATAAAACTAAGTTTTTGCAAGAGTGCTATCGCGTATTGAAACCCGGTGGGACTTTGATTATGGTAACTTGGTGTCATCGGAATACGGACAAGTTAGCACTGACACAGGATGAGCAAAAGCAGTTAGAAGATATTTATCGAGTTTATTGTTTACCCTATGTTATTTCTTTAGCAGAGTATGAAGCGATCGCTTGGCAATTACCATTAAATAATATTCGCACGGCTGATTGGTCCACCGCTGTTGCTCCTTTCTGGAATGTAGTAATTGATTCGGCTTTTACACCCCAAGCGTTTATAGGTTTATTAATGGCTGGTTGGACTACAATTCAGGGGGCATTATCTTTAGGGTTAATGCGTCGAGGTTATGAAAGCGGATTAATTCGGTTTGGATTATTACGCGGGACAAAATAGAGGAGAATTCAGGAGTCACCGAGTCAGAAATCAGAAATCAGGAGTCACCGAGTCAGGAGTAAAAGCATCAGTAGTGTTTGCATTTTGATTTAAAATTTGTACTTTACTTACCTGCAATATCCTGTAAATCCAAACCTCTTTAGATGCAGATAACAAAAAACAACAAAAAATGAATCAGTTTTATCAACAAAATCCGGCTATTTCTCCAAAAAATTGGTTTTATGCTTTTTGGAAATTTTCCCGTCCCCATACAATCATGGGAACAAGTTTGAGTGTATTGGGTTTATATTTAATTACCCTTGGTGTCACTTCTACACCATTTTCTAGTTCGCATATTAGTCAAATTTTAGCAACATGGATTGCTTGCATAAGTGGCAATATTTATATTGTTGGTTTGAATCAATTAGAAGATATTGACATTGATAAAATCAATAAACCTGATTTACCTTTAGCGTCAGGAGAATTTACCAAAGGACAAGGACAATTAATTGTTATTATTGCTGGTATTGTTGCTTTAGCTTTAGCATGGCTAACTGGACCATTTTTAATGGGAATGGTAGGGATAAGTTTAGCAATTGGTACGGCTTATTCTTTACCACCAATTCGGTTAAAACAGTTTCCTTTTTGGGCAGCTTTGTGCATTTTTTCGGTGCGGGGAACAGTTGTTAATTTAGGTTTGTTTTTGCATTTTAGTTGGGTGTTGCAAAGAAGCCAAGGAATACCGGGTGCAGTCTGGGCTTTAACGGTGTTTATCTTAGTATTTACATTTGCGATCGCTATTTTCAAAGATATTCCTGATATGGAAGGAGATAAAACCTACAATATCACAACTTTCACGCTCCAACTCGGACAACAAAAAGTATTTAGTCTCGCACTTTGGGTAATCACAATTTGTTATGCAGGCATGATTTTAGTAGGATTATTACATCTTGCTGAAGTTAACAGTATTTTTGTATTAATCACTCATACAGTAGCTTTAATTGTGATGTGGTGGCAAGGTGCTGGAGTTGATTTACAAGACAAAAAAGCCATTACTAATTTCTATCAATTTATCTGGAAATTGTTTTTCATTGAATATTTAATTTTCCCCATTTCCTGTTTATTAGCTTAAACTCATGTTAGAAACATTTCCCACATCTGATATTATCGCCATTTCTGTAGTCATTGCTGGTCTTGTTATCCTTGGTTATTTGAGTATCAAAACATTGATTACCTCGAATTTATTTCAGAAGGGCATCAATTTTTATCAAGCCAAAGATTATGAAAATGCCGAAATAGTTTTTAGAAAAGTCATTGCTATCAACTCTACCAATGATATGGTACGCTTGCTGTTAGGAGATATTTTAAATCACAAGGGACAAATTCCCGAAGCAAAAGCGTTATTCTGTGAAGTAATTGATAGCAGTCCTAAAAATCCTGATGCTTATTTACGTTTAGCAAATATTCTCATGCAGGAACAACAGGAAACTGAAGCAAAAAGTAATTTAGTTCAAGCAAAGGAATTATTGCAAAAACAGCGTCAACCAGAAAGAGCGAAAAAGGTAAGTCTTTTGTTAGATAAAATGACTGCTAAAAATGTCTGATAGGGTAGCGTGACGCGCTAACTCTGGATGAATCTTGTCCGCAGCGTCAACAACTTCCTTAGCTATCTCATTTTTTCACCTTTGCGCCTTTGCGTTAGCATTATTCTATATTTACCACAGCATCAATAGCCGCTTCTAATGCAATAGATACATGAGTCCAATGAGTCCCCCCTTGGCAATAGACAATATAAGGCTCTCTTAGTGGACCATCGGCTGATAATTCCAAGGTACTGCCTTCAATAAATGTTCCCCCAGCCATGACTACTTGGCTTTCATAGCCTGGCATATCATCTGGTATGGGGTCGAGATAAGATCCGATAGGTGAAGACTGTTGAATGGCTTTGCAGAAGGCGATCAGTTTTTTAGCTGAACCGAGTTTAATCGCTTGAATCACATCTCCTCTGGGCGCTAATGGTGGCGGGTTGACTGGATATCCGAGTTTGTCAAATACGTATCCTGTCAGGTATGTTCCTTTCATAGCTTCCCCTACCATTTGCGGGGCTAAAAATAATCCTTGGAATAATAGACGGTTTTGGTCGAAGGTTGCGCCTCCTTCGCTACCTATACCGGGGGCTGTTAAGCGACAAGCAGCAGCTTCTACTAGGTCTGCTTTACCTGCAATATAACCACCGGCACTCACGACTGTTCCTCCAGGATTTTTAATCAATGACCCGGCTATTAAGTCAGCACCAACATGAGTTGGTTCTTGGGTTTCTATGAATTCGCCATAACAGTTATCTACAAAACAGACTGTGTGGGGATTTTGCTGTTTAACTATGTAAACAATTTTCTCGATATCGGCTATGGAGAGGCTTGGCCGCCATGAATATCCGCAGGAACGTTGAATTAAAACTAACTTTGTGTTTTCAGTAATGCTAGTGTTTAAAGTCTGCCAATCTATTTTTCCTTCGGAAGTTAGTTCCAATTGGCGGTATTTTATGCCAAAATCAATAAGAGAACCTTGGCCTTTCCCTCTTAAGCCAATTACCTCTTCTAAAGTATCGTAGGGAGAACCTGCCACTGCTAACATTTCATCTCCAGGACGAAGTACACCATACAACGCACAAGCGATCGCATGAGTTCCCGAAACAAACTGCACTCGCACTACAGCAGCTTCAGCACCCATTACCTGGGCAAAAACTTGATCTAAAGTTTCTCGTCCTAAATCATCGTGTCCGTAGCCACTTACTCCTGCAAAATGGTGTGCGCCTACTCGATGATGACGAAAGGCATCTAATACTTGTTTAAGATTATGCTTGACCTGAGCGTCAATACCAGAAAAAATTTCTAATAGTGCCTGTTCTGCTTCCCGCAACTGTTCAAAGCTGTTCATCATTTCCTCATTCAAAAACATAAAATAGATATGCGGATTTTCGGATCGCGCAGACTAAGCTGCACAATTTCTATTCAGGTTACTGCATGACAATTGCTACTTCTAAACCTCCCATTAACTGGGTTAATACCCTATTTTTCGTTTCATTGCACGTCGGTGCTCTATTTGCCTTGATTCCTAGCAATTTTAGCTGGAGAGCAATAGGTGTTGCTTTATTGCTCTACTGGGTGACTGGAGGTTTAGGTATTACTTTGGGATATCACCGTCTTGTTACTCACCGGAGTTTTCAAACACCAAAATGGCTAGAGTATGTCTTGGTGATTTTTGGGACACTATCTTGTGAAGGTGGTCCAATTGAATGGGTAGGTACACATCGGATTCACCACCTACATTCTGATACCGAATCTGATCCCCATGATTCAAATCAAGGTTTCTGGTGGAGTCACATGGGTTGGATGATTCATTTCGCTCCCGCTCACAGTCAAGTTCCTCGCTTCACTAAAGACATTATTGATGACCCAGTTTATCAGTTTTTACAGAAAAATTTCATTTTCTTACAAATTGCCTTAGGCTTAGTCCTATATTACTTTGGTGGCTGGCCAACGGTAGTTTGGGGAATTTTCGTAAGAATTATTTGGGTTTATCACTGTACTTGGTTAGTAAATAGTGCTACTCATAAGTTTGGTTACCGCACTTATGATTCTGGTGACCAGTCAACTAATTGTTGGTGGGTTGCTATCCTAGTTTTTGGTGAAGGTTGGCACAATAACCACCATGCGTTTCAATACTCTGCGCGTCATGGTTTGGAATGGTGGGAAATTGATATGACTTGGATGACTATTCAGTTATTACAATTACTAGGTCTAGCTACAAACGTTAAACTAGCAGAGAAAAAGGCATAGACAGATTTCATGATCAAAGTCAATAGTTTTCTAGTCAATTTTTTGGCTGGAAACTATTGACTTTTTGTGTTTATAACCAAAGCAATTTTGAAGAAAGAAAAATTTAATTGCTGATTACCTATCCTAAGTGGTTCTTAGGTTGCTATAATCTCAGAAATTAATGTTACAAAACTTTGCAAGTCAAGTTACTTTTTTTAGTAACCTTGTCTAGCAGTCTGTTGTTTTTCAGGTATTCATGACTACATCAATCATCAAAAGTCAGGAAAAAGCGGTCTCCACAGACCTTGGTAAAGACCAAATAAAACTAAAACATATTATCAAAAGTCTTCCCAAGGAATGTTTTCAGAAAAATAGCCGCAAAGCATGGACAACTGCAATTATCAGTTTATCTATGGCTGCATTAGGCTATTATTTTATAGCTATTTCCCCTTGGTTTCTTTTACCCCTGGCTTGGATTTTTACAGGAACTGCTTTAACAGGTTTTTTTGTCATTGGCCATGATTGCGCTCACCGTTCCTTTGCGAAACGTCGCTGGGTAAATGATTTAGTGGGACATTTCTTCATGATGTTCTTAATTTACCCTTTTCATAGCTGGCGGATTAAACACAATCATCACCATAAACATACAAACAAGCTAGACGAAGATAACGCTTGGCATCCTATTAGAACAGAAACTTTTGCAAGTTGGGGTAACAATAGTCAGTCCTCCTTTGAGTTTTTTCTGACTAAACGTCTCTGGTGGGTAGGTTCTATTGGACATTGGGCGGCTGTGCATTTTGATCTGCGGAAATTCCAGAAAAAAGATCATGATAGTGTCAAACTGTCTATAGCTGTAGTAGTAGCATTTGCAGCTATTGTTTTCCCAACTCTGATGATCACAACTGGTGTTTGGGGTTTTATCAAATTTTGGTTTATTCCCTGGATGGTTTACCATTTTTGGATGAGTACCTTCACTATTGTTCACCACACTCTTCCAGATGTTCCTTTTTCAACTGCTGATAAATGGAATGAAGCTTTAGCACAGTTATTTGGGACAGTTCATTGTGATTACCCGCGTTGGGTAGAAATTCTTTGTCACGATATTAATGTTCATGTTCCCCATCATATCTCAACTGCTATTCCTTCCTATAATTTACGGTTGGCTTATAGCAGTATCAAAGAAAACTGGAGTCCTTATCTCCATGATGAATATAACTTCTCTTGGGATTTGATGAAGAAAATAACTAATGAATGTCAACTTTACAAAACTGATATAGGTTATATTACTTTTGACGGATATCGTGCCGAGAAATAATCAACTATCAGTGATGAATTTTGAAGTATAAATTTATTAATTACTTACTTCTAATTTCATAGTTCAGAGGGAACAGGAAAAACTCATGTTTAAAAACATGAGATTGAAATAATTACACTGTTTTTTTTCGGGCTACGCATCTTAAAAAACATCTTTTTTTTGACTAAGCTTTAAACTCAGCGACTTTTGTTTCTTATCTGTTCCCTGTTCCCTTCCTTTGTAATTTTTTCAGTTTGGCAATTACCCAAAATTAAAAATGTTTAGGTAAATTGCCAATATTTTCCAGTTTGAATTTCAGAGGTAACTAAATATTACCTCACCGATAATTTTTAATTTACAATTAACCAACCAACCCAGTGCAATTAGATACAATCCAGTTTAATCAAAACTCTAGTGCTGAATCTTCTGAAGGTCAAGAGAAATTACCGTTTACTCTTCAGGATTTAAAAGCTGCAATTCCCGCTGAATGTTTTCAACCTAGTGTAACTAAATCACTTTATTATTTCTTCCGTGATGTTGCCATTGTTGCTGCGTTGTATGCACTGGCTAATTATCTAGATTCTTGGTATTTTTGGCCAGTTTTCTGGGTAATGCAAGGAACTATGTTTTGGGCTTTGTTTGTAGTTGGTCATGACTGCGGACACCAATCTTTTTCTAAGCATAAATGGTTAAATGATCTGGTTGGTCATATCACCCATACTTTCATTCTCGTTCCTTATCATGGTTGGAGAATTAGCCACAGAACCCACCATAAAAATACAGGCAGCTTGGAGAATGATGAAAGCTGGTATCCTGTCTCTGAATCGGAATATGATGAAATGCCTTTGTCGCAAAAAATAGGGCGTTTTAATTTGTTCTTATTGGCTTATCCAGTATATTTATTCAAGCGTTCTCCTGGTAAAGAAGGTTCTCACTTTTCCCCCAGCAGCCCACTGTTTAAGCCTTCAGAAAAATGGGACATTATCACTAGCACCACACTTTGGATTAGTATGGTAGCTTTGCTAGGTTTATTCACCTATCAATTTGGTTTCATGTCGTTGTTAAAATACTACGCTGGACCATACATTGTCTTTATCATTTGGTTGGATATGGTGACTTTCTTGCACCACACTGAACCCGGAATTCCTTGGTATCGTGGGGAAGAATGGACATTTTTGAAAGGGGCAATTTCTAGTGTTGACCGAAATTATGGAATTTTTAACCACATTCACCATGATATCGGGACTCATGTTGCTCATCATATTTTCCTGAATATGCCTCATTACAATTTGTTGAAAGCGACTGAAGCGATTAAACCAATTATGGGTGAATATTTCCACGAATCAAAAGAACCAGTTTGGAAGTCCTTATGGAATTCTGCTATCGGTTGTCATTTTGTTCCCGATACAGGTAGTAAGGTTTACTACACTTCTAAGAGTCAGAATGCGAAGTAGTCGGTAAATTGTTTAAATACAGGAAGTCCGCTATTGCGGGCTTTTTTTTATTTTAAATTTTCTTTAAAATTGAAAATAGCGGATAATTATTCTCAAGACTCGGCATACTTAAATAGGGTTTGCTGATAGCGTAGCGTGGCGTAAGCCATAAAAGTCTTTTCGTTAAGGTTAGTAGGGGCGTATTGCAATACGCCCCTACAGTAATCAGTACGGCTGTATGACAATACGCCCCTACAGGAATCAGTACGGCTGTATGACAATACGCCCGTATTGAACCACGAAGGAGCGAAGGACACGAAGGAAGAAGGAAGAAGGAAGAGGTGAAAATGCAAGGGTTTTAAATATCTATTGTCAATAATCTTGCACTTGTTTGCTTATAAAACCCTGTAAACCTTTATCTATCAACGCTTTTACTTTCTTTTATGCAAGCCTTAAATATAAGGGAAAAATTAAAAAACCACTCTTGAGATGAAGGTAAGAAAGCAAAAATGAGACGTAAACCTAGTAATAAATCAACTAATACCCCTAAACCCTCTATTTTTTCATCCTCGACCTTTAACTTCGCTACCATTGCCCTTTTAGGAGGGGTGATGATTTTGGGAATTGGGATTGGGATTGCGTTTAGTTCTACAACTACCTTGAGTTCATCAAATGTGGCTTCCCGTGAGTTCATTGACACCAGAGCGCCAAATCCTGAGCTTTGCGTGCAGTTTGGATCTAGTGCAATGGTTATGGATGCTAGACTATTTGTAACTCTTAATCCCTTTAATGTCTTTGTTGCCCAGCCAAGTATGCGTCCTGGATGTGTAATCCGACAAAATAACTGGGCGATTTTGGAAAATAAAAAACTTGTAACATCAGATCAGGTACGAGAATGTAAAAATCGTCTGAATACCTTTGGCTTTACAGGGGACTTAAATAGTGAAAAGCCAGATATTAGATGTATCTATCAAAATGAATCGGCTCAAAATTTCTTTTTATCTCAACCAGGGGCTGTGGGAACTCCCCAAGATACGGAAAGATTTTAAATAGCATTAGTCATTAGTCATTAGTCATTAGTCATTAGTCATTGGTCATTAGTCATTAGTCATTGGTCATTAGTCATTAGTTAGGGCTTGCAAAAAAGAAAACAAAAGCAGTGATAGATAAAGGTTTACAGAGTTTTACACTCAAAAAAGTGCAAGATTATTAACAATAGACGTTTAAAACCCTTGCATTTTAACAAATAACTATGTAAATTCGAGGGCTAATTGCCCAACTCTTCTCTTCCTTCTTCCTTCGTGTCCTTCGCTCCTTCGTGGTTCAGTAAGGGCGTATTGCTATACGCCCCTACTGATTCCTGTAGGGGCGTATTGCAATACGCCCCTACTTCATTAAAAGATTTCTATGGCTTACGCTACGCTATCAGCAAGCCCTAGTCAGGAGTTAGGAAAACTACCCAATTCCCAAATTTATCTAATCACGACCATTGATAGCAATGAGTAAGCGTAAGATAAAGACAAATAAGTTGATGTAGGTAAGGTACATTGACAAAGCTGCTGGTAAATATTCATCATTGCGGTAGGTACGAGGCAGGATGTAGAAATCAACAACTGATGCTCCTGCGAAGAGAAATACACCTATACCAGAGATGCCGATTTCTAACCAACTGGGTGTGTAAACACCAAATATAGCGAAAGCGAACTGAACAAGACAAACAACCAACAAGGCAACAATGCCCAAGCTAATAGTTTTCGTCAAAGCCATACCGTCTGCTTCCGAAAGGTTAGAACCGATTTTTCGGGCAGCAATAAAGGTAATGCCACAACTAAGAGCAGCAATACCAATACCTTGAATACCTACTCCTTGGGTTCTCAAAGCCACAAATACCAAGCCACTCAAGGTATATCCAGATAAGAGACTGTAAATACCCAATAGGGGTAAAGCTAGGGCTTTGTTACCTTTTGATGCCACATTTTGGGCAACGAAGAACAAAATTAACTCTAGAATTACTGCTCCAATAAATGTAGGAAAAAAGAGTCCAGGGTTATTGCGGATAACACCTAAACCACCATAAGTTCCGAATGCTGTCAGCACCAATCCACCACCGACATAGGGCAGGGCGTTAGCGATGACATTGGGTCCAACGATGCCATGAGTTCTGGCCTCACGGTAAGCTTCACGAAAATTGCTGGAATTACTCATATCTAAAAACTGCCAAAAGATATAGAAATTGAAGAAAATAACTAACTAATTTCTATTGTTACAAATTTTTGGGTGAAGAAACCAGTAGAGCAATCCGTTAATTTAAAATTTTTGGCTGGGTAAAGGTTGACCAAATTCGATAATGGGAATTTCTTTAGGGTTACTTGGGGAAATATTATTATTTCCTAAAGGTGTGGTCAACATAGCGGAAGGCAGAGGTGAATTGATAATTGGTGGAGGGTTTTGAGAATTTAAAGGTGGTACTGTAATTAAGGGTTGTTGGGAGTTAGTTGTCAGGTTTGTGGATGGTGGTAGTGTAGTAGAGGGTGTGAGTAAAAGACTGTTGGCGGGAGAATAAGAAATATGGGGTTTTAATACCCAGCGCGTGGGTTTTTGTCGGGAAAGAGGTTGAAGTTGTACTTGGTTGGGTTGGAACTGAGTTTCTGGTGCTAGATCAAGAACTATCCGAGTGATATTTTCATTAAGTTGGGAAATACGAATTCTCTGAATTGCACCTGAATATTCTTTTTGGGTAAGGACTTTACCTAATTTGGTATTAGGCAAATCGAGAACTAGACGTGGTGGTTGAGGTAAGTAAAAATACTTTGGTGTTGCGGTAGCTGAGAGGTTGATTTCTAATTGCTGGGCTTTGGGGTTAAATTCCCAACCATTAAGTTGTGCGACTGTTTGGGCAATGCTGATGTTAGGGGTAAGAGTAATTAAGCCAAATAAACTTACGCCAATAGATGGAAGAATTTGATTAGTTCTATTTTTCATAATTTAGTGTTTTTTTGCTTTGGCATCTGGTAAGTATCTGATGATATCTAATGGCTAAGTGTTGTTGGCTATGACTTTTAACGTTTAGATAATACAAGGACTGGCAGGATGCCCATCCCACAAGATTGGATAGCGAGGCGCTGCTGCAAGCAGTTCATTTTTTGTAGAGTTATCTTAGTAAAAATTATGAATTACTGGTTACTTCTTGGGCATTAACTGCTGGTAAGAGGGCAGTCAGGTGTGAGGTAACTTGACTGTAACGACGGGTAATGAGTAATGAAGAACGACATTGGATAGCTAGTTGATCTGTGTATCTTCCCAGGGTTTGGCGTTCAATTCCCCACAGACGGCTAGTGCCAACAATGGTGAGATCAACATTTTCTGAGGCAGCAATTACGGCTTGGATTGGTTCTGGGGATGTAACGGTTTTGATTTCAATGCGATCGCGGACAGTCTTGGGTAATCGTTCAATCATGGCGTTGAGTTCATAACTTAATTCGTCTTGGGCATGAGTGCCTGTAAATACTTGTAAAACTTGTAACATACAAGTATCACGGTTAATGAGCATTCTCAAGGCGATAATTAATGCTAAATCGTCATGAATGTTAGCTGAGTAAGGAACTAAGAGACTTTCTAAGCGATCGCCACCTTTATCTACAAATACGGCTACATCTACTGGTGTAGTGCTGAGAATTTGTCCGACTCTTCCCCCTAAACGATTGTTACTAAAAGCTGGACGATGCCAGCCTACGAGAACTAAATCTGGTTGTTCAATTTTGGCTATTTGTGCTGTTTCTCTGGCGACATTGCTAGATATGCGAACTATGGGATGAATACAGGAACGTGTCAGTGATGGTTCTAGGGTATTGATTAATTCTTCTAGTTTTTGGCGACGTTCGGCAATGAGTCTGTCAGCTTCAGTTGGGGTACTTTCAAAGCCATAGTCTTCTTCGAGTTCAATGAAACTGAGGGGATAAACAATAGCAGGTTGTCGGTTGTTAACGGCGATCGCTGTTGCTAACTGTAACAAACCTTTTTGGGCGCTGGGATTAGCCACTGGGACTAACATCCGATATGGAATAATTTGAGGTTCTTTGATTTCTGGTGGTGTTTCTGGTTGTATTTCTGCCTCTGGTTCAACCATATCTAATCTGATCAGGCGTTTGGGATATGTCCATTCCAGCAATGGTGAAGTCATGAATGTTGTCACCAAAGCCATAATTACTAACATGGTAAAAAGTAAGGGTGTAATTACGCCTAACTCTAAACCAATATTTAGGACAATTAACTCAGTTAAACCGCGAGTATTCATTAACCAACCCAAGGCTGAAGCTTCGCGTTTGTCAATGCCACTAATCCGAGCAGCTACATAAGCACCTGTATATTTACCTCCAATTGCTACTAATAAAATCAAGGCAGACAATAGCCATAATTTAGGACTGTTGAGTAAACCAATTTGTGTCTTTAAACCACTGTAGGCAAAGAAGATTGGTAACAGAAAGATGAGAACAAAATCTTCAGTTTTTATGGCTAATTCTCTGACTAATTCTTCATCTTTGGGCATGACTGCGCCTAATAAGAATGCGCCAAAAATTAGGTGAATACCGATAAATTCAGTGATTAGGGCAGAGGAAACAACTCCCATATAAATTACAGCCAAAACCAATTGACTCAAACGCCCAGCCCGACGATGATGTTTACTCAAACGTTTGAGAAACCACCGTCCGACTGTAAACATGAAGGCAATATAAGCAATGCTTTCAATAATGGTGAGAACAGCTTGTTGATCAATGCTACCGTGACGAGCGACGGCGATCGCTATGGCTAAAATACACCAAGCTGTGACATCATCAACAGCCGCGCAGGTTAAGGCTAATGTCCCTAAACGAGTTCCCTGTAAGTTATTCTCGGTGATAATTCTCGCCAATACTGGAAAGGCGGTAATTGACATTGCTGCCCCTAAAAACAAGGCAAAAGGGAAAAAGGTTACATGGGTACTAGAAACTAAGGGATAAAGCAGTAAAGATAGGACAAAAGCCGAAGCAAAGGGAACAATAATACTAAGATTGGAGATAAGAATGGCAGTTTTTAAGTTACCACTCAGATATTTGGGATTTAATTCCAAACCAATCAGAAACATGAAAAATATTAGCCCTATTTGCGATAAAACATTCAAATAAGGCATCGTTTCTGGTGGAAACAGGCTATGTGCTAAATTGGGAGCAATTAAACCAAATAATGAGGGACCAAGCATGATACCGGCGAAGATTTCGCCAATTACCAATGGTTGTTTAATTGATTTGAATCCCAGTCCGACAAGTCGGGAGAGTCCAATAACAATTAACACCTCAACTAGAACGAGAACAACTGTGTGCATAATTTGCCTACCAACGACTATCCGGGTTCACTATGATAATTCTTTATAAGAGTGTAAATTGTCAACCTTACTAGATACATTCTCGACTATTTTTATTAATTTAAGATGTTAATTATTGTTGCTTTACTATCTGAATTATCCAAAAAAATCAGTATTAATTTATTGTTAACCTGCAAATAAACTTGAGAATTAACCAGCATAAAACCCATATCAAGAGAATAAAGCGGTCAAAACCTTTGATCAATCAATTATTTCCTTGAAAACGGGAATAATACCCTATAAATAGGAAAACAATCCTACAGCTAAGAGGTTAGAAAAATATCTCAATTGTAATGTGTAATACTTCTGTAGTAAATGCTGAAAGAATCCAGCGAAAACATAGATATTGGTGACGATTTTCCGGCAAATGCACCTATATTTTTGATGATTACCCACAATCCCCAGCCATAAATTTCAGTATCAGGTCTAAATATCAGAAAAACTGCTATTAGTTACGGCTGGGTTAGGAAAAAATTTATGTTCATAGTCAAAAAAATGTAAATGTGGCGTTAAATTTTGTTAAGATTGTATACGGCGTTAGCTTTGCCCCTTTTCCTACCCACGAAACACTTCATGCTGCGATTAGAACATATCAGTAAAATTTATCCTACAGGCGAAGTTCTTAAAGATATCAACTGGGAAGTCAAACCAGGAGATAGGATTGGTTTGGTTGGCGTTAACGGTGCGGGTAAATCCACCCAACTAAAAATTATCTCTGGGGAGATTGAACCCACCGCTGGAGAAATTGTTCGTCCCTCCAGCCTACATATAGCTTATCTTAATCAAGAGTTTGAGGTTGACCCCACTCGCACAGTCAGAGAAGAATTTTGGACTGTCTTTCAAGAAGCAAACGAAGTGCAGAAGGCTTTAGCTCACATCCCTCATGAGATGGAAACTGCTAATCCAGACGAGTTAGATGAACTCATCCATCAGTTAGATCGGTTACAGCGTCAATTTGAAGCTTTAGATGGATATAACTTAGACTCCAGAATTGGTAAGATATTACCAGAGATGGGATTTCAGCTAGAAGATAGCGATCGCCTAGTTAGTGCCTTCTCTGGTGGTTGGCAAATGCGGATGAGTTTAGGGAAAATTCTCCTGCAAAAACCCGACTTGTTACTGCTGGATGAACCGACAAACCACTTAGATTTAGAAACCATTGAGTGGCTAGAAAATTACCTGAGAGGTTTAATTACCCCAATGGTGATAGTTTCCCATGACCGGGAATTTTTAGATCGTCTTTGTAACCAAATTGTCGAAACTGAACGGGGTGTTTCCAGTTCTTACCTTGGTAATTACTCATCCTACCTCCAACAGAAAGCGGAAAATCAGTATGCACAACTGAACGCTTACGAACGTCAACAAAAAGAATTAGAAAAACAACAAGCGTTTGTAGAAAAATTCCGTGCTAGTGCTACTCGCAGTACCCAAGCTAAAAGTAGAGAAAAGCAACTAGATAAAATTGAACGCATCGAAGCACCAACAGGGGGAATGAGAACCCTGCATTTCCGTTTTCCTGATGCAACTCGTAGCGGTAGAGAAGTAGTAGAAATTAAGGATTTAACTCATGTTTATGGGGAGAAAATTCTGTTTTTATCGGCAAATCTTCTAGTCGAAAGAGGAGATAGAATTGCGTTTCTCGGTCCCAATGGTGCGGGTAAATCCACATTGTTAAAAATTATGATGGGTGTTGAACCACCCACAGAAGGGATTGTTAAATTAGGTGATCACAACGTTATTCCTGGTTACTTTGAGCAAAACCAAGCGGAAGCGTTGGATTTAAATAAAACCGTCATGCAAACTATCCATGATGAAGTTCCCGACTGGACAAATGAAGAAGTCCGCACACTGTTAGGAAGATTCTTATTTACCGGTGATATGGTATTTAAGAAAGTTGGGGCATTGAGTGGAGGTGAAAAAGCTCGGTTAGCCTTGGCAAAAATGCTTTTAGTGCCAGCGAATTTAATCATTTTAGATGAGCCGACAAACCACTTAGATATTCCTGCGAAGGAAATGATGGAAGAGGCTTTACAAAACTATGACGGTACAGCCCTTGTAGTTTCCCATGACCGTTATTTTATCTCCCAAGTAGCTAATAAAATCGTCGAAATTCGTGATGGTGAATTCCGCGTTTATTTAGGAGATTATCACTACTATCTTGATAAGAAAGCCGAAGAGAAAGAACAAGCGGAGTTGGCAGCAATGGAAGCAGACAAAGCCGCTAAAAAAGCCGCTAAAGCTGCAAAAGCTGGAGCAAAAGGGAAATAAGAAGATCCCCGACTTCTTGAAGAAGTCGGGGATCTAAATTCTGAGTTCGTTATGAACCCCAAATATAGCTAAAAATCTATGATTCAAACAACCTTAAAACGTCTTACTTTTGAAGAGTACCTAACTTATAATGATGGTACAGATAACAAATATGAATTAGTTGATGGGGAATTAGTATTAATGCCACCGGCTGTATTTCGACACGCTACTATTATAAATTTAATTTACATAGCTTTTTATTTAGAAATTCAACGTTTAGGTTTAGACTGGTTAGTAATGCCTGGTACAGTAGGCGTAAAAACGACTTTAAATAAATCCCGTATTCCTTATGTTTCCGTCATTAGGGGTGAAGAATGGCGACAAAATCCTCCTGATGCTCCTGCGGTTTTAGAAACTGCGCCATTATTAGTAGTAGAAATTGTGAGTGAAGGTTCGATAAATACTGATTATCGCCGAAAACGGACAGAATATGCGATTAGAGAAATCCCTGAATATTGGATTGTAGATCCGATTAATGCTAAAGTTTCTATATTATTATTAGATGAAGGATTTTACAATGTTGTGGAATTTATAGATAATCAAAAAATTGTTTCTCAGACATTTCCTGAATTGGATTTAACAGTACAACAAATATTGAGTTTATAAAGCTAAAAATTTGCTCAATTTGTTGCCAATATTTAGGTTACAGCACAAGCGGACGCAAAGACTTGTTTTGCTGTTAATTGCAAGTTAGGAAAGATTGAGGAAACAAGTGGATCATTGTTTTGAAACAATCGCTTTTGATACTCGTCTTCAACTAATGGACAAATTGTCACTGTTGGCTGCTTGATTTTGCCAATATATTCTCTACCACCAATGCCTAAATAATCTACAATCCAATATTCAGGAACAGCTAATAGGGCGTAATCTTCAACTTTGCGAGCATAATCATTTTGCCAGTTTGTACTCACGACTTCAGCAATTAGTTTAATTGATTTTCCTAATGTAATTACAGGTTCTTGTTGCCATAATGGTTCATTGATTAATTGTGTTTGGTCTAATACAATCACATCGGGACGAAAGGCTGTGTTTGTTCCCAATAGTTTGATCAAACACCGATGGGGGATAAAGTATGGTAAGTCTTGATGATCAATTTCTACATTCAGTTTTCGCCCAATTAAAGATGATACCTGTTCATGAGGTCCTGTTGGTTCCATCTCGATTAATTCCCCATCAATAAGTTCATAGCGATTATTGTCGCCATACTGAGCAATAAATTCATTAACTGTGATTAGTTTTAGGGCTGATTGTACCATTATTATGTTTCTTGCTGATTAAATAAAGATTATTCTGGCAGTTCAAAACCGCATCTACACAAATAAAACCCACCTGCCTAGATTAAAGTTAACAAATTATTCTGGCGATTGGAAACATTAAACTAGAAGCGTAGTCAAGGGATAGGAACAGCTTGATAATTTCTACCCATAACTATCCTTATGTTACTGTTTGTCCAAGTCTTCAATTAGTTGATCAACAAATTCCCTTAACCGTTGCTGCTGTGTTAGGGA
>JAKOGY010000039.1 GCA_028658405.1 Dolichospermum sp. ST_sed8 | reverse complement strand
TCTTGCAGATAATCCAAACTGGGGAAGTATTCGGAAGTGCGGATCAGGATTAGTCTCAATGGGCTAGTCGCTGCTTGCGTTGTAAAGTTTGTTTTTTACAAGCTCAATCCCTTTAGGGTTGAGTCAGTGACTGGCATAACCCAACATTATTCAATATTTTGTTGGGTTTCCTTGCGTCAACCCAACCTACTATAATACTATTTAACAGGGATAGAATCAACATCCACAGTTTCGCCAGGGGAAGGCGGATGATTAGGTGGATTACTGGTACTATTTTCTACAGTCCCTTTTTTAGCTTTCCAACCATCAAGCACTAAACTAGAAACTTCAGAAACGAATAAAGTTAACAGTAAAACATCATCAATTTGGCCAATAATAGGAATAAAATCTGGAGAAATATCTAAAGGGCTAATTAAATAGGCTACTGTGCCGATAATTACCCACCAACGGTATTTAGGATTGCGTAGCGTGTTCCGATACCATGTATACAGGGATTGAATTGAGAAGTTCATTTTTAACCTCCAGTGATTTTTTTATTTTGGCAAATAATCCTCTAAACTCCCGGTGGGAATAACCGTCATATTGTGTATAGAAGATGTTACTCCTGAGTAATTAATGAAAAAAGGTTGTGAGTTTTGCATTACTCTCTAAAATGAAAATGCTTTGACTACTAGGAATGGAGAGAGGAAACCCACACAGTGGATATTTTAGTTTTATTTAAGAAGGGCGGGCCCTCCATGTGGCCTTTGCTGGTTTTATCCGTTCTATCAGTAAGTGTGATTTTTGAACGTCTGTGGTTCTGGTTACGCATTCTTGCCCAGGAAAAAGAAATCGTCAATCGTGTGCTTGATGCTGCTGGTGAAGATTGGGAAATAGCCGAAGCGATCGCGGAAAAAGCGGTAAATCAGCCCATTGGCAGATTTTTATACGCACCTTTACGCCTACAAAAAGGTGATCCAGAAACCTTTAGATTAGCCCTAGAATCAACCGCAGCCGATGAGATAGCCGGAATGCGCCGGGGTGAAAAACTGCTAGAGGCTGTGATTGCTCTCTCACCACTTTTAGGATTGTTGGGTACTGTTCTGGGTTTGATTCATTCTTTGGGTGCAATTCGCATTGGTGATTTGGGAACTGAATCAGCAGCCGGTGTGACTACAGGAATCGGGGAATCGCTGATTAGTACAGCCGCAGGATTAATAGTAGCGATCGCTAGTTTGGTATTCTATCGCCTATTTCAAAGTTTTGTTGTTAACCAAGTTAAAGTTTTCAACAAAGCCGGCAATGAAATGGAACTGCTCTACCGTCAATATCCTCCTGAACCTAAGACAATTAACCCCAGAAAATTCTCAAAACGTACTTCTGAAAACTTCGATTCATCTTCTCACTTAGAATCAAAAACAGTTATTCAAGAACCGACAATTTCAGCAGATGACATAATTGAATCAGATGATACAATTGATCATTCTAGTTTGCACTCTGTAGAAAAACAAGAAAATGAAAGTTAAGCTAGATAATTCCGGTGAAGACCTTCAGATTCAAATTATCCCCTTAATTGATGTTGTTTTTTGTATTCTGACATTCTTTCTATTGGCAGCTTTACAATTTACTCGTCAACAAGCAATTAATGTTGACTTACCCAAAGCTAGTACAGGTGAAAATTCTGCTGCTAATGCTCAAAGTAAAAACAAGATATTACCTGTAACAATTGATGCTATTGGGTTAATTTACATCGAAAAAGAACCTGTGAGACGGGAGGAATTAACAGCACGGTTAAAGACATATATCCAAGCAAATCCAGATGGGATTTTAGTATTGAATGCGTCGCGGACAGCTACTTATAACGATGTGATTCAAACATTGGATTTACTGCGAGAAGTGGGAGGAAATCGTGTGTCTTTGGGAATTATCCCTGGTTCATCTCAATCGGGAATGAATGCACCCAGTTTCCCTATTCCTCCCATACCTAATAGTCCTACCAACCCACTAGGAAACTTGAGGTCTTTACCACCAGCTAATCCAAATCCATTTCCTGTACCAGGGAGCGGAATTAATCCAGGGACTTTACCTGTAATTCCTAATAACACTTTGCCCGTAACACCTGTAACACCAGGCACAAATAATTCTTCTCCTCAAAATTAAAACCATTTTGTAGGAAATTTTGGATATTTTCTCCCCATATTTTCCTCAATTTTATAGGAAGTTATGGGGATATTTTTAGGCAATGCTCCACAAAAACCCCATACGGTGGGCATTGCCCACCCTACGTAGATTTTGCATTTAGGAGAAAAAATCATGAAAGCAATATTAATGACAGCAGCGGGTAAACCGGAAGTTTTAGAGTTACAAGAAGTTCCCCAACCCATACCAACAAATAAAGAAATTTTAGTGAGAATTTTAGCGGCTGGTGTTAACCCCATTGATACTAAGTTACGTCAACGGGGGACATTTTACCCGGAACAAATGCCGGCTATTTTAGGATGTGATGGTGCGGGTATAGTGGAAGCTGTGGGTAGTAGTGTGGAGAAATTTTGCGTTGGGGATGAAGTATATTTTTGCTATGGTGGTTTGGGTGCAAATCCCGGAAATTATGCTGAATATACGATTGTTGATGAAAGATTTGTGGCTTTTAAACCTAAATCGGTTTCTTTCACCGAAGCAGCAGCAGCACCTCTGGTTTTAATTACTGCTTGGGAAGCTTTATATGAACGCGGAAGACTTGAACCAGGAGAAAAGGTGTTAATTCATGCTGGTGCAGGTGGTGTTGGTCACGTGGCTATTCAATTAGCTAAACTCAAGGGTGCAGAAGTAGCGACTACGGTTAGTTCTCCAGAAAAGGCCAATTTTGTCACTCAAATTGGTGCTGATAAGGTAATTTTTTATCAAGAAAATGATTTTGTCGAATCTATATTAGAGTGGACTAATGGTGAAGGTGTAGATATAGTTTTTGATACTGTTGGTGGTGATACTTTTGAAAAATCTTTTCCCGCAGTGCGAATTTATGGGGATATCGTGACTATTCTTGAACCCAAAGCTAATACTGTTTGGAAAGTTGCTAGAAATAGAAATCTCCGCATTAGTTTGGAATTAATGCTCACACCAATGTTATTAGGAAATGTGGAAGCATTAATACATCATGGAGATATTCTCCAACAGTGCGCTAATTGGATAGATGAAGGTAAATTAAAAATTGCAGTTAGTCAGACGTTTTCTTTAGGGTCAGCAGCCAAAGCACACGCTTTAATTGAAGCTGGTTCTATGTTGGGTAAGGTTGTTTTATTGAATTCATAATTAAGTAGGGAATTTGTTGAGATTATTTTGTCAATTTAGCTATTTACAAAGATGGGAGTTTACTCCACTTTGGCAAATAAGAAACATAGTTAAACAAATAAATTTATTATCTGCGGAATTAGAAAAAAGCATCATCTCTAAATTCGCGGTAATATGGTTTATTTGTATATTTGTTACGGTTTTGTTTTTATTTCCTGTTCCTACCTTTGCAGTACAGAAGGAACCCATAATTTTAACTTGGGAATTATTACAAGAAAGGGTTAAAGCCCCAATTTCACGAGATGGTAATTTAACAGTAGATTTAAGGAAAATGGTAATTGATTTACGTCCTGAAAATGCCGTTTTTCGAGATAATTTTTACCAATTACTCAGAAAAGAATTGCAAAAAACTGGTGCAAAAGCTTTGGGTTTAGATTTGAGTAATTCTGTAATTGAAGGTGATTTCTATGGGAATAATTTGGGTTTAAGAACTCCTCTTTATGCTCAAGGTATAGCTCAAATTTTTACACCTATTGAACAGGAACAGTTAGAAGGTTTACGTTCTGTATGTTTGCAGTCTTTATCAAAGGCTGTTCCTAATTCTAAAGATTGTAAATCTTTGTTAAATAATCAGTCAAATAATTCTAGTAGTATTTCCGTATTTCGTGGAGCTTTAATCATGGTAGAAAGTCGTTTTAATGGGGAAGTTAAATTCTCTAATACGTTCTTTCTTCAATCTGTAAATGCTCAAGGAGCAAATTTTCTAAAATCAACTAATTGGGATGAATCTAGATTTGGTAGAACTGTGAGCTTGAGTGGGGCTATTTTTCACGCTCCTAGTAGTTTTCAAGGGAGTATTTTTTTTGACAAGGCTAATTTTCAAGAAGTAAAATTTCTAGATTCTGCTGATTTCCAAGGTGATATATTCTGTAATGATGCAAAATTTACAAAAGGAAAATTTCAACAAGTAGTTAAGTTTAATAGTAGTTCTTGGCAAGGAAATGTTGATTTTTCTAGTGTAATTTTTAATAATCAAGTAAATTTCAATAAAGTTAATTTTCATAAATTTTTATTTATGAAAGATACGATTTTTAAACAAGTGCTAATTTTTCGAGAATCTGAGTTTAATCAATCTGTCGATTTGCAGAGCGCAAGTATTCTGAATCAAGCTGATTTTAGTGATGTCAAGTTTGCAGATAGAGCATTTTTAAATGTGTCCGGGTTGGTATTTAATTCTAATCAAGCGAAAATTTTAGGTAATGTGGGAGAAATTGGCAGAAAGTTGATTGTCCCAACATTACGAGGTAATCAAAATATTTTGCGGAATTTAAGTCAAAATTTTCGGTTACAGCAGCAGGTTAGTGATGCAAATCAGTTGGAATATACAAAACAACGTTTAAGATTAATTGAATTGAGTCATCAGTTAACAGCTATTAATATTAATACTGCTTCTATTAATAGGTTGATAAATTTGGGTTTTTCAGCAACTCAAGCGGTTGAGATTAGTAAATATCGTCAAATCCAATATTTTCGGAATATTAGTGAACTATTGATTTTAGCAGATGTGGATTTAGAAATATATAATCAGTTAAGTGATAGAATTATTGCCACTGAACCTCTAGTTTTAAGTGGGTGGTTAGTTAAATCTTTAAATTGGTTGTTATTGAGTTTATTATTATTATTAAGTGGTTATGGTACGAACTTTTGGTTAGTATTTGGCGTGGGTGGTGTAGTTATTTCCTGTTTTGGTGTATTCTTTTGGTTAGTTGATCGCTATCGTCGTTTGTCTCCTGTAGCAATTATTCCGAGATATTATGAAACTGTTTGTATATTAGTTAGTTTTACTTGTTTAATATCTGGTAGTTTGTTAGCAATTTTTCGTAATTCTGGTAGTCCTTGGTTAACTTTGCTGTGCTTATTTTTTATCATTTTTCCCCTACCTGGGATTTTATTATGGCAACTTTATGAACAAGGACGTTATCACGATTTAATGGATGTTTCCTATTTTAGAGAAGATGGAACATTAAGACAGCTAAGATTATTAATTGGGAGATTACCAGTTATTCCTAGAAATCCTAGTTTTCGGGAAAGATATATGCCGCTATTATGGGATAGACGCTGGAATTGGCTGAATTATTATGATTTTAGTTTGAATAATTTAGTGAGATTAGGATTTAATGATATTCGTTTGCGAGATGAACATTTACCAGGAATTATCTCTACTTTAGCTTGGTATCAATGGAGCTTAGGTATACTTTATATTATTCTCGCTGGTTGGACTCTCTCGCGGACAATTCCGGGATTGAATCTATTGATTTATTTGAAATAAGTCTAAGAGGATGTTTTAAAAGTATTTCGCTGTAACTTTAGGCACTTTTAGATCCCCCCTAACCCCCCTTAAAAAGGGGGGAACTAGAGTCAAAGTCCCCTTTTCTAAGGGGGATTTAGGGGGATCTGAAAATATTTGATACACCATGAGAGACTTTTAAAACATCCTCTAAGAGACATCCAAATAAAAAAAATATCCCAAATTCTCTTGTGGTGCAGGCATCTGGTTCTCTAATAATATCAGGACGGGCAGGATGCCCATCCCACAAGATTGGATAGCGAACGCGAGAGCGTCCCGCAGGGAATTAGCTCTGCTGCAAGCAGTTCATATCACACAAATCAGCCAATTCACAAACATCACAACTTGGAGAACGGGCTTTACAAACAGCCCGACCATGATAAATTAATCTAATTGACCAATTCTCCCAATCTGGTTGAGGTAATAATGCCATTAAATCTTTTTCAATTCCCACTGGTTCAGTATTTTTTGTCAACCCTAAACGCTGACTTAATCGCTTCACGTGAGTATCTACAGTGACTCCAGCATTGATACCATAAGCGTGTGCCAAAACTACATTTGCCGTTTTTCTGGCTACTCCTGGCAGCTTTAATAGTTCTGTCATGGTGTTAGGAACAACGGAATTAAAATCACTAACAATCATGCGACAAGCACCTTGAATATTCTTGGCTTTGTTGCGATAAAAACCCGTCGAATGTACCAATTTTTCTAATTCTGTTAAATCTGCATTTGCTAAACTTTCAGCATCAGGAAAGCTCCCAAATAATCCTGGTGTTACCTTATTCACCCGCTCATCTGTACATTGAGCAGATAGAATTGTTGCTACTAATAATTGTACAGGAGTTGAGTAATCTAAGGAGCAAGTTGCATCTGGATAAAGATTCTGGATACGGGAAAGAATTTCTAAAGCCCGTTGTTTTTTAGTTAATGATTTACGAGTCACATCAGCAATTTTAAATTTAAGATTATGCGATTTTAATTATGTAGGGGTTTAGCAGTGCTAAACCCTCAATGGAGTTACAATTTCTGCAATAATTGTTGTATCCATTCTAGCTGGGTTGTTTCTTTGACAATTAGAAAAATACCTAATCCTAAAAGTAAGACTAAACCAGTTTGCATCACACCTTCTTGAATTTTATTAGGTAAAGGTTTACCAAATAAACCTTCAATTAGTAAAAATGCTAATTGTCCACCGTCTAAAGCAGGAAGAGGCAAAATATTAATAACTGCCAAGTTAATACTAATAATTGCTGCAAAAGACAATAAATTAGTGGTATCACTAGCGGCTAATTGTGCGCCAATTTGGACGATTTTTACAGGTCCTGAAACTTGTCCTACAGTTTGCCCAAAGTTAGTAATTAACTGCCCAAAACCTTGAAATGTACCCACTACTAATTGTTGGAAGCGATTAGCAGCAACTTTGATAATCTCGACAATATCCTGGGGACGACGATAAACTGGTTTACCATTTGGACCTAATTCAATTCCCACCACACCTTTACCATCAGCACCTTGTTTTGGTGTTAATTTCAGGTTGGTTTGTTGGGTTTCATGTTGAATTTTGAGGTTAATTTCTTGATTAGGATGGGTTTGGATTTCTTTGGTTAATAATGTAGTTGCATCTTTACCAAGAGGAATTTCCTGGCCATTCACTGCGAGAATGATATCTCCTTCCCGAATCCCTGCTTGGTAAGCAACGGATTGTTCATTTACGGGTTTGACAAGTACACCGGGTTGATACTGAAATTCTTGGGGTATACCGACGATTCCCAGTTGTAAAGCCAACATTAAATAAGCAAAGATTAAATTAGCGATTACACCGGCACTAATGACAATAGCACGGTCTAAAACTGGGCGGTTACGCAGCAAATTCGGGTCATTGGGGGGAATTTCGCTATCTGGATCATCATCGGGAAAGCCGACAAAGCCACCCAAGGGGAAAGCACGGAGAGTGTATTCCGTTTCTGATCCTTGGTACTTTAACAGAATTGGACCAAAACCTAAGGAAAAGCGGTTAGCGTAAATGCCTTGAGAACGGGCGGCTATAAAGTGTCCAGACTCGTGTACTAAGATCAAAATAGCCAAAACTGCGATCGCTGCTAAAACTGACATAGAGCAAATTAAATCAAAATATTGAGATATATATCCTTATTGTAGTTTGGGAATGGACTTAGAGACTTAATCGGCTTTTATTTGTCTGACCCAAGTCTGAAAGGCTTCAATCCTGGGAATTTCGCCAATTTCCAAACTTTGAGCGAAAAAAGGGGGAACTTCTGTGATTAAGGGCAAATTTGCAAAGCTAGGGGAAACATAGTTAGCATGGAAGTTCACCTCGTATTTTTTATAAGTATATCATTCATTTAGATCCCCGACTTCTTAAAGAAGTTGGGGATCTGTATTCTGTATGTGTTATTCTAAATAATCTTCTAATAGGATGGTGTTAAGTAAATTTAACTCACTAGATGCCATAAAATAGCGATCGCTAAAAATAGTTTCCCATTGATTTAAAACCCTTCTACCAGCCACAGCTACCCAAGGAATATCATTATATTGGGGAATTACAGGCATTATTAAACCTTGAGGTGTTAAACTTCTTCCTAAAGATTTTTGCCATGAATCTGGTTCTTCTAATCTTAGTTTGGGACTATTTTCATCTTCAGATTTACGCCAAAAATGAGGATAATCTAAAGGAATACTGACTAAAATATTTTCTGTTTTTAGATTTTGTAAAGTTGAATATTCTTGAGTTAAATCTTCCTGTTCTTTCTTTAAAATTGTATATAGTTCCCGCGCTGGATGTCTAAGTTTAGGAAGAAACTTATTTTGATCATCTTTATAAATTACATAAAGTAACTTTACAAGTTCCTCAATTTTTTGTCCAGTATTTTTACGCCATGCTTCAAAAATGAATGCTTCTTCTGTTTTTCTTTGTCCCCAATCTTCTATCCAAAAAGCACCAAGACAATTTAAATTTTCAGGAATTATTAAATCTGCATTTTCTAAAGATGGTAATAATTGACTAGAAATTCTGGAAACCACTTGTATGAATGTGTCTAAAGTGCGATAATCAGTATAAGATTTAGTATTTCTATCTGCTGCTTGACCAGTTAACTTAAAATCAGCAAATATTTCCTCTATTAGCTGTTGTGTTTTTTTCACAGTTCCTTTAGACTCATCAGAGTGACTATCAAAGATAAAAACTCGTGCTTCCTGTAAAAAACTTTGCACATCATCAGACATTAAATTTAATAATTCTTCATCTCCAATAGAACCAACTGGAACAAATGCAATCCGCTGTCTTTTGAGTCCTGCATCACCTTTAATGCGTGTATGAATGGTAGAACGTAACATCATTAATAAAGTCAATAAATCACTTGATTGACGTAACCAACGTTTAGAAAAATCACTATCTTCATCTTCAATAATATAATCATTAATCAACATTACTAATGTTCTAGCTTTATTATCTCCAGAAACTTGTAAACTCGTTTCTGAATCTGTGTACATTCCTCTACCACGGTAAATAAGTTGTGCAACTTCCATTAAAGCAGATTCAATATTAAATCGGGGAATTGTGGCAATTATATAATCAGTTTTTGGAAAAGAAACACCTCTTGAACCTGAAGAAGTCATCAAGAAAACTCGCTTTTTATCTCTAGTCTTTTCTTGAACTAATTCTAATCGTTTATTAGCAAGTACACTTTGATCTAAAACTGCTACTTCCTGCTGTTGACAAAGAGCATCTTTTCCTGAAATTAACTTTTCTCGTAATTGTCTTAAAAACGCTTTATCCTGAGCAAAGAAAATCAATTGTTCAGATCCTTGTTTTAAACCCCGTTCAATTTCTCTATAAGCATTATCTAAATTTTTTTGCTCTAATTGTTCTCGAATTGCTTGACGAATAGTTTGTTTTCTACCATCTTTTGTTACTCCAGGATTAACTTTTGCCAATTGGATACTATATTCAACAGTAAGTTGAGAAGCTGGATAACTATTAGTCATAATATGCAAAGTTGGATATTTTCCTAGTCCAATTTTTACATCAGTTCCTGTCATTCTAAATGGTTCATTACCCCTACTTTTACTCAACAAAACTTTATCAGGAGCTTTATCATGACTCAAATAATTATTTAAAACTACTTCATTACTTAAAGAAGCATCAGCCAAAATTAAAACAACTTTAAAAGGTGATTTTATCCCCTCAAAAGGTTCAATAAATTGTTGATGTAACCATTCTCCTAATTTATGGACAAACAATGCTCCTGCACCATCACCAGTTACTTCATCAACCATTGCAATAATAGTAGGAATACGCTTTGCAAACTCTGAACGTTCTTTTTGTCCTGGTTTAGTATTAGCTTTATTTTTAAATAACTTTCCTAAAGCATCAATTGTGGTTTTGTCATCAAGAGAACGATAACCTTGAGTAGCAGCAGTCATTACTAACTGATTGATTTTGGGGTTAACTTCTAGTAATTTTTTAGCAGAAGTTGCGAGGGTTTTTAACACTCCTGGACGACGAATTGATTCTAATTTATCATCACGTTCATTGAGGGAATTTTTAGTTTTACTAGCGGAAATAGTATTATCAATAATTTCATTTTCTTGTGCAGGTGTAATGAATTTCGTAGTCCAATCAGGATAATTGAGACTTTCAACACCATCAACAACCACAGCACTATCAATATAACTTTGTATACCTTGTTGTTTAAACCATTTAGAAGCTAAATTAATCAAATTTGAATTTGTTGTTAGAGTTAAAATACCACCTTTTTTAGATAATTTATCAGTCACATCTCTATTAATGACAACTCGCGGACTAATATATAAAAACATAAAACCTTGAGACTGTTTTTCTAGGAATTTCATCACCGCAGTCGTTTTACCAATTCCTGGATTTCCTTCTAAAGCAATGACATTAATTTTTCCGATTTGAGCAGAATTTAAACCTGCGGTGACTGCTGCTTGATGAATTTCTCTTAAAGGTATTTTTTCTGCTGATAAAAGTTCTTTAGTGAAATGACTTTGAGGACTACCAGCGAAGAATTTATGTAATGCTTCTGTTTCTTCGACTGCTAAAATTGCATCTTCCCGTAATATTTCCTGAGTAGGATTATAAAATTCCTCTATATTTTCCTCAAATCTATAGTTAATATCTGCGGCTAAATCAGGTTCTGGAATAAGTTGCTTTGCTTGTTTTCTGAAATCAGCGGGAAGTGATTTTATTAATGTTTTAAATGCAGCTAGAGTTTCCTTTGCAAATTTATCAGGTGGATCATTATCTGATTTCGGAAACTTATGATATACTTCACCTAAAGATGTCATTAATTTAACTCTAGTATCCAACGGATTAGAAAAATTAGCCGCGATACTTTCACATCCATTTGATGTTATGGCTATTGCGCGAGCAATACAACCGCTTTCTAATTTTTCCTGACTTTTTAATAATTTAACTAAATTTTCAGTATAAGAGGATGCTTGACAAAGTTTGTACAAAGTTTTATCAGAGCCACTAAAAGGTAATAAGTGATTTTTTATATCTGAAGAAATAGAAAATTCCTCACCTTCTACTTCAGCACAAACCCTAGAAAAAACTCCCCTAGAATCAATATAACGAGCATAACGACTTACTTCTTCTCTATGAGCAGTTTCATTTCTAAAATCTGCTAATTTTCTAGGAGCATTATAAGAAAATTCAAAACAGAAAATAAAATCACTACATTTTTTGGAAGTTGAATTTTGATTTGGAGATAACCATAACAAAAAATCGGCTCTTGCTGGTTTTCCTTGTTTAACTAATCCTGAATCTGGATTTCCTGATAAATTAAAAGCTTGTTTAAATTCCCTAGCAGTTACTTCTGGTTCTACATCAGGTTTTTGTTCCTGTCCAGGAAATAATAATGGACACCAAATAGCTTCTAATTTCAGTTTAGCAACTGGAGTTTTTTTCAGACATTCCCTTGTAGTTGTCCACCCTAAACCATAACCTAAAACTAACAGATGACGGAGCATACTTTCTACCCATTCTTGGGAATTTTGATCTGTTAATTTCAGGCTTTTTATTAAATTGTTCTTGATATCAGCATTTTTATATTTTTGCCATTCTTCAACAACTGGATGATTTTCTAAAAGTAATTTTGCATGGACTAATTTTCGTAAAACACCACGTTTTACAGCAATTTCAAATACCTGTCCCCATAAAGAAGCTTGATCTAAAAATGATATTTGCATTTGATTAATTTCCTTAGAGATTTAGATCCCCGACTTCTTGAAGAAGTCGGGGATCTGGTATTCTGGTATTGGTATTATTTCCTTCGATGTAAAACTTGTGAAACGTGAGTAAGCAAAGCCGGATAACTCAAATATACCTTACCACCACGACGACTATGCAAAATTCGCACATCTCCCGCAGCTTCTACAGTATCAGGAGATATCCAAGAAAAGGGATCTAAAACAGGGAGAAGTTGTCCAGATTTATTAACTCCACGTTCAGCTTCAATAAAATGCAACCCACGCAATACTGAAATTAAACAAGGATGAATATTAGATGTATTTGGTTCAGGAACAACTAAATTTTGACGTGCGCGTTCAGTCCAATTCAAATCACTCACACGCTTATCTGAGACTAGGAAATAAACACAAAAACCTGATTGTGGCCGTTTATCTTCTTGAATTGCAGACAATGTAGCGAAAGTATAAACTGGAATCAATTCACGAGTAAATATTTTTTCTACAGAATGTAAAAAATTAGTATAATCTCCTGCTTGGGAAATTTCAAATGCAGCTTCATTTGTATCACGTTTACGCAATCTTGTACCAGGAAAAACATCACGGAGTAAAGTATAAATAGTTGAATTTGGAAAAGTTTCAGAAATATCTTCTAAAAATTCCTTTGGTGTTAAAGAAGAATTATAATCAGCAACGCGGTTAAATCTTCTACCACCATAAGCATGAGAAAGTAAAATGATATGTTGACATCCTTGTTTTTCTAAATAACGGATTTCTTCTTGGACTAATCTTTGTTTTCGTAAATTTTCGAGAGTATCAACAATATCAGATTGTTTCCTATCTGCTTTAATTTCATAACCTGAAAATGGTTGATTTACAGCAGTAGCAATATAGCTTTGTGTGAGAAAAAGATGACTTTTTTCATCTGTATTTAATAAACCAGATTCATCACAGGGACGAGTTGAGTAAGAAATCAAACCAATTTTAGGAATTTCTGGCGGTTTTGGTGTACTTGTAACTAAAGGAAATGCACTCAATAAAGCATTAAAAACTCCTTGTTTAATATATGATGCTTTAGCTAAGTTTTTTAGCACAATTCCTTGCATTCTAATATTAGTATCTTCCGCTAATATCGCTTCTAAAGTTTGCGCGGCTGCATAAACATAAGCATCTCCACTTTTATCATCACTTTCTCTTCCCTGTTCTTGTAATCGCAACATTAAAGTTGTAAAATCATCACTAACTTCTTGTTTCAATCTGTTAATAATCCGCCATAAACAACAATAAACTAATACTTCAAAAGCTGCAACTACAGCCGCATGATATTGTTTACTTTCTTCACTTCCTTTATTATTCTCTTGTCGAGTTAGAGTTTTAACTTCATACTCTACAAAAATTGATGCTGGTAATATCCATTTTTGGGTTTGTTCTTTTAATTGAGGAGTATTTAGAGAATATTGATAATCCCATTGATTATTTTTATCTTTTATAAAAAAAGATGGCATCCAAAAAATCTGTAAAATATGTTTTGGCAATATCCTTTGTGCTTGAATTGAATATTGATCACCTTTAGGAATTAAATTATGTTCAGAAAGTTGAATATTTACCTGAACAGAAAATAAAAGTCCTGGTGTTTCTGGAGTATCACAAATCTCAATATTTTTGAACCATTCCATTGTTTCTCGTCCAGGATTTTCTGAACCAACAAGCAGATTTCCAGATCCTCCTCCAGTTAATCTTGACCATTCTATAATACCACGTTTCACACAGATAAATTGTTGGGAAGATTCACGTTGTACTTGAGAAATTATTTTTTCACCTTTGGCACTAATAACAGTAATTAAAGATGAGGCTATCTTTTGCATTACTTTAGTACGTTTCTGCAAATCATCTATAATTTCTTTAACAGCTTTCTTACCATCTGTTTTTAATCTTTGCAAAATTTTTTCTACTGAATTTGATAAATCTTCTGAACTTAAATGTTCTCCATTTTCATCAGGAACAACAACTGCTAAAAATATCAGTTCAGCCAACCTACGACTAACTACATTTTCGTTAATAAATGAATCTTCATATTCTGGAATTAATTCTTCAACAATTTTACCAAGTCGTGCATCAAAAGCAGGTTTCCCCGCTATAGGATTTTCTCCATTTATCCGAAAATGATAACTAACTTCGCGCATAACACCAAAGCTAGTTTTTTCTTCATCATAAATTTTATCTTCAAATAGTTGTGCTTGACATTCTGGCCAAACTGGAAGACAAAAATAGAAACCTGCTGTATTCAAATATTCCGATAGTTTAAATTCACCACCACTACCAAAATGAGTAGATAAATCAACTTCAAAAATATCTTCTTTTGCAGTATTAAATAAAGTGTTGACTCGATGAACATATTCTGTTAATACTGTATATTTAGCGGAACTGTATTGTGAAATTGCTTCCATTATCCGCAAAGTTATTAACAATCTTACTCTTGCTAATGCTTCGTCATCTAAAAAGGTCAAAAACCGATTTAACTGACTTTCTAATCCATTTTTTGCTGCTTTGAGACTATCAAGAGCTATTTCAATATCATCATCATCTTCTGCTCGCTTTTCTAAATATTCTTTAACTGCATTTGACATTCGCAAAAAGTAATCATTAGCATCTATTTTTTCTAATGCAGAAATTACTTTAGCAACGGGTTTATTTTCAGGATTTTTCTCTTGATTAGGAAATGCTATAGGTACAAGAGTTGCATTATGAGCTTTATTCTGAAAATAAGCACCTGTTTTTGTGGCTAATTGTTGAAGTTTTTGTGAAGTTTCATCTAACAACAAAGCTGATAATTGAGTTTCTGGAGGTAATGCTGCGTCAATAGCAGAAATTAATTTATCTAAAGCTTTTGGTAATCTATCTGCATTATCTTCTTTTAAAGTACCACCAATTCGCATCCTAGAACCATAACGAGAAGTTGGGAAATCTTGAATAAAACCCCCACCTTCACTGGGATTAAAAGCTGCTTTGAAATCTTTATTTCCAAATAATCTCCGAATAATTGCTGAGGTACATATTCTAAGACGTTTATTTTTATCATCAAAAATAAATGCTTCTCTATCATCAGGATGCAATTTATTAGGAGTTGTACTATTATTTTTGGGAGGAATAGCTTTAGCTAGTAATTCTACAAGGGTTGCTAAATCAATACAAGGCTTTGGTGAACGTGCTTCAATTTTAGCACCACCATTGTTTTGTGAAGACATAATTTGTTTTTTCCTTAACACCAGTTTTTACTGCTTCACTTGTTCAAGTCGTATAGTTTGAACAAATGGAATCTGCTCCGTAGGTTACTCAATCATACTTGATTTGTCAAGAATAAGAATATAAAAATTAATAGTTATCAACTTTAATCAATTTTGATTCCCGTGTTTCCTGTCTTGAGAGATATTGAAGTTTATAATAATTTCCCAAGCATGAATACTGCATTATGGGGGTTTCCGCAAGGGTCATACTGGCGTACAATGCTAAAATTTATTAAGATTAAGCAACATCAAGTTAAAAACAGTATCTTATGCTGGCATTTTTATGAGAATACAGGATTTTTTCTGGCACAATGGAAATAAAGACACTGTGAAAACACAATGACTACTCAATTAATGGTTCAACCTTCATCTTTAATATCTGCTGGTATGAAGATGAGTGAATTTGGTAATATTTATCTATTTAGATTTACCGATGAGTTACAGTCCCGTTTTGAAGAACTTTTAGATAAGAAAAAAGCTGATACGCTCACTCTCGAAGAAGAAGCTGAATATATAGGTATTTCGGAGTTACAGCGGATATTCACTTTAATTAATGCTCAAATAGCAGCGAAAAGCAAAACTACTTTCTGCTAGTGAACTCAATCCAAATGCAAAGCTATTTTACCTATTGATGAACTTTTATAAACAAATTGCAACAATTATTATAAAATGAGATATATTGCTATATATATTCGGTTAAATACAAGGTAAAGTATAAAGTATGAAAATTCAAGGAATCATTAAAGGAAATACCATAGAATTATCAGATATAGTATTAGATAAAATTGTGCTACCTGATGAAGTTAGAATTTCCATAGAAATACCAGATGATTTAATCATTAAAAAACCTAAATGGCAAGAATGGGAAAGTATTATAGGTTTATGGAAAGATGATCCTGAAATTGATGAAATTTTTGATATTATTAATCAGGAACGTCATCAAGATTTAGGACGTGAAGTTAATTTAGATTAGTTTTAGCAATTTCAAGATTGATTTGAATAAATCCGAAATCATGAATAATTAATAATAAAAAATCAGGAATTTATGTATTTACTAGATACTAATATTTGTATTGCGATAATTAAGGGTAATGAGAATGTTGTATCACATTTTCATAAAAAACATGAATCTTGCTATCTTGCGACTTTAGTATTAGCTGAATTATATAAAGGGGTTTATTGTTCAAGTAAGGTTGAGCGTAATTTGGATAATTTACAAAGGTTTGCTAGTCTATTACCAAAAAATGTACCCCCGTTAACGTTGGGTTTATCAATGCCTTATTTACCCAATAATTCGAGTCGTGAAAGCCATGAATTAAAGTGAGGGCATTTATTCCGAATTACTTCCAGTCCAATTGATTCAGCCAATAGTGGACCAACAGTAGATTTTGCTCTTTTATAATCAGGAAATTGGGCAATAATACGTTTGCTGGGGGCTGTTTCCTTGCTATCATTAATCAACTCAGGGGTTTCATTTTTATCGGCATCAGCCTTGAGAATTGCAACCTTATCTAAACAATTATCATAAAAGGACTCAAAACAAGTTGGATCAGAAAAAAGGTAAGCCTCGTATTCATGCAATTGAATGTACGGTATGAATCGTGGATCAACAATATCATCAGCAAAGCCTTTCTCCAAAAACTCGACTCGTTTCATGGGGTTTTGGCGCATGATTTCAGCTTCATCTAATCCCGGAAAATTATGATGAATTGCATACAGATCAATCATCGTTGTAAAGAAAGCATCTGTATTTTTATCCTCTGCAAGCGATCGCAAAATATCATCCTTCATTGGCTGATAATCACCATAACCGCTACCACCACGATTAGTTTTACCCTTTTTTCTTCCATGAGCAATAAGTCTAGGATGGTGCATAAATACTTGATATTGAGCCAGATGTGGTTGCAGAATAATAGAGGCAAATGTTTGTTCAGTTTGTCCTTCTGCAAATAAATAGAGTCTTACCATTAGTGTGGACCTCCACCAATGATATTTTTTTCCCAAATTTCTCCTAAACTATATTCTTCTAACCAAGTTTCTAATTTTTCAGGATTTAACCGCTTAAATTCCGATTCCTCACCTTTTCTATTTACCGCAATTACATCTTCAGGATTAAAGTTATCTAAAAAAGAACTCGATTGGGTACTAATCAAAATTTGTGTATGATAGGAAGCCTTACTAAACATCGCAGCCACAACATTGAGCGCGTAGGGATGAAGACCAAGTTCCGGTTCATCAACAATTATTAGTGCTGGAAGTTCTGTTTCTGGCTGCAAAAGCAAAGTAGTCAGGCAGATAGCACGCAAAGTACCGTCCGAAAATTGGTCTGGACTAAATAGTTGATCTGAGCCTTTGTGCAGCCAGTTGAGAATAACATTAGTCCCTCTAGGTTCAAGGACAAAATCATCAAAAAATGGGGCAATTAAACGGATTGTTTTAATAATACGCTGATAGGCTGTATTATGGTCTTCACGGAATCTCAGAAGTAATGCGGCTAGATTTCCACCATCAGACACCAGCGAGCGGTTGTCATGAATGTAACAGGATTGACGAACTCGCGTGGTAGATGACGTATCGTGAAAGTGGTAAACACAACAGTCATTGAGCAAATGTTTGATAGTGTTGGCAATTGTTGGCGTACCTTCTTGTGCTGCTTTCTTGATTTTTGTTTCCTGATGTCCTGCACCGAACGAGTAAGTGGTTGAGGGTTGAGGTAGGTGTGAGCCATTTCGCGTCCCTGTTTCTTCAGCAAATATCAAAGTATCACCTGCCGCAAACTTGAGACAAATGGTATAGATAATATCCAGACTCCCATTGTCAATCTTGAACTCTAGTTGTGCCTCGATTTGCGGTGTTACCTTCGGTCCGAAATGTAAGAGAGAGTGAGCAGAACCCGATATACCGATATATTCTCGAAGTCGTTCAGCCATCATCTCATTCAGCATCTTGAAAAAGGAGATCAGATTGCTCTTACCTGCTCCATTAGCTCCAATCAATATGTTTAAGGGACGCAACTCAAGATCCATTGTTTTAATGGACTTGAAGCCATTGATAATTACTCGTTGTAGCATGATCAACAATTAATAGTTATACAAATTTTTACACATCTTGAACAAACTCAGTCAAGAACCTAAACGCCTTCAAAATGTAATTAGCGCAATCTTGAGGAGAACTATTATAAAATGATGGCCAAGCACTAGCCTTATCTTCATCATAAAAATCGCTCCTATGGGGATGATTTTCTAACCACGCTAACCGCACTGCGTGACCAATTAAGACATCTAAAACTATATATTCTTCAACTTGCAAGCTAAGATTATTAGCCACGATTGTAGCCAATTCCATCAAGGCTTCTACATTGACTTGACGATATTCTGGGGCTTCAATTTTATTTAGTAAATGTTCCACTAATAAAGCAAAATTTCTTTCTCCTGCTGTCATTTCTGAAAGCATAACTTCACTTTCTAACCGATTTCTTCTTTCCAATTTATCGCCAATTACTAAACCTTTACAATGCTGCATTAATAGCCAAACTTGTTTAAAAAAGTCCTTGGGTACTCGATTCAGTGCGCCCTCAGCTTGACGAAATCTGCGCCAACCATCAGCAGGAACTTCTATTTCTTCACGAATTACAGGTAAGAAAACCCAAGCAATATCACTTTCTTTTTGTTTGACGTGCAATAATTCCTGTTGACGTAATAAACTACTTACGCCACTATATCCAGTTAATACTTGACGTAAACGCATTTTCACTTCAAAAGGTGATAATTGCATTAATTGTTCATAAGCCTCATCTTGGGTCAGGTTAAATTCTCTAGCAATTTCGCTGGTAATTAACAGAATCAAATAACCGACTCTTAATGTGATAAATCCGCGAAATAATTCTGGTTCTGATTTGATTAAAACACCCAGATAAATTAAGATTTCTTGGGTTAAAACGCGATCGCGGATATCCTCACGACAGAAGTTATTAATTTTCTCCGTAATCTCATTTCCAGGAATAGGAACAACTATCAAGGAAGCCTGACTGTAAGCCCTACCCACTGCAATTTGCTTACCTTGGACTAAAATACTCGTTACCGCTTCTGATAAGCCAATATCCAGCATTTGGCGTAACCCCGCAGCCCGTCGCACTACCGCCCAAATTCCCATATCTCCGGCTTTGGTATAGACTTCATCGAGTAAATCAGCGACAGTGACAGTATGACTAGGACCTGCATATCCTGTATCAAATTCTAAACCCTGTAACCGAGTTAAAGTTTGCAGTAATTCAATTTGCTCATAAATATTTTCTGATGAGCGTAAATGTTCTAATAATAGATCTAAGTTAGTTTCACATTCCATCTGAAATTCTTGGGTATGTCCCAAACACCAACTTTTTTCTAAATGCGAAGTCAGGTAATAACAACGGATTCCCCGATTTGTAACTGGAAACTGAGATAATATTGTATCTGATAAAAAATCAACTCTTTGAATTGCTGCTGTCAGCATTAATTGATTGAGTTTTCCTAATTTTACCTTGACTCCATTGCAAATACCATCTTTGAGTTCTTGCATTAATTCTAATAATGCTTGAGAACCAGTTTCTAGCATTGTCCGCGTAATCATTAAAGTTAAATTCGGACGACCTAACTCACTCCAGTATTTTTGAATATAAGCTAATTCTCCTCTAATTTCATCTAATAAAAAATGAGAATCCAGAGTTAAATAAAATTGCTGGGAATCTAGAAATGATGGTAAAAAGACAACCGTTTGATCTTGAATCCGAAAAAATCTTGATGTTGTCAAACTTCTGAGTCTGCGTAAAGGACGACCTGTTAAACCTAGTTGATCATTTCTGCCAATTTGTGTATAAATCTGGGAAAGTTCTTCAGATTTTCTCACTTGAATTGGTGCTAATTGGGTAGGTGTTTGGGTTTCAATTCCATATACTTCTAATTGTTCTTGCAGCGTTTCATCTTCTGCAAGTAAGGCAATTTGTACTAAAGAACTTCTATTTTTACCGACATTCAAATGTCTTCCTAAAGGATCAATATCTCCCAGTGAGATTAAGCCTTCGCTTAACATTTCACCCAAATAATATAAACTTTGCGCCCAAACTAAAGGAATATTTTCATTAGGTAAACGTAACTGAGATTGAGGATCTAATTTTTCAGCTTCTATATTTTCTTCGGGAACATAATAAATTTCTGGTAATAGCTGCAACCCGTTCTGTTCTACCAACAATGATTTTAAAAGTGTTTGATATTTCTCAACTTGTGCTTTTTTATCACGAAACAATCCATCAAGAACTAAATAAGTGAAAAATAATGGCCATTCACATTCAATATTTTCAAATTGTTTAAGTTCACTAGGTTCATAGTGTAAGCGCTCGCTATTTTCTAAAACGGTTTGATGTCCATCCTTTAAAAACCTTTTACAACCATATTTTCCTTCTAGTTTATGAATAATTTCATTAAATGTGCGTTCTCGCAATTGCTCATCTTTCACCGCAAAAGCGGGATAACTAATAATACTTAATAACGCCGCATCAATTTCCTTAGAACCTGATTCTCTGGGTAATAATGATTCTAAAGTAATTCTGGCTCTAGCGATTTCATCTGGTAAAACATGAATTACTGATGCTTGACTACCATGAACACCAAATAAATTCAGTCCATTTATAGATTCTAAAGCTGCTTTAGCCATTCCCAAAGAACTGGCGTTTAATTCTGCACTACCATGATTAATTTTATTTCCCCGTTCCCAAATGCCAAAATCTGGTGTGCGGTAAGCTCGACCAATATAATAAACTAGGTTTTGGACAAAGTTAACTTCATCCAATGTAAAAATAATTGATAATCCGCTGGCGGTCATTTGTGCCAACATCAATAAAAAGATAGATGTCGCGTCAAGTTGTAAATGTCCCCATTCATCATCACCGACAACAATATCACCTGTAGCTGTATTGTATTTGGCGTGAAGTCCATCCAATAATGATTGTGTATGTTTAAATGTTTCAACTTTATGAGATTGTCGCATCATGGCAAACAATAGACCACGCATTAGTTTAACAACACTATGTTCTAATTCATAGGTGCGACCATGATCATGATCTAACTTGCGATAAGCTAGGGCTAAACCCCAAACTGCTAAAATACTATAAACATTATCTCGCACCCAGGCATCTGTATAATCGCCATGAGCAGTAATAGCGGTACTCGCTGGTAATAAACCAGTAATGGGGTTTTGACGGGCTAAAATTATTGTCTTGATTTGCTGATAGTAAAAATCTAAGCGAATTGGTGGTGTGGTGGATGTGTTCATTATGGTGATGAGAAAATTTAAGTTTGTTGCTGTGAGGCTAATAAATAAAAAAGTTGTATAATTCCCTCTTTTGCTGTATATAACAATCATCCAGAGGAGAATTTTTTTGAGTAGGTAGGATAGATTACAATTATAATATGCGACGTGACTCTATTTTCTATTATTTATTTCAAACATACCCAACCCTCCTGTTTGAATTATTGCCAAATCCTCCCGCAAATGCGGCTAATTATCGCTTCGATTCGGTAGCGGTAAAAGAACCAAAGTTTGAAATTGACGGGGTGTTTCTACCACCAGAAACCGAAACTCCTGGTGTTGTTTATTTTTGTGAGGTGCAATTTCAAAAAGATGAACGACTGTATGAGCGGTTATTTGGGGAATTATTTCTCTATTTTTACAGAAATAGGGAACGTTTTCAAGATTGGCAAGCGGTGTTAATTTATCCAACTCGGAGTAAGGAACAGGGGGATATTCACCCCTATCGCGCACTTTTGAGTTCGGAACAAGTTCATCGAGTATATTTGGATGAGTTGGGAGAATTTGAGGAATTACCCCTTGATGTCAGTTTGTTGGTATTGACAACTCTAAAACAAAACAAAGCCCCAGTAGCAGCACGATATTTAATCAATCGTTGTCAGCAGGAGTTACAAGAACCAGCAGCTAGACGTGGCATAATGGAAATAATTACAAGAAAAACTGGGAAGTTTGAAAGCCCCTGAGAAACAGGAACGCTAGTTCCGTCTTTCGTACTTCAGACAGGGGATGAAAAACGACACGATAGGTTTTAACCTATTTCAATATTATCTTTATTCTCTTTCAACTTTAAGCTATCTACCCAATCTTCTATCAATGCGGTGATGGTTTTCTCTCTTTGCGCTGCATATAAAAACAGCTTATGTTTTCTGCGTTCTGAGAGTCGGACTGATACTGTTTTATCTTTCATAATGTCTTGCGGTTGTTCGTACATTGTGTTATTATAAGACAAAGGGAGAATAACGCAATGTATGGATGCCAACAAATAGTAATCAGCCCCAACAAGGAGTTAGGAGCGATTCTTGAGTTCTTGTGTGGGGAGTCAAATAAACTTGCTAATTGTGGGACTTATTATGCCAGACAATTGTTTTTTAAGACGGGTAAAATTCCTGGTAAGTTTGACTTGCATCGTGAGTTAGCAAGTAATTCACATTTTGGGGCGATGTATTCTCAAGCTGCACAGCAATGTTTAACAACTGTGGCGGAATCTTTCAAGTCTTATATTGGACTTTTGAAAGGGATTAAGAACGGTACAGTAACTCAAAAACCTAAGCTACCTGGATACCGAAAAGGTGGATTAAATCTCGTAACTTTTCCTGGACAAGCTATTAAATTAAAGGACGGTAAACTAAGATTTCCGATGGGTAGTAGGGTAAAAGTTTGGTTTGGGCTTGACGCTTTTCATGTTCCCATGCCCTCTAATTTAGAGCATAAGGACATCAAAGAATATCGAATACTACCAAGAAATAATGAATTTTATTTAGAGCTAATTTATAAAATAACTTCTCTTAAACCCGACGTAAATATTGAGAATGTTTTATCAATTGATCACGGGTTGAACAACTGGCTAACCTGTGTCAGTAACGTTGGTACGTCATTTCTGATTGACGGACGCAAGTTAAAATCAGTAAACCAGTGGTACAACAAACGAGTTTCGGTTCTCAAAGAGAATCAACCTCAAGGTTTTTGGTCTAAGCAATTAGCATCAATAACTGAAAAGCGGAATCGCCAAATGAGAGATGCAACTAATAAAGCGGCACGAATCGTAATCAACCATTGCATTGACAATAAAATTGGTACTGTCGTTTTTGGTTGGAACATCGGGCAAAAAGACTCTATCAATCTGGGGTCAAAAACTAATCAAAAGTTTGTCCAAGTTCCTACCGCAAGATTAAAAAACCGCATTGCTCAACTGTGTGAACAATACGGCATTAAGTTTGTTGAAACTGAAGAATCTTATACCTCAAAAACATCGTTCCTAGACAATGATTTTCTACCTACATTTGGTGCAAAACCCGAAGGGTGGAAATCTAGCGGTACTAGAGTAAATCGCGGTTTATTTCGTTCTCAAGATGGTACAAAAATCAATGCAGATTGCAACGGTGCAGCTAATATTTTCAGAAAAGTAGCGGTAAAGCTAGGATTAAATTCTAGTGGAATCAGTAGAGGCGCATTGATATCGCCGTTAAGATTATTTATTTGGTCTTAAGAATCCCCACCTCTTTAGAGCGGGGAGTATCAAGTTTCATGGAATTGAAATAGTCTCTTCGATTACTTCCTCTGTTAGTCCCCTGCGGATATCTGCCAGACGATCTTCAAGAATCATTTGAATAGCACTTTTCAAGCTTTCTTTTGCTTCCTCAATGGTTTCACCTTGACCATTAGCACCAGAAATTTCTGGACAAATAGCCCAGTACCCGCCTTCTGTTGCCGTCTCAATGATGGCTGTTAACTCTGCTTTCATACCAATTTTCCTGGAAGTTCTCTATATTTTAAACGATGATTCTTGACAATATCGGCGATCGCTAAATATAAAATGTAGGAACGGTTTAAGCCTGTTGAGTATAACTTTTCAAAGCCTACTTGAGGAGTTTTAAGTAGGGCTTACTGCAAATCTTCTAGACATTTTCTATCAGTACAGATTTGTCATCTTTCAGCTATACCAGCAGAAATTAACGCTTCTCTATATAACCAAGCTTCTCTAGCTGTTTTAAATCCTGCCTTCCATGTATCTTCACTTTTACCTTTAACTCGATAGGCTACTTCCCAAGTATCTTTTGGTTCTCTTTCAAAAAAGTATTTAATTTTGTACAGCATTACTGGTTGAGCGAAATCATTCCCACAGTTGCCGTCGTGTTCTATTACAGTTCCATCTTCTTTAATACCGTAGAAATGACGCTTTTCTTTATTGAAGTATACTTCTACAACTTCACCTAAGTGATTTGACTTTAAAATAAGGGTTTCTTTTTTGAAACTATGCTCATTATGAATACTACCAAGACAGGTAACGGAGTAGTTTTTTTATTCAAAAGCGGGTGGCGGGAATCGAACCCGCATGATCAGCTTGGAAGGCTGGAGTTTTACCACTAAACTACACCCGCGCTTTTGTAACTTAATCAAGATAACATAGCTTTTATAAAATTGCAAGTACCTATTGGGAATTTATTGGTTTAATTTTCAGACGTATATATAAATTGCTCAAATCAGGTTTTGAACCGTCTTGATTATATGCAGCAAGAAAGCTCTCTTGTGCAAATATCTCATTAAGTGCTTGCTCATAAATATTCGTTTGGCTGCGAAGTACGGCTGGTTCAATGGTTATGACTATCGCTTGTTGAAACTGTCCATTTTTATCAATGATTAAACTAGCCAGTATATTTGCTGGTTTAATCACCTCATCGCTAGGAAGTATACTAGCCTCTAATTCCTTTTCTGTACTTCCTTTGTATTCAGCTAGAACATCTGGTAAAGCATCTGCTATCAGTTGTTTTTGTTGTATGAGTTCACTAACTTCTTCTTTGAGTATAGGACTGACGGTAGCTATAGCACCCCCGACATTGGGGCTTGGAGAAGGTTCTGGGTTAGGATTTGCAGAAGGTTCTGCTGTGGGAGTCGGGGAATCAGTAGGAATATCCTGGGGGAGAAGAGTTCCTTCACCTAGTTTCACTTCTTGACGACGATTCCAGGGACGTTCACTTTCTGGAATTATTGGTGTTGCTTCTGGTGTTGGGTTGGTGGGATAGAATTGTTGTCTAACTGGTGGTTTTTCAGGTTCAGGTTTTTCAACTTCAGATTTTTCAACTTCAGATTTTTCAACTTCAGATTTTCTAACTTCAGGTTTTCTAACTTCAGATTTTCTAACTTCAGATTTTCTAACTTCAGATTTTCTAACTTCAGGTTTTCTAACTTCAGGTTTTCTAACTTCAGATTTTTGAGTTTTATCTTGTTCTGGTAAATTAATTCTAGAAGTTATTTCACCATCATCTTGATTGTTGGGTGTAACTGATGATGAGTTTGGTAAAGGTAAAAAAGAGGGTTCTGGTTTAATTTTTGAAGTTGTTGATTGGGGTTTAATTGTAGATTTTGGTTCAGATGGAATTTCGATAAAGTCAATGGGAATAGAACTTTGGTTAGACGGAGGAAACCAAGCTGTAAACTCATTGGATGAACGCATTAACCAAAATACTAACAAATGAAGCGATACTGAACCAATACATACAACAGCCCATAACCAAGGTGGATCAGTATGTCGTCTTAAATTATGAGATGTAATTGAATCATTATTTGTCAGCGTTGGTATCATGTTAATTAAAAATCTTGATCTAATTTAAAGTCAAATGTTTTTGCAGGTTGCATTTATTCTGACTCGGTGACTCCACAAGAGGGGCAACCACGGGGGGTTTGCCCCTACGGTGACTCCACAAGAGGGGCAACCACGGGGGGTTTGCCCCTACTTGCATTTTTAATTATTTCATAGGTTCTGATGTCACCATGAAAGTTAGAACTGTTTCATCTATACCTTTCAGTTCTAAGGGACTACCTTTAGTAATTTCTGCTTCCTGTAAATAATCGGCTACAGCAGCAGAGACTAGAATAGTACCAGGAACAGCGGCGGATTGTAAGCGGGCGGCAATATTCACACTTGGACCAATGGCTGTATAGTCAGCCCGCTGGGCGCTACCAAACATCCCGACAACGGCTGTACCTTGGTGGATACCACAGCGAAATTGCACGCCATCACGGCCATCTGTTTCAAAGATACCTTGCGATCGCCAGCGCAGATTTAATTTGATCAATGCTCTTTGCATGGCTCTAGCTGTATTAATGGCGCGTCTAACCTGTTCATTGGGTGTGAGGTCTTCTGGCGCTCCATATAAAGACAAGATAGCATCTCCCATAAATTTATCCACTGTGCCGCCATTCTCGAATACTACCTTAGTCATAGTTTCCAAATATTCATTCAATATTTCTGCGACTTTTCGGGATCTGAGGGTGTTGGATAACTGGGTAAAACCCACAATGTCACTAAATAAAACTGTCACTAACCGTGGTTCTGGTTGTAAATCTAGTGTCAAAGTTCCCGCAGCAGCTTTTCTAACTAATGCAGTGGGTAAAAATCGGCTGAGTACAGATTCTGTGAGATAAGAGTTTAATTCCAAGATGCGTTTTTCATTTTCCTTCAAAGCTAGAAGATTCCGTGCTTCTGCTAGGAGTTCCCGATCATTAAAAGGTTTCGCTAAATAAGCATCTGCACCCTCTTCTGTGCTTTGAATCCTGGTTTCTTCATCAGCTTTGGCTGTCAGGAGAATAATCGGTATTCCTTTTAAATCTGCTTCAGAGCGAATCATTTTAATCATTTCCAGTCCTGTCACCACGGGCATCATTAAATCGGTGACAATTAAACTAGGTTTAATTCGTTGTGCGAGAAGATATCCTTCAATTCCGTTACGGGCTGTATCCACTTTATAGCCGTTGCGACGCAAAATATCAGATACATAAACTCGTAAATCGGGGTTATCATCAACAACCACAATGGAATGTCCAGTCCCCTGCTTTGTGATACTCAGAAGTTGGGAATCGTTAATTTCCGAATTTGGTAATGAGTCTAGTTTCTGTTCAAAAGTTTCTATATCTAAATTAATCTGTTCTAAATCAGCTAATTCCACACTAGCGCGACTAATATTCAAATCAGCGGCAGTATCTAATATTCGCTCTGTGGGTAAGTGAGATGAACCGGGTAATAACTCTAAGGTAAAGGTAGTTCCTTGTCCATAAATTGAGTCAACTGAGACAGTACCTCCATGTAATTCTACTAATTCTTTTACGAGGGATAAACCCAAACCACTACCTTCATAGCTGCGATTTTCTGAGCCTTCAGCTTGACGGAATCGTTCAAATAGATAGGGAATTTGTTGCGGAAGAATCCCAATCCCGGAATCTTGAACTTGTAAGAGGCAATGATTACCTATTGCAGCTACTTTAATGGTGATTGTTCCCCCTTCGGAGGTAAATTTCATAGCGTTTGACAACAGGTTATAAAGCACTTTGTCAAATTTTTCTATGTCTAAGTAAACTGTGGGACAGTTAACTAAATCGGTGTTAACTTGCAGTCCTTTTTTCTCGCAGTAGGGACGGAATGAGTCCACAATTTGGGTAACAAATTCGACGAGATCACAAGGGCGGAAATTGGGCTGCATTCTCCCAGCATCAAGACGTTGCAAATCCAGGAGTTGATTGACTAAGCGCAGTAATCGGCGAGAATTGCGAAGAGCGATGATACTTTGAGCAGGAGATAAACCTTCACCGTTACTGACGGCTGAATCTAGGGGGCCTTGGATTAAGGTGATGGGGGTGCGAAATTCATGGGAGATATTTTGGAAAAATTCGGTTTTTTGTTTATCTAATTCTAATAACCGTTCTGCTTGTTCGCGGGTCTTTTGGTATAAGTGTGATTGCTGTACGGCAATGGCGGCTTGAGACGCGACTGCTTTAGCTAACTCAATTTCTGAGGATAGCCACCGTCTAGGCGTTCTCCCTTCCCGCAGGGTGATACTACCAATACATTTGCCATCAGCCAGTAAAGGGACCACTACGAGCGATCGCACTGGCATTTTCAAAGGTAATTCAAAACCCTGAATATCAGCGGAACATTGCGTAATATCAGCAATGACTACTGGTTCTTCTGTCTGCAATATTTCTTGCAAAATGGGATTATCTTGAATTCTGACTAGAGAATCAGGCAATTGATGATGTAAAGAGTAGTAATGTTCCAGAGAATTCTCTACATTGTCAGAACTATCATACAAGCCTACACAATGAACAAATTCATCATCAACCGTCCATAATGACAGTACACACGCATCAACTTGTAAAGCTCGTCCTAACTGTTGGGTAATCGCAGCAAAAATGTCTTCTGGATTCAGACTAGAGCGAATGGCGCTAGTAATTGTATTGATCAGAGATTCGCGTTGAGCCAAAGCCCGTACTTGTTCATAGGCATAGGCTTGGGATAAAGCTAAAGCGGCTTGATCTGCTACTACTAAAACTAACTGAATTTCATCTTCTCCCCATATCCGTTTTTGGGAACAATGATGCAGAGCCAATAGTTGTAAAAAATATAGACAAATATCTTTTACTTTGAAAGTTTTATCTTTACTGGGGAAACTACAAT
>JAKOGY010000396.1 GCA_028658405.1 Dolichospermum sp. ST_sed8 | reverse complement strand
AGGGACTTTTTGCCATCAATTCCTGCGGTCTTTTTCCCAGCATTTAGCTGTGATACTTGACGGATAGCCAGTAATCTAGCTGCGGTTGATTTCAGAATCAGCTTTTGTAGGGACTTCGCTTTGCGCTTGTCGCCAACTTGAACCGCTTTGTACACTCGTTTTTGTAGGCGGAATAAGTTACGACGGAATTTCTTCCAGGGTAACTTCTTCCAAGATTCACTAGAGTTGTCTCTGTGTCCAATCATGCTCTGCTCCAATCTATGTATTCTGAACACCTCAGACCAATTACGGTCTGTCCTACCCGAAATGAGGGGATTCCGCTGCTCGTCTAGCCTACTTATGGGGTTCGACCACCCCTAGACCCTCAATCCGTTTTTATTCGTTCCCTCGGTTGATTGATAGTTCCGTTAGGTGTAGCCGATTCAACCATTGGAATCCCTAGACTCTTACCGCTATTATTTTCAAGATGCGGCGGGATTTAACTCCAATGAGGTCAGGTTTTTGATGTTGTGTCCTGCTTGCTAATAGGTTGCTTTTTGAGGCTCGATTTCACCGTAGGAACTCCCCGTTAACGCCAAGTGTCACCCCACAACGGATGTCTGATTGCGTCTTCCAGCTTCGACCTCCCGATACCGAGTCGGGTCATCGTGGGCAGGTAGGGAGTTATACCTGAGTCTGGTAAATGGGACTTACACCCATATCAGACCGAGAGTTCATCCTTTTTCCATGATTGGATTGGGTTGGTTAGCTTATGTACGGGCTGAATACCGTGATTCAACTAACAACGAATCGCACGAAAATATTAGCTGCACTGTTGCAATCTGCATTTATTTTTGTACCATCTTGATAACGAAACAAACCGCGATTTACTCTAGTTCCGCTAGATTTCCACCCTTAGGGTTTTGCGCCAAATGTAAGTAGAAAATCATTTAAGGCGGTTAAGACCGTGGTCAGTGAGCAGTTCGGCAAGTGTTACAGTGAGCTTGTCGAACTGCCCGTGTCGTTTTTTATCCCCTGTCTGTTCGCCCTTGGCGTTCCCGAAGGGTAGCACGAAAGACGGAACTAAGTTCGGAGTTTCTCAGGGGCTTTCAAACTTCCCGGTTTCCCTGGTAAGTTTCAAAGATACTGTTCCACAGCTTTAGATAAAGTGGTTTTGGGTACAGCACCGACAACCGTATCTACTTTTTCTCCATTTTTGAAAATCATTAGTGTGGGAATACTGCGAATACCATACTGACCAGCAATATTAGGATTCTCATCAGTGTTGACTTTCACAACCTTGAGTTGTCCTTCGTACTGAGCCGCAATTTCTTCAACAACAGGGGCTACCATTCGGCATGGACCACACCAAGGAGCCCAAAAATCTACTAAAACTGGAACTTCGCTGTCGAGTACATCTACCTGAAAACTTGAATCCGTAACGTTTGTCGCTGCTGACATACCTAAAAACCTTACTTATGATATTTCTGAGCTTGGTGAAAATTCTACCATAGCAAAAACATCCTCTCAGAGATAAAGGATATACATTTGCAAAGAAACTAGAACATTAAAACATACCATAAGGAACCGCCCGAACATTAGTCCGGGCGGAGTGTGGTGTGAGGAGTGAACGGAAACATTTGTCTCCGCCATCTCTATTGTAGGCTAGATATGTGATTTTTCCAGTGATTCTTCAGACTACTAGAAAAGTTTTTGAATTTGTCAGGAATAGGGAACAGGGAACAGGGAACGGGGAACAGGGAACGGGGAACAGGGAACAGGGAATAGGTGACAGGGGGAAGAGGGAATAAATAAGGATTTTATTTCTTCCCCGATTACCCATCTCATGAGTAAGTTATTTACCCATACCTAACTGTTGGGCTTTTTGGTAAACTTTGCCTTCAGTTAACAGGGAAGGAGCAATGACAACTTCAACTTGCTGCATTTCTTTAATGTTTTTAGCACCTAAAGTTCCCATACTGGTCTTTAAAGCTCCTAAGAGATTATGAGTCCCGTCATCTAAACCGGCGGGTCCTCTGAGTATTTGTTCTAGTGTTCCCGTCGTACCAACGCGAATCCGAGTCCCACGAGGTAATACTGGGCTAGGAGTTGCCATACCCCAGTGATAACCACGCCCAGGGGCTTCAGCGGCTCTGGCAAATGGAGAACCAATCATCACAGCGTCTGCACCACAGGCGATACATTTACAAATGTCTCCACCGGTGATTAAACCACCGTCAGCGATGATGGGGATATATTTACCAGTTTCCCGGAAATAATCATCTCTAGCGGCTGTACAATCAGCGATCGCTGTGGCTTGAGGTACGCCCACACCCAGCACTCCACGAGAAGTACAAGCAGCACCAGGTCCAATGCCCACTAAGACTGCTGCTGCACCAGCTTTCATTAACTCCAAGGTGACTTCATAAGTAACGCAATTTCCTAATGCCACAGGGATGGGCATAGAACGGCAAAATTCCGCTAAATTCAGGGGAGTGATGGATTCTGGAGATATATGATCAGTAGAAACTACTGTAGCTTGGATAAAAAATAAATCTGCTCCTGCTTTAGTTACTATTTCACCATATTTGCTTGCACCTGCTGGAGTTGCGCTAACTGCCGCAATACCACCTTGTTGTTTAATTTCCTGAATACGTTTTTCAATGAGTTCCGGCTTTATTGGTTCGGCATAAAGTTCTTGCATCAGACTGACAAATTCATCTTTACCGACGGCGGCAATCCGATCTAAAATCGGTTCGGGGTCAGCATAGCGAGTTTGAATACCCTCTAAATTAATTACTCCCAATGCCCCCAACTGGGACAAGCGCACAGCCATTTTCACATCAACGACACCATCCATTGCACTGGCAATAATGGGGATTTCTCGTTCAATATTGCCAATTTTCCAGTGAGTATCAGGTAAACTCGGATCGAGTGTTCTGTTACCAGGGACTAAAGCAATTTCATCAATTCCATAGGCTCGACGAGCCACTTTTCCGCGCCCAACTTGAATTTCCACGCTTTAAATTTTCTCAAAACTGTTTAAGCTAGGGTATCAAATTGTGGTGATATTGGGAATTGGGGATAACTCAAAATTTATTTTTGAGGATATTTTAAAAGTATCTAGTCAGTATAATTCACTACTGTATTATCAGGATTCACTTACATGGACTAAGTCCACCAGGGGATTGCGGGAAGGCTGGGAGCCGCGTCTCTTTAGAGCGCGGGGGAAAGCCTACCCGTGCGGTTTTAA
>JAKOGY010000395.1 GCA_028658405.1 Dolichospermum sp. ST_sed8 | reverse complement strand
GAACAGATACGTAGGGTGTGTTAGCGATAGCGTAACGCACCATTCTTAAGGATTTCGGGCGTTACGCGAAACGCTAATGCACCCTACAAATACGTAATTTTGTTCAAGAATCAAATCGGATTCCTATATATAGCAATAGTATTTGAATTTTGAAAACTCCAAGTATTTGTAGGGTGCGTTAGGCATAGCCGTAACGCACCTTAAGCTAAATCAACGGTGCGTCACAAGACGAGCTAATGCACCCTACCTTCTTCCTATTAAACTGCCAGCGGCTTTCACTCCTGACTTATACTACAAGCTTAATTCCAATTACCAGGATGGTGTCAGAATGGTAATACTAGAAGATGCAGATGAGGGTGCTGGTTTTTGGAAAATTAAAGGCAATTTTTGGGGTTTAAATGGTTTCTGTTCTGGGGTTGTAGGTTCTGTTTGTAAGTTATTTTTACCAACTTGAGGAATATTTGGAGCTATATCAGTTTTAGGAACTAAAAACCGAGAATCACTCAAGTTTTCGCTGGAGATTGAATCTATTTGATTAATAGATGTTTGACCTAGTTGTATGGGTAAATATCCTTTGATGTCATTTGGTGCTACGAACTGACTAAGAGTAGATTGATGATCATATTTAATTGTACTGTGTACATAATTGTAAGTTTCTATGGGAGAATAATTTTCTAGAAAGTACATCATAAATTGGTAATTTTCTAACAATGCTCAAGATAAATTTTCAGAATTCAGGAGTCAAAATCTCAACTTAGCTTCTACAGTAGGATAATCCCAAGGCTAATTACCTTCTTACTGATGATTTGATACCAGTGTCAATGTTTTATTTATAACCAGTAATTATGCTTACCAGTGTTGATCGGTTATTGTTTGTGAGACAAGTCCCCATTTTTAAAGAACTGCGGGATGATTTCATTGTCAGGCTTGCTTCCGTAATGAATGAATTATCTTACCCAGCTAATTATACAATCTTTCAGCAAGGACAAGAAGGGCGATCTCTGTATATATTAGTATCTGGTCGGGTAAAAGTCCATATTGGTGATACCAAGTTAGCAGAAGTTGATAAGGGAAACTACTTTGGTGAAATGGCGGTCTTTGATACTCAACCTCGTTCCGCTGCTATCACTACTTTAGAATCTTGTGAGTGTTTGGAACTTACCCAAGAGCAACTTTATGATGCTATTGAAGAAACTCCAGAAATTGCCGTGAATATTATTCGTGAGTTATCTCGTTTAATTCGGAAACTGAATGAAAATATTAGTTAATAGTTATTACTAAATATTTCTATATTTCTACTTATTTGAACTCCATCTTTTAAAGTCTAATTTTATTTCCATGGTGTCTCATGAATTCCGCACACCAATGTCTACTATATTATTGTCGGGTCATTGGTGGACCTCCAAGAGTTAACAATATTATTTTGATATGTTAAGTATTGTAGGGTGGGCAATGCCCACCATAATCATGATATTGTGGGCAATGCCCACCCTACGTAATATTTCTACTTCAAAAAATCAAATATTAGTCCTATATTATTTCAGTCCATATAAGTAGGTTAGCATTAAAAATTGTCGTTATGGCAAGGCAAGAGGCACTCATGCAAGAGTGAAGAGGGTTTGGACGATTTTACTTTTCTTTACACAGATTGGTTTTATTGTGTTCACCTACTTACTGAGTAGGGATGAGGGAAGAAAGTTATGAATTATTAGGATATGTAAATTTTCTGATTTTTTAAACATTCTTGCAGAAATCTTTGGGGAATTTCTTGACTTTCTCCCCAATGTTGATGAATATAAGAAGCATGAACATTAGGTAAAGACCAACCTTCAAAACCTGTATTTTCATCACAATCATAGCGATAGGTATTAAATAAAGGTTTTTGAGAATTGGTAATTAAATGAGAACGATGAAATTCATGTCCAAAAATATTTTTATTGACATCAAATAAAAAATTATTTTCTAAAACTACTGCGCGACGATATCCTAAAGTTAATCTTTTATCCATTTGTGCAGAAGTGGGTAATATTCCTACCATTGGCCAAGAGTTACCATCAAAATCAATAATTTGCTCACATAAATACATCAATCCCCCACATTCAGCAATTGTGGGTGTTCCTGCTAGAATTGAGTTTTTGACTTCTTGAATTAGGCTAATATTTGCAGCTAATTGTGGTGCAAAGACTTCAGGGAAACCACCACCGAAATACATTCCTTGAATATCTTTTGGTAATTGGGAATCATTTAATGGACTCCAAAATACTAATTCTGCTCCTAATTCTTCTAGCAAATCCAAGTTATCTTGATAGTAAAAATTAAAGGCTTGATCTCTTGCAACAGCAATTTTAATAGAGGGATTTGCATTTTTAGTTTTTAATGGGGAATTTTTAATTGTCAAAGGTGCTGATTTTAAAAGTGGTAGGAGTTTATCCCAATCAAAATAAACATCACCTAAATTTGCTAGACTATTAATTATTTGATCTAATTCTGCTAATTCTGCTGTGGGAATTAAACCCAGATGACGGTCAGGAATGGTAATATTATCTTGTCGTCGTAAGACACCGAGTATGGGTAATTGTAGAGGGGCAAGGGAAGCTTTTAATAATGATAAATGTCGCTCACTGCCAACACGATTCAATACCAAACCAGCAATTTTAATTCTACTATCCAAAGAACAATAACCGTGAGCAATTGCGGCTACTGAACCAGATAAACGACTACAATCAATTACTAATATTATCGGTATATCTAATAATCTGGCAACGTGCGCTGTACTTGCAAAGTCTGTTTTTCCGTTGGTGTTTGCTAACTGGCCAATACCATCAAATAAACCCATTACACCCTCAACTAAAGTATATTCAGACTGAGGAGAATAATGGTTAAAACATTGCTGAACATAACTTTCTGAAGTTAGCACAGTATCTAAATTTCGACAAGGAAGACCAGTAACATATTGATGAAACATAGGATCAATATAATCGGGTCCCACCTTAAAAGATTGCACTGTGACACCACGACGACGTAAAGATGCTAAAAGAGTAAGTGTAACTGTTGTTTTCCCAACTCCGCTCCGTTCTCCAGCAATAATTATAGACATAGATTAACAACTAAACATTAACAAATACAATTCTAATATTGTAGGGTGGGCAATGCCCACCGTTGAGTGATTTTGGTAGGCATTGCCCACAAGAGGAACACGGGAAGGCTGGGAGCTTCGTGTCTTCAGACCGAAGGGGAAAACCGACAAATGCCGAATTTATTCGCCTTCAATATTGTGGTATGA
>JAKOGY010000394.1 GCA_028658405.1 Dolichospermum sp. ST_sed8 | reverse complement strand
GGATGCCGTGAAAGTGGCACGTCCGGATCTAACAGAGAGGGGCAGGGAATAATATCCCTCCTCGACTCTACCAAAGATTAAAAATCTTCGGTTAAAAAATATATCGGCGGATTTAGGGGCGTAAGCTCAGGCAAATGGACTAACGTTAGAACTGTTAAACGAGATACTTAACAGTGATGCTTAATCGCTATGTTTTGGATGCTAATGTTTTAGTTAGTGCTGTTTTATTTCCTGGTTCTACTGCTAATCTAGCTTACCAAAAAGCTCTTGACAATGGCATTTTATTGATTTCAGTTGAAACTTTTGCAGAGTGCGAAAGTGTGATATTTCGTTCTAAGTTTGATCGTTATCGGGGAATATTATACTAAACACGGCTAAAATATGGACTTTTAGAGAATCACGAAAACCCTAGATGTGTAGGGGTAAAGCAAAAGCTCATTGGTGTCAACTTAAGCTAAAAATGGCTTATCTGTTGGCTTCCACACCCGCCAGGGAATAAATTCCCTGTCTAATAGCTGAAGTCCGTTTTAACGGACTAATAAATTTTCCTAGTATTCAGTCATCTTTAGATGACTTCCGCTATTAGACTGGGAATTCATTCCCACTCGGGCTATGAGTTTTACGTTAAGTTGACACCAATGAGCACTGCTAAACCTCTACCTATAGAATCAAATAATTAAACCATGTTCAGTATACCAATTTTAAGTCCGTCGGATTTTGTTAGGGGCGGGCATTGCCCACCAAAACCAGCATAGGGTAGGCATTGCCCATTGCCCACCCTACGTATATTTCAAAAATCAAATCGGACAGCTATAGCAGCAAACTAAGCAATCAAACTGAAATTACTACTACTGAGGGTGATATCAGGATTACTTAAACGGGCAAATTCAAACACTGCTGTTGCACCTAAAAGGTTTCCGTCTTGGTTATAGAACAAACTGCCGGTATTTTGACTAAAAACAACATGAGCATTACTAGCGTCTACAAATTCATCATCAGTGACAACGGCAAAATCAGTTAAAGCCTGTCCTGCAAGATTAGTAATGGCATTGAAAGTAATTTTGCTTAATACAATCTGGTCTATTCTCGCTTCAAAGTTGCTAATATAATCAATGCCTAAACTGGTAGCAAACGCACTAGAGCTTTGAAACAGATATTTATCATTACCAACTCCTCCCGTAAGGACATCATCACCAAGCTCTCCCCAGAGGCTATCATTACCGGTTCCACCGTCGAGAATATCATTACCAACTCCTCCCCAAAGGTTGTCATCTCCTCCTAAGCCTTGCAGTTGGTCATTTCCATCACCGCTACTGAGGATATTATTCAGTGTATTACCCGTGAGACGGTCATTTCCTGTGCCACCTATAGCATTTTCAATCACATTATTAGCAGAGAGAATGAGTTTGAGATTGCTATTAACAGTTTGTGATGTGGTGATGCCTAAATTTACATTCACCGCAGCAGTTGTTCCCGTAAAATCAATAGTATCAGTTCCCCCTGTTGCCGTCTCTGTAATTCTGTCAGTTCCCAAAGCACTATTAGCTACAAAAGAATAAGTGTCATTACCATTTAGACCAGTCAGAGTGTTATTGGCACTATTACCTTGGAGGATGTTATTACCTGCGTTACCTGTACCGTTGATAGCTGTTGTTCCTGTTAAAGTCAGGTTTTCGACGTTGGCTGGTAGAGTAGTGGTGACAGAGGCACTGAGGGTATCGGTGATGGTTGTGGTGACAGTGTTGGTTGTACCCAAGTTGGCATTCGTGGGAGAGGATAGGGCTAAAGTAAAAGCTTCATTCGCTTCACTCAGGGAATCATTGAGAATGGGAATATTGATAACTTGACTGGTAACGCCAGGGTTAAAGGTGAGAGTTCCGCTAGTGCTGATATAATCTGAGGCTGCTATGGCTGTACCGTTAGCAGTGGCATATTGGACGGTAATGCTTTGGCTACTGGCGCTAGTAAGAGTAACTGTGTAGGTGACGTTTTGGGGACTTGTGAAACCTTCCACAATGGTTTGATTGGTACTGAGATTAATATTATGTAACAAATCATCATTAGTAATAGTTCCCGTGACGGCTGTTGTTGTCCCCAGGGTGTAATCTGTTCCTGCAACGAGAGTTAAATCCACAGTTTCATCACTTTCAATGATGGTATCTGCTGTGGGGTCTATGGTTAAAGTGGCTGTGGCTGAATTAGCTGCAAAGGTAATAGTTTTGCCTGTTCCTGGTGTTGCACCAGTATAATCGGTACTGTTAGCTGTCCCGGCAATGCTATAGTTTACGGTTAAAGCACTGGTGGTAATTCCTGTTCGGGTGAAAGTGTAAACTAGGTTAGTTGTACCATCTTCTAAGACGCTGGTTGGAGATACAGCTAGGGTAATGGTGGTGTCATCATTGGTAATAGTTCCCGTTACATCCGTTGTTGTACCAATGAGATAACCTGTACCAGTAGCGAGAGTTAAAGCAACGGTTTCATCACTTTCAAGAATGGTATCTGCTGTGGGGTCTATGGTTAAAGTGGCTGTGGCTGAATTAGCTGCAAAGGTAATGGTTTTGTCTGTTCCTGGTGTTGCACCTATATAGTCGGTACTATCGGCTGTACCAGTGATGCCATAGTTGACAGTTAAAGCATTAGTGGTAATTCCAGTTCTGGTGAAGGTGTAAACTAGATTGGTTGTGCCATCTTGGGTTACGCTACTGGGAGATACAGCTAGGGTAATGGTGGGTAATACAACATAAGCGAAGCTACTTCCAGTCAGACTCAAGCCTGTTTGATTTCGGATTATACCAATGAGTTCATCTGGTTCTGTTCCGGGTTTATTGATTAATATTTGAGTGTCTGCACCGACAACAGCCAGAAGGTAATTACTGCTTGTTCCTGGAAGCTGAATAATATCTCCGATGTTGACATCGGTAATGTCTGCATAGTCGCTACTACCATTAGTTAGAGTATTGCCATCATCATAATAAGCCTTGGTAGCATTTCCTAAGATAAAGCTATCGCTCCCAGTACCACCTGTGAGGCTATCTATTTCTCCTAATCCGGGAGTAAGACTTGCTCCATTCACACCATCAATAGTGTCATTACCATCACCTCCATTAATGCTATCGTTCCCATCTCCAGTATTAATGCTGTCATTACCACCAGATGCATTAATGGTATCGTTCCCAGCACCGCTATTAATCGTATCATTACCATCCCCTGTAACGATATTGTCCTTAGCACCTGTTCCGGTAATTTGGAACCGTTCTAAGTACCCATGCAAAATTAATTATACATTTTAATAATAAATTGATAAAATAAA
>JAKOGY010000393.1 GCA_028658405.1 Dolichospermum sp. ST_sed8 | reverse complement strand
TAATTCTTTGCGTTGATAATTTTATTTTTCATTGATACTTGATTGTTAAAATTATAAGTTTTAATTGGCTCTTAATGTAGTTTGCTTATACTACTTTTGAAGTGCGGAATGTGGGGAATAATATTAGATGGTGCGCTCATAGTTTAATTAATTATGTAATTTGATTGAGGTAGCATAGAATAAATTAATCAATTTGAAGATATTGGGATCATCTAAAAAATCCTCCTCTGGATGGTTAGTAGATACACCCACAGGAGAAATTGTACAACTTTTTTATTTATTTTCCAACTTTTTTATTCTTCCACAACAAATAAATCAGCAAAACATCAATTATTCCACAGTCACTGACTTAGCCAAATTCCTTGGTTGATCTACATCCAAACCTCGTCGGGCCGCAATATGATAAGCTAACAATTGCAAAGGAATAACTGTGAGAATTGGCGACAGAATTTCCTCCACTTCCGAAACCGGAATTAAATCATTAAAGATTTCCGCCGCTTCCCCATCTTTAACAGAAGTCACCCCAATTAATCGAGAATCTCTAGCTTTAGCTTCTTGAGCATTAGAAATCACCTTTTCATATACATTACCAGGAACAGCGATCGCTACAACTGGAACTTTAGTATCTAACAACGCAATTGGACCATGTTTCATTTCTCCCGCAGGATATCCTTCCGCATGAATATAACTAATTTCTTTTAACTTCAAAGCCCCTTCTAAGGCAATGGGAAAATTAATTCCCCTACCAATAAAGATAAAATCTTTCGTTTCCGCAAAATCATGTACTAAATGCTCAATATATTTTTCTTGAGTTTCCAAAATCGCTTCTATTTCTCCTGGTAACTGACGTAAACCCGTGAGAATTTCCTCAAATCTTAATGGACTAATTTCCTGACGACGATAAGCCAAATCTAACGCCAAAGCATAAAACGCCATCAATTGTGCCACAAAAGTTTTCGTTGCAGCCACACCAATTTCAATACCCCCATGAGTATTGATAATGTTTGCAACCATATTCCCCAAACTACTCTCTGGACGATTAGTAATCCCCAAAAGTCGTGCTTGATACTTAGCTTCTTTACCTTGACGGCGTTCTTTTTCCATAGACAAAGCTGCTAAAGTATCAGCAGTTTCCCCAGATTGAGTTACGCCAATAGTCAGAGTATGAGCCGTTAGCGGTGATGGTGCATACCGAAATTCTGAAGCATATTGTACTTGAGTAGGAATTCCCGCCAATTGTTCTAATAAGTATTTACCCACTAACGCAGCGTGCCAACTTGTACCACAAGCCACAATTTGAACTTGTTCTAAATCTGCGTAAAATTCCGCTGGTAAATTTAATTTTACCGGTGATTCAGCAGTAATTTGGGCGTTCTCTTCTGTCGGGAAATAAGCCTCCAAACAATCCCGAACTACTCCCGGTTGCTCATAGATTTCCTTGAGCATAAAATGTTTGAATCCCTGTTTTTCCACCATAATGGGATTCCAGTTGAGGGTGCGGGGATGCTTTTTCAAGCGATGTCCAGCAAAGTTATATACTTCTACCCCTAAAGGAGTCAAACGAGCAATTTCACCGTTTTCTAGGGACAATATAGCGCGGGTATAAGGGGCAATTGCCGGGGTATCAGAAGCACAGAAAAACTCACCCTGTCCAAAACCAATAACTAAAGGAGCTTGTTGGCGGACTACAATCAATTCATCAGGGAAGTCAGCAGAAATAGCAGCGATCGCATAAGCCCCTTCTAACTTACTCACAGCATCCCGCACCGCATCTAAAAACATCGAAGGGGAAGCAGGATTTTCAGAAGTATGCTTTAAACATTCAGCAATTAAATGGGGAATTACCTCTGTATCTGTTTCTGAACGGAATTCATGTCCTAGCGCCTTCAGGTGTTCCCGCAACTCTCGATAATTCTCAATAATCCCATTTTGCACCACCGCTATCCGCAACGCCGTATCTAAATGAGGATGGGCATTATACTCTTCAGGTTTACCATGAGTTGCCCAGCGCGTGTGACCAATCCCTATTTGGGCAGGATTTTCGATTTGTGCCAGTTTAGAACGCAGGTTAACCAATTTGCCCTTAGCTCGCACACAATGCACGTCACCTTCCAAAATAGTCGCAATTCCCGCCGAATCGTAACCTCTATATTCTAACTTTTCTAGTCCAGCCAGTAAAATATCTGTCGCTGCCTGAGTACCTATATATCCAACTATTCCACACATTGCTTAAACCACTCCGGTTTCAAGATGATTAAATTTTAAGTATAGTTGCTGGGATAGATCAGCCACTTTAGCAAGTAAAAGCAGATTAGTTATTAGTCATTAATCATTAGTCATTAGTTATTAGTTATTAGTTATTAGTTATTAGTTATTAGTTATTAGTTATTAGTCATTAGTTATTAGTCATTAGTTATTGGGTAACTTCTTTCTTCTTCCTTCGTGTTCTTCGTGCCTTCGTGGTTCAGTAGGGGCGTATTGCTATACGCCCCTACTGCTGACACAAAAATGCCGAGGAATGAGGGAAGAATCTCGATGTTTCTCCCATTCTCAGTCCTCAGCACTAAACTACCAAGAATTTAGGGATTCTTAGTAAGCCAAGCCCATGCTGCGAGTTGTTTCAGCACCTAGATAAACGCGAATGCTCAAAAAGTCGGTGGGGCAAGCAGTTTCACAACGCTTACAACCAACACAGTCTTCAGTGCGGGGAGAAGCAGCCACTTGAGCAGCTTTACAGCCATCCCAAGGAACCATTTCTAGTACGTCAGTAGGGCAAGCGCGGACGCATTGTGTACAGCCAATGCAGGTGTCGTAGATTTTTACGGTATGAGACATTGAAAAAACTGCTCCTTGCGGGTGTTCTTCTGGAGTGAAATAATCATAATCAAGGCATAGTTTACCCCAGGGCTTGATAGCTTGTAAGCAAAAGGCTACATAACTTTAAACAATGTAATAGACACCTTGAATAATTTATCTACCAAGATCGCTGTTATCTGGCTGTAATCAGCAACATAGCCATTAAGTGTTTACCCAACAAACTCTCTTTTCCAGATGGCGAATTGTAAAGATATGTAAATTAAGAGTCTTTTTCGGGTAGTCCTCTATCATACATACGATATTAAATCTATATATTAATTCGTATTGATCAGGTTGTGATGAAATATTAACTTTCAGCTTCGCTCATAAATACGCTCATTCTTTTTTCATAACGTTTAAATATAATTAGAAACTACATATTTAAAACCATAGCTTTGTGTGATGAATAAGTCTAAGTAAAATATTGCCAAAATGTTGCGATACTATACTCTATATTTGACACTCTCAGCACTAAAGTGACTGAGATTCTTTAATCAAAGACACGACTTGCTCA
>JAKOGY010000392.1 GCA_028658405.1 Dolichospermum sp. ST_sed8 | reverse complement strand
CTTTGATCAAGCATAAATATTAATGGAGGATCTTTTTTTCGCATTATTTTAGAGATGACAGAAAGAAAAATTAATTGCTGGGGCAAATATTATAGAAATTCCAGCGGAACAAGTGCGCGTGGGTGAATGGTTGCAGGTGTTACCAGGAGATAAAATTCCTGTTGATGGTGAGGTTCGTTTTGGACAAACTACCATAGATGAGGCGATGTTGACTGGGGAAGCAGTACCTGTGATGAAGCAAGTAGGAGATTCTGTCACTGGGGGAACTTTAAATCAGTCAGGAGCGATCGCTATTCAAGCTACTCGCACAGGTGATGATACAACTCTGGCACAAATTGTGGCTTTGGTAGAAGCTGCCCAAACTCGCAAAGCCCCAGTACAGAAATTAGCAGATACGGTAGCTGGGTATTTTACCTACGGTGTTTTAACAGCAGCTTGTTTAACCTTTGCCTTTTGGTATTTATTAGGAACTCACCTCTGGCCAGATGTGATTATGTCTGGTGGTATGGAAATGGCTCACAATATGGGACATAATCCCCAACATTTATTTCCTCACACCCAGTATTCTTCATTGTTAATTAGTTTAAAATTAGCGATCGCTGTGATGGTAGTTGCTTGTCCTTGTGCTTTAGGACTAGCTACCCCGACTGCTATTTTAGTAGGAACAGGAATGGGTGCAGAACGGGGATTATTAATCAAAGGTGGCGACGTTTTAGAAAAAGTCCACAAACTAGATACAGTGATTTTTGATAAAACCGGAACTCTCACCACAGGTAAGCCCACAGTCACTGATTGTCTAGCCCTTACCGAATCAGTTTTACCATCATCATTAATCCAACTAGCAGCAGCGGTAGAAAGCGGTACTTATCATCCCCTCGCTATAGCTATTCAGGAAGAAGCTAAACGTCAAGAGTTAATCATCCCTAGTGCGGTAGACTTCCACACAGAACCAGGAATGGGCGTATCTGCTGTAGTTGGGGGGAAAAATGTCCTTTTAGGTAACTGGGAATGGTGCCATTACCACCAAGTCAATATTAATGAAACAGCAGAACAACAAGGACACCAACTAGCCACAGCAGGAAAAACCGTGATTGCTGTGGCTGTAGATGGAACTTTAGCAGGATTAATTGCTGTTAGTGATACCCTCAGACCAGATGCTAAAACCGCAGTAGACAAATTGCGACAAATGGGTTTGCGAGTTATGCTCCTCAGTGGTGATAGATTAGAAGCAGCTAATGCGATCGCTAAACAACTAGGAATCACCAATGCTGATATCATGGCAGGTATTCCCCCAGCCCAGAAAGCTGCTACTATTCAAGCTCTTCAATCTGGGAAAATCAAATCTTATGTAGCTATGGTAGGAGATGGCATTAATGATGCCCCAGCTTTATCCCAGGCAGATGTAGGTATAGCTTTACATTCTGGTACAGATGTGGCAATGGAAACAGCCGAAATTATCTTAATGCGAAATTCCCTTACTGATGTTGTAAAATCCATTCAGCTAAGTAGATCCACTTTTAATACCATCCGTCAGAATTTATTTTGGGCTTTTGCTTATAATACTATAGGTATTCCCCTCGCGGCTGGTGTATTATTACCTAGTTGGGGTTTTGTTCTTGGTCCTGCCAGTGCAGCGGCATTAATGGCCTTTAGCTCTGTCAGTGTTGTAACTAACTCAATTTTATTAAGGAGGTTTGCTCCCTAGTTTAATAGTCAATAATTTTTCTTTCTGTCATCTCTAAAATAATGCGAAAAAAAGATCCTCCATTAATATTTATGCTTGATCAAAGTTTAGGTAACTATTGTACCTATCATGGAAATGGCAACAGTAACTAATGAAAAACATCTACTGATTATTGAAGATAATCAAGGACGGAAAGAATTTCTTTTAGAAAACCTTGTTTATTCTATCGGTAGAGATCATAATTGTCATATTCGTTTATTTTCCCAGTTTGTTTCCCGTCATCATGCCACATTAGTAAGATTACCCCGCTCAAATAATAGTCAACAATATTATTATCGAATTGTGGATGGTAATACTAAAGGAAAACCCAGTTCTAATGGTTTGATGATTAATGGACAAAAAATTCCAGCGCATAATCTCCGCAATGAAGATGAAATTGTTTTTGCGCCCCAAGTTCGCGCAATTTATTATCTATTGCAAAATACTGAGATTTTTTCCTCAACTGATGCCATTGAATATGACATTACATTAATCAACCCAGGGATGAATGAAGATTTGGAAAAATAACAGAATATTTATTTAATAAAGTAAGCAACGTGGATTCATTAACTAACAATTCTTTGTAAGTTGGGTGAAGCAACAGCGTAACCCAACATTAGATTTATTCCTCAGTTAAGTAATAAACAACAAGCAATAGCAATGAAAATAGTAATTAGTGGTGCGACAGGATTTGTGGGTAGTCGGTTAGTAGAAAGACTACAGACAGAAGGTCATAGAATATTAGTATTAACTCGGAATACTACCTTTGCTCAAAAAGTTTTTCCCTCTCAAGCATTTCCTAATTTAGAAATTATTTCCTATACCCCTGGTGTATCCGGCATTTGGCAAGATAGCATAGCTGGTTGTGATGGAGTAGTTAATTTGGCAGGAGAACCCATTGCTGAGGGACGTTGGACACCAGAACGCAAGCAAGAAATCCTCAAAACTCGCAAACTGGGTACACAAAAAATAGTTGAAGCTATAGCTAAAGCTAATCCCCAACCCAGCGTTTTAGTCAATACTTCGGCTATTGGTTACTACGGAACTAGTGAAACTGCCAGTTTTGATGAAGATAGTGCTTCTGGTAATGACTTTTTGGCTCAAGTCTGTCAAGAATGGGAAGCAGAAGCCAGCAAGGTCAAAGATGCCAATGTCCGGTTAGTAATTCTACGTTTTGGCATTGTTTTGGGTAATGGTGGTGCTTTGGGGAAAATGATTACCCCCTTTAAACTATTTGCCGGTGGACCTATTGGTAGTGGTCAACAATGGTTTTCGTGGATTCACTTAGATGATATCGTTAGTTTAATCATCCAAGCTTTAACCAAACCAACAATGGAAGGAGTATATAATGCTACTGCTCCTCAACCAGTCCGCATGAATGATTTAAGTACAACTATGGGTAACGTGATGAATCGTCCCTCTTGGTTGCCTGTTCCTGGATTTGCAATAGAGGCTATATTGGGAGACGGGGCAAAGGTAGTTTTGGAAGGACAACAGGTTTTACCCAAACGCACTTTAGAGTCAGGTTTTGAGTTTCAATATCCAAATTTGCCATCAGCATTAAAGCAGATTCTCCTTTGACACTCTCACTGGCTTTAGCCACTGAGATTCTTGGTTCAACGAGTCCACTTAACTTAGAACCCTTGCGGTATCT
>JAKOGY010000391.1 GCA_028658405.1 Dolichospermum sp. ST_sed8 | reverse complement strand
TGGCAAATAAATTTTGACGGATAAGAAACGAACCACGAAGGCACGAAGGACACGAAGGAAGAAGGAAGAAGGAATAATCCAAATGGCAACGAATAAACCCGTCAATTAGTTCTTGACAGGCTACTAGAACATGACTCAATTTTGGATTGTTTAACCAAAAACCTCAAATATTTTGATGTTCATGAATTTTAATGATACCACTGCAAATATTTGTGATATAAATATAAAGTACGGTATTCCTACTTAAAAACCGTAGATTATTTGCAGAGGTCTAAAACCAGTGGGCATAGTAGTTGAAAACGTCTCTAAACAATTTGGTAGTTTCCAAGCAGTTGAACAGATAAATCTGGAAATTCAGAGTGGTTCGCTGGTGGCTTTACTTGGTCCATCTGGATCTGGTAAATCTACCCTGTTACGATTAATAGCGGGTTTAGAATTACCAGATACAGGTAAAATTATTCTAACAGGTAAAGATGCCACCAATCAGAGTGTGCAGGAAAGAAATATTGGGTTTGTGTTTCAGCACTATGCCCTATTTAAACATTTAACTGTTCGTAAAAATATTGCTTTTGGTTTAGAAATTCGCAAAGCTCCTAAAAAGAAAATCGAGGGAAAAGTAGAACAGTTATTAGAACTGGTACAATTGAGTGGATTAGGCGATCGCTATCCTTCACAACTTTCCGGTGGACAAAGACAACGTGTAGCATTAGCTAGAGCATTGGCTGTAGAACCTAATGTCCTCTTATTAGATGAACCATTCGGCGCTCTTGATGCTAAAGTCCGTAAAGACTTACGAGCTTGGTTACGTCGTCTTCATGATGAGGTTCATGTTACCACAGTTTTCGTTACCCACGATCAAGAAGAAGCAATGGAAGTTTCTGATGAAATTGTAGTGATGAATAAAGGCAAAGTTGAACAGGTAGGAACACCCGCACAAATTTATGATCATCCGGCATCTGCATTTGTGATGAGTTTTATCGGGCCTGTGAATGTATTACCTAGTTCTGCGAAAATCTTTCAAAGTAGTGGGTTTGAATCAACAAATCCAGAAACATTTTTGCGTCCCCAAGATATCATCATCGAAACTGTTGGTAATGGAACAACAGCACAAGCTACAGTTAGCAGAATCATTCATTTAGGTTGGGAAATTCAAGTTGAATTAACCTTAGATGATGGGCAAATGATGACAGCCCATTTAACACGGGAACGATTCGATGAATTAAAATTAGAACCACAAGAAAAAGTTTATGTCAAACCTAAAGATGCTAAATCTTTTCCACTTTATTATTCAATATAAAACAGGGAATAGGGAATAGGGAATAGGGAACAGGGAATAGGGAATAGGGAAGAATTATTACCAATTACCAATTACCCATTACCCATTACCCATTACCAATTACCCATTACCAATTACCAATTAAATCAGAGATTTTGCTTTCTCAGATGCTTTTCCTAATCCTACCAACTGGTAGCTAAGATCCCACATCCGCTTGCCTTTTTCGTCATCGCGTGCTTGGGGAGAAACCTTTTGTCCAAAAGATTCCCGGCCTTCTTTTTGACGATTTCCCCAACTCCAATAAATACCAGATTGTTTGTATTCAGGATCAGCAACTACCATTGCAACCCGTTCTCCTGATAATTCCTCAGTCACAAATCCCCCAGTAATATACTTTTGGAAAAGCGGGAAAATCTTCTGAAACAAAGGATAATGATTGCGGAATAAAGCCGTTGTTGCCACACAACCAGGATAGAGAGAACTGAAAGTAATACCAGTGGACTCATGAAAACGGTTATGTAGTTCGCGCATGGTGAGAACGTTACAAACCTTACTATCTTTGTAGGCTTTGACTGGTTCAAATTGCTTACCGTCAATCATGCAAATGGGATTTTGGAAACCCGCTGCAAAACCTTCAAAATTACCTAAATCTGGACGAGGAGGAATTTTTCCACCCAATTCATCTGGGTTGTGGGTAACAGTTCCCAAAATTACTAATCTTTTATCAGCCGCAGGTGATTTTTGCAAATCTGGTAACATCAAATTACACAGCAAAAAATGTCCCAAGTGATTTGTGGTAACAGTTAATTCAAATCCTTCAGGAGAAAATAAAGGCTCTTTGATTAAAGGCATATAAATGGCAGCATTGCAAACCAAGGCTTCCAAAGATTTGCCAGTAGCTCTAAAATTGTTGACAAATTGTCTCACACTCTCTAAAGAACCTAAATCAATCTGCATAAGTGTGTAGCTATTTGCTGGCATTCCTACACTTTGGGCAGCTTTTTCGGCTTTAATCAAATCTCTACAAGCCATCATAACGTGCCATTGTCCTTTATCAACGAGAGCTTTAGCTGCTTGCAAACCAACTCCCGAAGAAGCACCTGTGATGATTGCTGTTGACTTACGATTTTCTACCATTTGTTTAGACTCCTTTGACTATACTTTGAGTTTAAAAGACAGTGTAATAATCTCATAATGTCATACTTTTGAAATCCAGATTTGTTAAAGGTTTCAATATTTTTAATCTGTGTATCAAGATAGAGGAAACTAGGATTTCTCACCAACAAAAAATCAGTAATGGGTAAAGGGAGTAAGAAATATTCCCCTACCCTAGAAATCCCTAAGCAGTAGGTTTTTGTAATGAAGCAAACTTATCCAAATAAACTTCTATCGCCATTTCTGGGTCTTCACGACTAACTAAAGTCCGGTTTACTTGACCCAAGTACAGAGGTACAGATAACCCTATTTCTGGGTGGATAATGGTGCGGGCGCGAACTGTCAGATGACTATTACCATTTGCACCTAAGCGACCATAGGAGTAGAGATTACTAGCTGCTTGACGTAAAGTTGCTTCTAATTCTGTAGGAGTGATTTTTGGTGTAATTGCAATTACTGTTTGGTTAGAACCGTTGTCATAAACCAGAGTATACTTCACAGCACCGGGAATAACTGTACGACTCAGAGGTACGAGGGAAAGTGAAAACAATCCCCCTGTCAGTACCAGCATAAAGCCAGTTGCACCCACTAACCGAAAGCGAAAGCCCCATTTGACAATAAAAGACAAGATTGTCAGGACTGCAAATACTATTGTCGCAATACCAGACCATTGGGTATATTGCAGAAAATTAGCTGTACTAGGCATAAGGTTTTAATTACGGATATTACAAGAATAACCGGTAAGCGTAAAGCTCAGTCCCTTTAAGGCTGAGATATAAGCGAATTGAGTGACTTTAGTCACGTAAAAAATTGATTGATCGCAGTAGATGTTATATAATTATGGGGACTACTAAATTTAAGTATAACTAAACAACGTAAAAACTTAACTAGATTGGTTAAGTGCGTAGTCATACCTAACGGTATTGCAGTTTAGGAAAGCTAGATTTGGTAAAAGATAAAATGTCAATATCG
>JAKOGY010000390.1 GCA_028658405.1 Dolichospermum sp. ST_sed8 | reverse complement strand
GGCTCAAGTCTCTGATGACATTGAAATCAGAAATTATCCTATTTCTCGAATAAATACCGCCAAAATAGTCGGTTTTAACCGACTTGAGCTTTTAGACAGGGAATTTATTCCCTGGCTTGAAGGTATTTGACACTGTTGAGCAGTGCTAAACCTCTACAAATTCTAATCCAAACAGGCTTAATATGTGTATAATAATAAAAGATTTTCTTTCTAAACAAAACCGTAATTTTTACCTGATAAATGTTTTTTGCGACATATACTTAGAGTCACGTAAGTGACACAAGCTAAAATGAAAAGTTAAATAATTGTATCCCCTCAATATATCGGGGAAAGATGTTTTCGGTGTAAACTACGGTAACACCAATAATTTTTCGGACAATCCCTCCAAAAATACACAGAATTAACACACTACTATGACACTGTGTGTACCTCGTTGCACTTATTTTCCTCTGTTACCCCTACTGATTGAGCCGATACAGTTGTTCATTGATGAATAATTTAATTTACAATATGATAAATAACTTAATATTTCTTCGCAATATGCAAACAAGTATCGCTTCCTCTACAAAACCTATTCCTGGTCAATACTGGCAATGGCGCGGACATAACGTATACTATGTACAAGCAGGAGAATCACAAACCCAGCGTCCACCTTTGTTATTAGTACATGGTTTTGGTGCTTCCACAGACCATTGGCGCAAGAATATCACAGAATTGGGTGCAGATTTTCAAGTATTTGCCATTGACTTGTTAGGATTTGGGCGTTCAGCAAAACCTAAATTACAGTATAGCGGTGACTTATGGCGTGACCAACTCCATGATTTTATCAGCGAAGTTATTGGTCAAAAAACAATTTTAGCAGGTAACTCCTTGGGTGGTTATGCTTGTTTGTGCGTTGCTTCCCAACGTCCTGATAGTGCGGCTGGTGTGGTATTACTTAATAGTGCCGGTCCCTTTTCTCAACCAGAAAATCAAATTCAACCTCCTGCAAATCCTCTGCAAAAACTTTTAGGTAAGCCTATTAAATGGGCATTTAAACAACGTTTAGCTCAATCTTTATTATTTCAATATACGCGCCAAAAGTGGGTAATTCGTCGCACCTTAGAAAAGGTTTATCTTGATAAAAGTGCAATTACTGATCAATTAGTAGAAGAAATTCAGCAACCAGCTTTTGATAAGGGTGCTTTAGATGTATTTGTTTCTGTTTTTAGCAGTCCTCAAGGAGAGAAAGTTGATATTTTACTCAAACAATTAACTTGTCCTTTACTGTTATTATGGGGAGAAGCAGATCCTTGGATGAAAGCCAGAGAACGTTCTCAAAAGTTTCATGAATATTATCCTCAATTAACAGAATATTTTCTCACAGCAGGTCATTGTCCCCATGATGAAATTCCCGAACAAATAAATTCACATTTACGGGATTGGGTAATGAGTTTGAATTGAACAATTAAGAGTAAATTGGGTTAATACCGTTTAACCCAACTCATACCAATTTTAGGCGCGGCTGCACAGAATCCTAAAATCCATTGAATGAAACATCTTTATCTGTGTTCATCTGCGTTTATCTGCGTTCGCTTATTCTTGAAAAATCATCCTAAAAACAATTTATATGCAAGATTATCGCTTTCATTCCAATAATGATAACCGAGAGTATCTAAAAATGATTGCCATTCTGACATTTCATGGGGGGGAACTTGCATTCCTACCACAATCCGTCCATAGTCTGCGCCATTATTGCGATAATGAAATAAACTAATATTCCAATCAGGAGACATGGAAGTTACAAATTTCATTAAAGCCCCTGGACGTTCGGGAAATTCAAAGCGGTAAAGGAGTTCATTTTCTGCTAGAGAAGAATGTCCTCCTACCATGTGACGCAAATGTAGTTTTGTTAATTCATCATCTGTTAAGTCTATGGTTTTTAATCCATTAGCTGCAAAATTTTCGACTATTTTCGCAGCGTCAGCACGATTTTCTATTTGCATACCTACGAAAATATGTGCTTCTTGATTATCAGCAATCCGATAATTAAATTCTGTCAAGTTGCGATTACCAATACATTCACAAAACTTTCTTAAACTACCTCTTTCTTCGGGAATATTAACTGCAAATATGGCTTCTCGACGTTCTCCAAATTCTGCTCGTTCTGCCACAAAACGCAAGCGATCAAAATTCATATTAGCGCCACAAGCAACAGCGATGAGAGTTTGATCTTGAATTTGTTCTCTTTCTGCGTAAACTTTTGCCGCTGCGATCGCTAATGCCCCCGCAGGTTCTAAAATAGAACGAGTATCCTCAAACACGTCTTTAATTGCCGCGCAGGTAGCATCTGTATCCACTAAAATAATTTCATCTACATATTGTTGACATAGCCGGAAGGTTTCTTCTCCTACTTCCCGTACTGCTACACCGTCAGCAAATAAACCCACCTGAGACAACCGCACCCGTTTACCAGCTTGCAACGATTGATACATCGCGTTCGCGTCTACAGGTTCAACACCAATAATTTTAATATCAGGACGCAACCTTTTGACATAAGCTGCAATTCCGGAAATCAAGCCACCACCACCAATGGCCACAAAGATAGCGTGAATAGGTTGCTGATATTGTCGCAGGATTTCCATACCAATTGTTCCCTGGCCAGCAATCACATCAGGATCATCAAATGGATGTATAAAAGTTAACCCTTTTTCGGCTTCCAATTGCCGGGCGTGGGCGTAGGCATCGTCATAATTATTACCATATAAAACTACTTCTCCGCCCCTAGCTTTGACGGCATTTATTTTTACCTCTGGCGTAATCACAGGCATAACGATGATTGCGGTTGTTCCCAAGCGACTGGCAGCTAAGGCTACACCTTGGGCATGATTGCCAGCAGAAGCCGCTATGACACCCTGTTTGAGCAGGTCTGGGGAGAGATTGACCATTTTGTTATATGCCCCCCGCAGTTTGAAGGAGAAGACTGACTGCATATCTTCCCGTTTCAGTAGCAGCTTATTATTAATGCGTTTGGAGAGGTTCGGAGCATATTCCAGTGGTGTTTCTTGGGCTACATCATAAACGCGGGCGGTGAGGATTTGTACTAAGTAGTCGCAATACATATCAAGGGGTGCAATGGTAGTGGGATATTAATTTTACCGCTTGTTGAGATAGGTTATCTATATTCAGTAGGTTAGCATTAAAAATTGTCGTTATGGCAAGGCAAGAGGCAAGAGTGAAGAGGGTTTGGGCAATTTTACTTTTCTTTACACAGATTGGTTTTATTGTGTTCACCTACTTAAATAAGTTTGAGTATTAGAGGATGTTTGAAAAGTTTTGGGTGGTGATCTTAGGCACTTCCTGATCCCCCCTAACCCCCCTTAAAAAGGGGGGAACTAGAGTCAAAGTCCCCCTTAAAAAAGGGGGGAACTAG
>JAKOGY010000389.1 GCA_028658405.1 Dolichospermum sp. ST_sed8 | reverse complement strand
AAATCAGAATAACCAAGATTTATAAATAGAAAATCCTGTTAATCCTTAAATCCTGTAAATCCTGATTCAGACAATGAATTTTGAAACTGTCTGAATCAGGATACCCAGGATTTGAGGATGTTCAGGATTAATGAATATCACATCCTGTTAATCTTTTAATCCTGTAAATCCTGATATGGCTTGCGCCACGCTACGCTATCAGACAATTAATGTTATAATCAATAAATAGCTACTTGGTATCACATCATGATGATTACTCAAGAATTAGAACTTAAAGAAAACATCTCTCAAGATGTGATTTTTCCTCCCAATGATTTATATAGTGATGAACCTCCCGTAGAAACAGAACTACATCTAAGACAAATAATTCTCCTTTTCAAATGTCTAGAATGGTTGTGGAAAGATAGAAGAGATTTCTATGCTGCGGGAAATCTCACCATTTACTATAGTCCTAATCAGAAAAAATCAGAATTTTTCCGAGGTCCTGATTTTTTTGTGGTGTTGGGAACAGAACGCAAAACATGGCTAACGCCACGCTATTGCTATCGGAAAAGTTGGGTAGTTTGGAATGAAGACGGTAAATATCCCAATGTAATTTTAGAAATTCTCTCACCAACTACAGCTAATACAGATAGAGAATATAAAAAAGAACTTTATCAAAATACTTTTCGCACACCGGATTATTTTTGGTTTGATCCTTATACCTTAGAATTTGCAGGGTTTCATTTATTAGATGGAGAATATCAACCTTTAGAAGCAAATGAAAAAGGACATTTATGGAGTCAACAATTAGGTTTATATTTGGGAATTTATGAGGGTTTATTACGGTATTTCACACCAGAAGGAAAGTTAGTATCTACAGCAGAAGAAACTGCAGAACGTTTAGCAGCAAAATTGCGAGAATTAAATATTGACCCAGAAACAATTTAATCTATAATCACAATAATGTTGGGTTTCCTTACGTCAACCCAACCTACGGGAGTTAATGAAAATGAGTTTAATTAATGCTATATCAATAGCTAACTATTAGTAACTTATACTCTGCTGCTTCTTTGCCATAATCCCCATAAATAAATGGCAATAATTGCCCCAATAACTGCTACTATCACCCCAGGAATACTTAAAGATGCAGATGTAAGTTGTAAAGTCCCCGTGCGAAGGAGGGTAAATAAAGTACCACCGATAAAAGCACCAACAATACCTAATATCATGGTGGATATCATTCCCCCACCTTGATAACCAGGATAGATTGATTTGGCAAGTACACCGGCTAATAGTCCTAAAATTATCCAAGTAATAATATTCATGGATGTCCTCAGAAATTTGACTCAAGTTATGTCAAATTTATCAAAGCTTAATGTTATTTATTTCTATCTAATGACATAAACCGGATGAATCAAAAGGTATGTAGTTTTATTCTCTCTATGAATCATAACTATATACAAATCCTCATTAGACATCTGGTGAAAATTAATCTGCACTTTCTAGAACCCTTGTAGAGACGTTCCATGGAACGTCTCTACTTTTCTGGAGATGTCTATTAAATAGAACGGGAGAATTTTGTCTCTCTTGTTCTTGTATGAGTATCGAAAAGAACCGCAATATTTCTGACTAGCAATCTACCAATATCAGTAATATGGATTTCATTTGCTAATACATTTACTAATCCGTCTGCTTGTAGAGGTGCTAATTCGTTGAGTTCATAGCCAAAATATTTATCAAAATTGATATGATATTTTTGCTCAATCTCTGATTTATTGAGATAAAAGTGCGACATTATGGACATAATTACATCCCGTCTAATCATGTCATCTGGAGTTAGTTGAATTCCTTTACTGGTAGGAATCACACCACTTGCAACGGCTTTGTAATAATCCTTTAATTCCTTATGATTTTGAGCATAGGCATCTTCTAACATACTAATAGATGTAGCCCCAAAACCAAATAATTCCGTTTCTGCGTGGGTAGTATAACCTTGGAAATTGCGTTTGAGTGTGCCTTGACGTTGTGCTATTGCTAATTCATTGTTATTTTTAGCAAAATGATCCATCCCAATAAACAGATACTCGTTATTAGTTAATTCCTCAATTGTCATTTTGAGAATATCTAACTTTTCTTCTGCTCCCGGTAATGCTGCTTGGGGAATCATTTTTTGGACAGGTTTAATCCAAGGTACATAGGCAAAATTAAACACGACAATTCTATCAGCATCTAAAGCCATTGTCTTGTGTAATGTTTCTCGAAAAGTTGCCAAAGTTTGATAAGGTAAACCATAAATTAAGTCCACATTGACACTATCAAATTTAGCCTCTTTAATCCAACCCATAACATCATAAAGTAGTGCTTCTGGTTGAATCCGATTCACTGCTTTTTGGACTTCTGGATTAAAATCTTGAATCCCAAAACTAATCCGATTAAAGCCAATATCTCTCAGAAATAAGATATAGTCTCTATCTACATAACGGGGATTAATTTCAATAGAAACTTCTGCATTTTCAGCAATTTGGAAATTACGGGTAATGTTTTTCCAGAGAAATTCTACTTGATCAAGTTCCAAATAATTTGGTGTACCTCCACCCCAATGAATTTGCAGAACCTCGCGGTTATTGTCAATTAAAGCCGAGGTATTTTTGATTTCCTGTTCCAAATGTTCCAGATATGGTATAGCCATATTCTTGTTATTGGTAATCACGGTGTTACAACCGCAGAAATAACAAGCACTTTGGCAAAAAGGAATATGGAAATACAAAGATAGGGGTGTTTCCCGTTGATTAGAAGCAGTAATTGCAGCTTGGAAATCTGTTGCAGTGAAAGCTTCGCTTAATTCTGTTGCTGGGGGATAACTCGTATATCTAGGAGCGCGAGTATCATACTTTTGAATTAGATCAAAATCAAACTTAACACCAGGTAATAAAAAAACCATCACAGCCTCCAAATAAGTGTGAGTATATGTTCTAGATCCCCGACTTCTTTTTTTATCTTGTAACTACCTGATAAATTGATGTTAAAAGTCGGGGATCTGAATTTTTTACAGTTCATTTCATTTAGGATTTCTATATAATTCACCACTAGATAAATTAAGTGATGAATTATATATAGGAATCCTAAATTATTTCTGAACAATATCTAAGTATTGTAGGGTGGGCATTGCCCACAGTATCCGGGTTTTGGTGGGCATATCTAAGTATTGTAGGGTGGGCATTGCCCACAATATCCGGGTTTTGGTGGGCAATGCTAAGTATTGTAGGGTGGGCAATGCCCACAGTATCCGGGTTTTGGTGGGCATATCTAAGTATTGTAGGGTGGGCAATGCCCACAGTATCCGGGTTTTGGTGGGCAATGCTAAGTATTGTAGGGTGGGCAATGCCCACAGTATCCGGGTTTTGGTGGGCATATCTAAGTATTGTAGGGTGGGCAATGCCCACAGTATCCGGGTTTTGGTGGGCATATCTAAGT
>JAKOGY010000388.1 GCA_028658405.1 Dolichospermum sp. ST_sed8 | reverse complement strand
TCAACTAATTGAAGACTTGGACAAACAGTAATATATGGATAGTTATGGGGAGAAATTATCAAGCTGTTCCTACCCCTTGGTTTTATCCAGAATTTTTCTACAAGCGATTCCTAGGTCGTGCTTCGCTATCGCATTTGGTCGAGTTATAAATAGCGATCGCCTATAAATTTCTTGATTTTGTGATCGCCAGTCCTGTTTTATTCAGCAAGCTCTATGTATTATCTTGTAGATTACAAGATAAATACTGTACAAGATAAATATCACATAAATTGTCAGATAAAGAAATCAATAAGTGTAATAATGGGATAAATCACTCTATTTCCCAATCTTGCAATTGTAGTTGGGGAATACGTGAAAATTCCTTAGTATTATGTGTAACTAAGATTAAATTATTCGCTAAAGAAATAGCAGCTATTTGTAAATCGTAAGCTCCAATAGGTGTTCCGTTAGCAGCAAGTTGGGCGCGAATCTCTCCGAAAATTCTAGCAGACTGATCATCAAATGGCAAAGACACAAATTGACTCAAAAATTCTTGCTGTAACCTCAGATTACGCTCTGGGTTAGCACTACGAATTGATCCGTAAAATAACTCACCCTTCACAACTGAACAAACAGCAATTTCTGAAAGTGGGATATTATCCAGCTTTTGTTTTAAATGAAAGTTTTTGCCCTTGAGATAAATAATACAGGCATTAGTGTCTAGCAGATAAATCATCAAAATAGCTCTCTTTCTGCTTGTTCTGGCTGTGGATGTCTGATAAATGTTTCATCTTGAATACAACCATAAAAATCACTCAATTTTGTTGTTGTTTTTGTTGGTGATGCTGATTCATAAACAAGAATAATATCTAATTCCGTTCCTTCTGTTGTTTCGGGTAATTGAATTTGTAAAAGTCCATTTTTACCAATTAGCGATCGCACTCTCATACTTTGCATAACTATTTACCTCTTTTGAATATCTGTTCTTTAAGTTCTTGTAACAACATAGATAGCTCTTATGCTTGAATCGTTGTCTATTCAGTATATTATAAACGATCGCACTTTATATATCCAACCTACAAGCGATTCCTAGGTCGCGCTTCGCTATCGCACTTTATCAATCTAACCTGCTTCAAGTAGCTTGAATATTAAGTAAAGTCTAAGATCGGATGCAACGATTTGTTAGACATCATAAACTGTTAATAAACTCTTCGACTGTGACTTGCGCTTGTTTTAGAATTCCACTTAATGTACCAACCTTCAATTCCCGATGCACAGGGACGACACAACCAATTTCACCATCTTCGGTTTCTTTCTTCATCACAACATGACTGCCTGTTTGACGAACTTGCTCGAAGCCTAAGCGTTCAAGCGATCGAATTGCCTCTTTACTTGAGATTCGTGGCAGCTTAGGCATAACTAATCTCAATACTAGTCACAAATCTCGGAGATGTTTCTGGTAAGGAAAATTCCTCTAGGTAAAGCCGTGTGGCTTCTTTCAAACCAGCGATCGCCTGCTCAATCGTTTCCCCTTGATCTACTGTGCCAACTTCTGGACATTCAGCAATGTAAACATCATCTTCTTTGTACAAAATAACTGTAAAGATGCGATTTTTCATCGTGTCTTATCCTATAAAGCTTGCTTTGAAAAGCATAACATCACTGTCCCCTATCGCACTTTATCAATTTCTCACGCTGCTTTCGCTAGTGACATGAATATTTCAACGGATTCAAACGGTACAGATATTTTGTCTTCTTCTGTCCGTTCAATTAATCCCAGTTCTTCCAGGCGATTTACGTCTGTGTGTACGTTTGAATAGTTTCTTTCGGCTGTTTTTGCCAGCGCGTAAATACTGCATGGCTCTATTTTGCTTAAAGTATCAAGCAAATCAAGTCGAGCAGGCGTTAACTCGCTAAAAAGTGATTTTGCAGATTCAAATGAAAGTCTAAAATTTACTGGCTTTCCAATTTCGGAGTCTTTAATTTGTTGACGAGCGGCTCGGATTGCAGAACCACCTTTGGCTACTTCAATAATTGCTTTCATGATTCACTCCAGGTTTCAATGTCTTTTTCAAAATCGTCAAGCAATTTATCAATGCTTGTGAATTTGTAATCTATTTCGTGTGAGTTTATATGTTTATGATCTCCTTTTTGTGCGTTCGTTGTCATATCGAATTCTACATTTTCCATTCTGCCCGTAAAATAATCTGTATTTGTATTTATGTGTGCTTGGTGGTGTTGGTTCTGGTAATTCCCATATAACAACCTCGACGATTGATCCGTCGTCATTAACTTCTTTTGCTTTGGCGATTAGAGTGGCCTTCATATATTGCATTGTAGCAATATATTTAACTTCTGTCGAGTAGCAACATTATGATCCGAACGGCACAGTTGAGCGATAGCGTAAGCGCTGACTTGTCAGTTCGCGGATTACACCTAACGCCAAAAGGCGATTCCTACGGAGCGCGTCGCTATCGCAATTTATCAATTGAACCTACAAGCGATCGCAATTTATCAATCTAACCTACGAGCGATTCCTGCGGAGCGCTTCGCTATCGCTTCGATATAATAGCTAAGTTGAGTGGCGGATAACATCAGGCGCATCACCACCAAGATATCGCCCCCGTCCACTCCAACGTGTTCTTATATCTTGCTTTCGTGATAAGCTCACAACTTCTCTACCGCTTTCAGCTTGTTGCTTTTGCAAATCAGCAAAGATAGCTTTCAAGTCATGATTGAATGACCGAGAATACTGTTCACGAATTCTGTGGATCTCTTCCACAATCTCATCATGAAACATAATCAACCTCCTAGAAGTTCATAGGGTGTACAAAGAATCGGCAATTCGTATCCAAAATCAATGCTGATCTCCGCCAATTTTCCCTGAATTTGAGCATTGGCAATGTGCTTGCAATTCCATGTCAGCAGATAATCCATTCCGTGAACAGTTGCAACTGCGATATGAACAGCATCAACATCAGCTTTTGCCGGAAGGTTGCTGCGCGCTTGCCTAAACTCCGCAATTCTTTTTGTAATTCTTCTAAATTAACTTTGTTGGGAGCTTCTGGGAGGGGACTGGGTAATTCTGCACCTAAGTCTCGCAGTTGGTTTTGCAGTGCTGTTAAATCTTCTTGGCGTTTTTGTTGGGTTTCTTGCAGTTTCTCAATTTCCCATTGTAATTGTTGTTGACGCAATAAGAGCTTTTTGCCAGGCTTGTTGGCGTTCAGTTTCACTCATTTTTACTGCGGCGATCGCCTGTTTTCCAATCTGCAAGATTTGACTGAGATAGGTTGTTAATTGTCCGGCTATTTGTCGGTTGCGCCAGATTTGTCTGTTACCTTTGGCTACCATTGCGGCAATTTGCGATCGCAATAATGCCAGACATTCTGCTTCCGTTGTGTCGTTTTCAATAGACATCTCCAAAAATTAAATATGCGTAGCCTGAAACCCTTGTAGGGACAATTCATGAATTGTCCCTA
>JAKOGY010000387.1 GCA_028658405.1 Dolichospermum sp. ST_sed8 | reverse complement strand
TTCCTGTTGCTGTGCTTGCAAAATTCCTAACCGCAAATCTCCTTCTGCTAACAATTTTTCTTGTTGCTGTCGAGATTTTTGGATACTTTTCTCCTCTGCGGAAATAGGGGGAACTGCTGAAGATTGCAGTTTTGCTAATTTTTTATTAGTTGTCTCTAAACTTGTTTGAACAGATTTACTCGCTGTTTGATATTGCTTTATTGCACTTTCTATGGGATTTGCACCGAGAATAGATTCTTGAATTGTTTGAATACTCTTGTCGCTGCTATCTTCTGGTTGCCATGCTTGGGCTTGTAAAACAATATTAGTCTGGTACAATTCTAGACGACTCTGGAATTGAGGTTTTTGCCAGCTATTTAATAAAGATAACCCTGACAACATTATCGCTAACAAAGTTAGCCCAATTAACAGCAACCGTTTAATTGTCATCTATCCCCCTTGAACTTACGAGTACAGGAGCATAAGCCCCTTGGCAATTATAAGCCAGTACCGCAAGGGTGAAATTAAAATTTCCAAAAAGTAGCTTAGGTGTGAGATTTTAGCCATTCGTCTAGGTCAGTAATATCTACAAAATCTAATAATGCTTCTCCCAGGTCTTCTAGTTGCGCTATGGTCAGACTGTTGATATTTTCGATGTAGCTATGGGTCAATTTCCCAAATCGTTTGGATAACTGACGTACCAGTAAGTTAATTGCTTCATCTTGTCTACCTTCTTGTCTACCTTCTTGTCTACCTTCTTGTTTACCTTCCTGCTTTGCTTCTTGATATACCCTAGTTTGTTTGATATCACTAAGTAAAAACATCGCTTCAATCTCCTGACGGGTTAATTTTGAAAACTTCGACACCAAAACACTTTCCAATAATTCTATAATACCTTGTCTTTCACTGTCGTTACCAATCTCTGTTTTTGTTCTTTGCATCAGGTTTTGAACTAATTCTGGGGCTTTTGTTTCCTGACTCAGAATTAATTCAATTAATCCCATACCTATTGAACCTGGGGGGATTTCATCTAAATAAATGCGTTTTATTCTTCCACTATTAACTAATTCTTGTTGGTAAGGAGTTAATACTTCTACATCTAAACTACCTTTAGCAAATAAAGCTATAGCTTGCCAATCTTGTTGAGGTTTATATTGATTGAGATAAATGTTGATTTCTGTAATTAATTCCCAGTAAAATTCTGGTTTGTTTTGAAATTGAACTTCTACAAAATAGATAGGTTTTTGCAAACTATCAGGCATGAAAATACCATCAAATCGAAAAGCTTTTTCTTTGACTTCAACGGAGGTAAAATTATAACCTTGAGCATTTTCTGTTGGTTGTCCGAGGAGTTCAAATAACAGAGTGTGGAAGGTGAGAAAGATTTGATAAAATATAGTGTCTGTGTGCATGAACTATAATTCCGTGTGGGCTTTTAGCCATTGTTCCAGGTCGTTAATTTTACCCTCGTAATTTGGCTAATGTATTGCTATTTATCTCAGAATTTATGCAAAATACAGGTACATCTATTACCAAAAATCTACATTTAGCATCGCTTCAACATCACGACTAAATGGCCATGTATCAGGAAATTCAAACTGTGGATAACCTCTACGCACAATTTTGAGGGTATCTTCATAAGCTGCATCAAACACTTTGCTAAAATAAGGCTTAAGGCTGGGTGAATCCTTTAGTAAATCTCTAATTCCAATCCTTTGTTTAATGATTGATTCTACCCAACCACGATAACAATCAGGCATATTTACATAATTCCGTTTAAGAATATGCTCCAAAAGTTCCCTGAGTCTACTTTCCAATTCACGTTTGTCTGAGCGCCCCAAACTTTCTATCTCCTCAATGAGATTATCAAAATCCAGTCCATCTATATCCCTAATTCGTAACTTTTGGACGATATCTTCAATCCAGAGTACATAATCTTGTTCATATAAAGATACTGCAATCTGTGTCTCTATCATTGCTTTATCTCTCTACTGTTATCTAATTCAACCTTACAGCAATTTTAATCTCTCTGAGCCTTTAGGTGAGATAAAAAATGTAAAATATAAAAAGAACATCCCCAAATTATCAACATGGCTCCATTACCAGATTACCGTCCCAAACAAATGTCCCTTGGTCCCCTAGAAGCAGAAATCCTCAGTATCGTCTGGGAACTGAGTTCAGCAACAGTCAAAGATGTACACGATCGCATTCTAGCTGATCCTAACCGCGAATTAGCTTATACTTCTGTTACCACCGTTCTCCGTCGGCTCACGGAAAAAGGTTGGTTAGCTTGTGATAAACAGGGAAAAGCCTTTTATTGGCGGCCTTTGCTCACTAAACAACAAGCAGATGTGATTAAAGCACATGATCAACTACAACGTTTTTTAGCAGTAGGAAATCCTGATGTAATTGCGGCATTTGCTGATAGTTTAGATCAAGCTGCTAGTGATCAAATAAGTGCGATCGCTAAACGCATTCAAGCCGCACGGGAAGCTAGAGGAGAAAAATAGAATTATGCATCTACTCATGATTTTTACCGCTGTAATCATCGCTTGCTGGTTACGATTCTTTGGCAGTATCCCCCAAGGAAATTGGCATTTACGATGGCAAAAAACCCTATTTTTATTCCTCTTTCCCCCCTTACTCATATTCATGACAGTCACTTCTGTAGTCTGCATGGGTACACAGGGAAAAATGGGCGGAATGTATACCGATTCTTCCAGCTATCTCCTAGCATTAATTTTCTTAGGATTTTTTAATATTTTAGGGATTAAACTGGCTTTTCAGGGCTGGAAATCAATCAAATCTGCCCATGAATGTCCCCAAATAAATCTAGCTGGCAAACAAGCCCGACTTCTAGAAACAGAGGCTTTATTTGCCGGACAAATGGGTTTTTGGCAACCTGAATTAGTCGTTAGTCAAGGACTATTACAAATCCTTTCTCCAGTCCATCTAGAAAGTGTTTTAGCACACGAACAAGGGCATTATCATTATAGGGATACATTCTGGTTTTTTTGGCTGGGTTGGATGCGTTCTTGCACCGCTTGGTTGCCAAATACAGAACCTTTATGGCAAGAATTGTTAGTTTTGCGAGAATTACGGGCTGATAGTTACGCTGCATCTCAAGTAGATCCTTTAGTATTAGCAGAATCTTTGCTTTTGGTAGTTAGTAACAACTCCATAACATCAGATATTTGCTGTGCTGCTTTGGGTACAGGCGATCGCTTGGAACAAAGAATAGAAGCTTTATTAACACCCTCTGAACCAATATCAGAAACGCAATTGCAATCTTGGCATATTTTTCTATTGGCCTTTCTACCCTTGATTACAGTCATATTTCATACTTAAATTATTTTCCCTTTTCCCTATTCTTTGGGGGGTGAGGGAAAAAGGTAGATAACTAGTTGCTTATTTGCTTATTTTTCTTAACAAATACTACGGTATACGAAGATCGTAAATACCAACGCATTATTTGTTAAGAAAAATAAGCAAATAA
>JAKOGY010000038.1 GCA_028658405.1 Dolichospermum sp. ST_sed8 | reverse complement strand
TTTTTCTCACTGACTTTCATTCCCCGCTCTGCTAGGAACTGACTGATTTTGTCAAGTATTTCTGTGGCATCGTCTTGAGGTCTGAGTATTATCACCATGTCATCTGCGTACCGGATGGATGGCTCTGTTACTCTATACCAGGTATCCTTGCATTTATATATGCTTTCTATGCCGTTTAGAGCGATGTTCGCTAATAGTGGACTTACCACACCACCTTGGGGCGTTCCTTGTTCGGGAAATTCTGGGTTGACTCCGGCTTTGAGACAGCGGAAGATTCCCTGTCTTATGCTATAAGGAGCGATGAGTCTTTCCATGATGGCGGTGTGGTTTATCCTGTCAAAGCATTTTTCGATATCGAGTTCTATAACCCTTTTATCTATTCCATTGCAGGATGAGTTTAGGTTGTTAAACAGAATTTTCTGCGCGTCATGTGCTGACCGCCCCGTTCGGAAACCGTAACTATTTGCATGAAATGTTGCTTCGTGTGCTGGTTCTAATGCGTATTTGATAAGGCATTGGTATGCTCTATCTGCAATAGTGGGGACTTTGAGAATGCGGGTTTTTCCATCCTTTTTGGGGATGGGTATTTCACGTAATCCCTGGTGTTTCCAGTTATTAGCTTCGGTTCTAAGTTTTTCACTTAGTTCAAACCTTTGCTCGAATGAGAGCGCGGTCTTACCGTCAACTCCCGCTGTCTTTTTCCCAGCATTTAGCTGTGTTACTTGACGAATAGCCAGTAATCTTGCTGCGGTTGATTTCAGAATCAGTTTTTGTAGGGACTTCGCTTTGCGCTTATCTCCAACTTGAACCGCTTTGTACACGCGTTTTTGTAGGCGGAATAGGTTACGGCGGAATTTCTTCCAAGGTAACGTTTTCCAGGATTCACTAGAGTTGTCTCTGTGTCTAATCATGCTCTGCTCCAATTTGTGTATTCTGAACACCTTGCGAAAATTACTTCGCATCCTACCCGAATTGAGGGAGTTCCGCTGCTCGTCCAGCCTACCTAGGGTTCGACCGCCCTTAGACCCTCAATCCGTTTTTATTTGTTCCCTCGGTAAGATTGTTCGTTCCGTTAGGTGTAGCCAATTCAACCATTGGAATCCCTGGACTCTTGCCGCTACCTGTCCGATAGTGCGGCGGGATTTAACTCCAATGAAGTCAGGATTTTGGTGTTGTGTCCTGCCTTTCGAGTGGGTCGCTTTTCTAGGCTCTGTTTCACCGTGGGAACTCCCCATTAGCACCAGTGTCACCCCACAACGGATGTCTGATTGCGCCCTGTTCCCAGCTTCACTCTCTAGAAACCGAGTCTAGTCGGTGTGGGCAGATAGGGATTCATACCTGAGTCTGGCAGATGGGACTTACACCCATATCAGACCGAGAGTTCAACCTTTTTCCATGATTGGATTGGGTTGGTTAGCTTATGTACGGACTGATTACCGTGATTCAACTAACAACAAATCGCACCAGACATCTTCATCAAATAAATCACGAGAATCACAGTTCAGACATCTTCATCAAATAAATCACGAGAATCACAGTTGAGATATTAGAGTGTCACAGTATACGCGTCCCGAATGCCGTCTACTTTTTTAATTTCCTCTAAAATGCCATCTGGTAAAGGATCGTCAATGCTGAGAGCCATAACAGCATCACCACGAACGATTTTCCGGCCTACCTGCATACTGGCAATATTGACATTAAAACTACCGAGGAGAGAACCGAGTTTACCAATAATACCGGGCATATCACGGTGTCGGGTGAACACCATATATTTACTGGGGGGGACATTAATGGGGAAACCGTCAACGTCCGTTAAGTGAATTTCCTTATCACCTAACAAAGCACCAGTGACAGAATGTGTACCTAAATTCCCTGTGGCCTGTAGATGCAATGAACCAGCATAATCCCGTGCGGAAGCGTCCCGGGTTTCAATAACTCGAATGCCCCGTTCTTTGGCTTCGATGGTGGCATTGACATAATTTACCCGTTCCCGCAATGCCTGGTAAAGTAGTCCTTTGAGGGCGGCTATCACTAAGGGCTGACTTTTGTTAGTTGCCAGTTCTCCTTGCAGTGTAACATTAAGTGTCTCAACTCTACCACCAGTGAGTTGACCAACTAAGTTCCCCAAGGTTTCCGCTAATTCCATGTAAGGCTTGAGTTCTTCCAGTATATCGGGTCCAAGTCCGGGAATATTCACAGCGGAACGAGCAGGTAGTCCTAATAACACATCCCGAATTTGTTCAGCTACATCTATGGCGACGTTGACTTGAGCTTCAGCAGTAGAAGCACCGAGGTGAGGTGTCAGGATTACTTCTTTACCGAGCGATCGCAATTCCGATTCTCCTAATGGTTCGGAATCGAACACATCTAACGCGGCACCTGCAATTACACCATTTTTAATTGCTTCTGCTAAAGCTGCTTCATCAATAATGCCACCACGAGCGCAGTTAATAATCCTGGTGGTAGGTTTCATTAACGCCAAAGTTTTAGCGTTGATTAAGTTGGCAGTTTCCGTAGTTTTGGGAATGTGCAAGGTGATATAGTCGGCTTGCTGGAATAACAAATTTAACTCCACCAATTGACAACCCAGTTGTTCCGCTCTTTCTGTAGAGATAAATGGATCATAAGCTAGGAGTTTCATCCCCATAGCCTTAGCTACACTGGCAACATGAGAACCAATTTTTCCTAACCCGACAACGCCGAGGGTTTTTTTGTATACTTCCGAACCAACAAAACTTTTCCGATCCCACTCACCACGTTTCACTGAAGCATTAGCATCAGGAACATGACGAGATAGAGATAACATCATGGCTAAAGCGTGTTCGGCTGCGGCAATGGTATTACCTTCTGGGGAATTGACGACGACAATCCCTTTGCGAGTAGCTGCGGGAACATCAACGTTATCCACACCCACACCAGCCCGGCCAATAATTTTTAATTTTGTGCCAGCTTCTATAATTTCTTGAGTAACGCGAGTTCCAGAACGGATCATCAATGCGTCATACTCACCAATGATGGCTTTGAGTTCATCTGGCTTGAGGCTGGTTTTAACATCAACTGTAGCCACTTGGGAAAGAATATCAATACCTACTTGGTCAATTGGGTCGGAGACAAGAACCTTGGACATAATGACTTGATTTTGGTTGACAGGTTTTGCTGTACAAGACTTTTTAGTTTAGTCCTTATTTGTGGCACTTGTGGAAAAATTATCGAAATCGGTTTTAATTAAGGGACTTAAAAATAGATCCTCAACTTCTTAGAGAAGTTGGGGATCTGGATATTTGAGCTACTTACCAATTACCAAAGTTCTCTAAATTTTCCTTTCTCCACGTTGCATCTCTGTTCCTATTTGTCTTTACTTCCAAAACTCTAATTCCCGTTTTTGGTAATGACCTTAACTGATTTTGCAATTCTTCCCAAGCATTAATCAAATTATATTCCACATTGTAAGTAGCGCATAATTGAGAGAAATCAATATTTTGGGGAGTGGCAAAAAATTCTTCAAAAGGAGGATTAAATTTGGCAATAGGTAACATTTCAAAAATACCTCCACCATTGTTATTAATTAAGATAATTGTTAAATGCCCGATAAATTTATTGCTAATTAAAAAACCGTTCGTATCATGTAATAAAGACAAATCTCCTGTTAACATCACACTACTTTGTTGATTATGTGCTATGCCTAAAGCGGTGGAAAGTGTACCATCAATACCGTTTGCACCTCGATTAAAATAAGGTTTAATTTTTAAATGATTGGGTTTCCAGAAAAATTCCACATCTCGCACTGGCATACTATTAGCAATAAATAGTGATGTTGTAGGTGGCAGAATTTGCGAAATTAACCAAGCAGCTTTACTTTCAATTAATTCATCCATTTTATCAAAATCATTATCAATATTTTTTCTTACTTTCTTTTCTGCTGTACACCATTTTTGTAAATACTCATTTTTTGGTAATTCCCCAAGGTCTAATTTTCCAATTTCTGTTACTGACATTCTTAAATGTGTGGTTTTTCCATGTAAAGGATCTAAATTTTGATCACACTTATCAATTATTAAACGTTGAGGATTAGTAGTAATTAACCAATTGCGTAATCCTTTACTTGTGGGCATTTCGCCAATTTGAATTACTATTTCTGGGGTTAATTCCTGAGCAAATTGCTGATTTCTGAGAATAATATCGTAGGTGGAAATTATACAGGTATTTAAGTGTGAGTAATTTCTCACAGGGGAAAGTCCTTCAGCTAACACAGGCCATTGGAGAGATTGACTTAGGTTAGCGATCGCTCTACAATACCCTTCAGGATCTTGTGGTTGAGCTACACCAGCAATAATAATCCCTTTTTGGCAAGGGGTAATTGTTAATGGGTAATGGGTAATGGGTAATGGGGTGGAAACTATTCCTGAAAAGAAGTCTTCCACATCTAAGGTAAAATTTGTACCATCAGGAATGGGCGCAAGAGGGTCACGAAAGGGTATATTTAAATGTACCGCGCCGAAATTGGGAAATTGACAACGTTCCCAAGCGTGAATTACCGTTTGTCTGAGATAACCTAACATTCCCATATCGAGAGAAGGTGTCGCTAACTCCCCTTGCCAATTGGGATAATTACCGTATAATTTTACTTGATCAATAGTTTGGCCAGAATGACAATCTCGTAATTCTGCTGGTCTATCAGTGGTTAGTATTAATAAAGGTACACGACTTTCCCTAGCTTCAATTACCGCTGGATAAAAATTCGCTCCCGCAGTTCCCGAAGTACAAACTAGAACGACAGGTTTTCCCGTTGCTTTTGCTTGTCCCAACGCAAAAAAAGCCGCTGAACGTTCATCTAAAATCGGAATAGCTTCAATATCTGGTATTTGTTCGACAAAAGCCAAGGTTAATGCTGTAGAACGAGAACCAGGACAGATTACAGCGCAATTTAAACCCAAGCGTTTAAGGGTTTCTGTTAATACATAAGACCAAACTTGATTAAGATTATTAAAAGTAAGTTGCATTGATTAGAGATTATGGACTGTATTCATTTAACAGGAATTCGTGGCTACGGTTATACTGGATTTTTACCGGAAGAACAGGTATTAGGACAATGGTTTGAGGTAGATGTTAAATTATGGTTGGATCTTTCTGATCCAGCTAAAACAGACAATATTGAAGATACTATAGATTATCGGCGCATAATTAGTTTAGTTCAAAATTTACTGAAAACTTCTAAGTTTGCATTGGTAGAAAGACTAGCTGGGGCTATAGCTGAGAGTATTTTAGAGGATAGCGACAGCATTAATCAAGTACAAGTTATTCTCACTAAACCCGCTGCACCTATTCCTGATTTTAGCGGCAAAATTAGTATTGAACTGACCGCAAGAAGGAATTTAGAATGAATAAAGCATAACTTTTTCAGTTCATCTAATCACTCTTAATCTTTTGTTAGTCCACACAAGCGAATTTTGTTTGTGTGGTTTCATGATTTCTAATCGCCAACCCTATAAAAAATTCATGTATAATCAATATGCCCCCCTAGGGCATTTTTAATTATGATATTGTAAGATAAGTAAAGTTTAGTAACAAATATTAAAAACTTTGATTAATCAGACATTTTCTTCCTATACAGTCACTAACCCCACGTTAGAGATCAATGACAGCCTGAAAAATCCTTCTTTACCAAACTTTATATCTTCCCGACAGGGTTGGTTAATATTTTTAGCATCAGTATTTTTAGTATCAGTACCAGTGTTTATAGAAGCCCCGTTAGTGAGATCATTTCCTACTCTAAGCGTAATGATAACAGGCTTTTGGGTGTGGCTCAGTATCAGCTTAATGTCACGTCTGCAAACATATCTTTGGGGAGATATATTGTTTGGATTTAGTTGGACTTGGTTAACAGGAGCAATTTATTGGGGCTGGTTAAGATATGAACCAATCTGGCATATACCTATAGAAGCACTAGGACTACCCTTTGCTGTATGGTGTTTAACCAAAAACTGGGGGAAAGTTGGCAATTGGTTTTATCTAGGTTCTTTATTAGGAACAGTTTTAACCGATATTTATTTTTATTTAGTGGATTTGATGCCCTATTGGCGACAAATTATGAGAACATCACCGGAAGGAGCTTCACAAATCTTAAAAAATGCCTTAACACAAGTCCAAACACCTTGGGGAGTAGGCTGGGCAATCATTCTTGCCCTAATATTGATGACAGTGGGAACAGCCTCTTTACTCAATAAACAATCCCATTGGTATGCCTTTGGGGGTGCAGTTTTGAGTACAATTCTAGTAGACAGTCTCTTCTTATTAGCAGCGGTTCTAGCGTAAAATTTCCATGAATGGAGGTAAATACCGAACAATGGGCGCAAAAGTGCTATTAGGTGGAATTTTTGGCAAAAGTCAAATCAAACTAAATAGTAGTAAATATTATGGATATTGATACGCTGTATATTAGTTTTTGATGACTGTTGTGCAAGCTGTCAGCTATCAACCATGAAGCTAAACCATGAAGAAATCAGGATCAAGTTAGAAAAGAAACTGCTCTAACCTCCCCAAACTCCTGGCTTATGCCCGATAGTTCCTAGCTTTTGGCTGCAAAATTTTATTATTGTTTGCAAAAAAGAGGTAAAAAATCGTGAAAGGATTAGTGCGTTTATTAACTGTGTTTACATTATTACTAGGTTGCTGGGGAATGTTGGGAACTACTCAAACAGCCCAAGCTCTTAGTTTCAATAGCTTTGCTGGCAATCAAGTTCCTGTATTAGCAGTTGCCCGTCAAAACAAAGCAGATATGAAGCTAGGAACGGATTTTGGTAAAAAAATTGATTTGAATAATACCAATATCGCCGCTTTCCAACAGTTTCCTGGACTGTATCCCACCTTGGCTAAGAAAATTATCGCTAATGCTCCCTACGAAAAAGTAGAAGATGTATTAAATCTACCAGGATTGAGCGATACCCAAAAAGAACGTTTACAAGCTAACTTCGTCAACTTCACAGTGACAGAATACGAGCCTAACTTCAACGAAGGCGACGACCGCATTAACAACGGTATTTACAGATAACCCTAATTGGTAATTGGTGATTGGTAATTGGTAATTGGTGAAGAATCCATTACCCATTACCTATTACCCATTACCTATTACCCATTACCCGTAATTTTGAATTTTGAATTTATTAGATATTCCTCACCAATTTGATGTTTTAGTAGTCGGCGCTGGTGCAGCAGGACTATACACAGCACTATGTTTACCAGAATCGTTACAAGTCGGCTTAATTACTAAAGAAACAGTTTCTCTCTCCGCTAGTGATTGGGCGCAAGGTGGCATAGCCGCAGCCGTCGCCCCAGAAGATTCACCTAAACTGCATATTGAAGACACATTAAAAGCCGGCGCGGGTTTATGTGATTTCGCTGCTGTGCAATTCCTAGCAGAACAAGCCCCCAGTTGTATTCAATCCCTCGTTAACTTAGGGGTAGCTTTTGATCGTCATGACAGTAATTTGGCTTTAACCCTAGAAGCAGCCCATTCTCGTCCTCGGGTGCTTCATGCAGCCGATACCACAGGTAGAGAAGTCACCACCACACTCACAGATCAAGTCCTGCGTCGTCAAAATATCAAAGTAATTCAGCAAGCTTTAGCTCTGAGTTTATGGATAGAACCCCAAACAGGTCAATGTTTGGGAACTAGCCTATTTTATCAAGGGAAAATTACCTGGATTAGAGCAGGGGCGGTGATTTTAGCTACTGGTGGCGGTGGTCAAGTATTTGCCCAAACCACTAACCCAGCGGTAAGTACGGGTGATGGTGTAGCCATTGCTTGGCGGGCTGGGGCGATTCTCCGGGATTTAGAATTTGTGCAGTTTCATCCTACAGCCCTGAGTAAACCAGGACGGTTTCTGATTAGTGAAGCTGTGCGTGGTGAAGGGGCGCATCTTGTGGATGATACTGGGCGACGTTTTGCCTTTGATTACCACCCAGCAGGGGAACTAGCACCGCGAGATGTGGTTAGTCGAGCTATTTTCAGTCATTTACAAAAAACGGCTGCTGACCCGGCTACAGCAAACGTCTGGTTAGATATGCGCCCTATCCCGGCTGATAAAATTCGTCACCGCTTCCCGAATATCATCGCTGTTTGTCAACGTTGGGGGATTGATGTTTTTACTCAACCCATTCCTGTTTCTCCTGCTGCCCATTATTGGATGGGTGGTATCCTTGCAGATGTGATGAACTGTACAAATATTCCTGGTTTATATGCCATTGGGGAAACTGCTAGTACGGGGGTACATGGTGCTAATCGTTTAGCGAGTAATTCTTTGTTGGAATGTATTGTGTTTGGGGCGCAAATGGCTAATGTTGACTATGAAAAATTGCCAGTTGCCAAACAGAAATCTGCTAACAATATTGAAACTGAAAGTTTTGAAGTTAACCCGTCTCTAACTGAGTGGGAAAATCAACAAAAACAACTTGAAGAAATTCGCCAAAATTTACCCCGTGTAGTTTGGCAAAGTGCGGGTATTTGTCGAGAAAAATCAAGTTTAGAAACTGCCATTTCTCAAGTTGCATCTTGGCAAGAAGACTTTGCGGCTTTACCTTTAAGTCAATTATTATTGAGTTTAAAACCGACACAATCAGTTAATTTTCAACAGCCACAAATTGAAAAGGAATTACGGCTTTGGGCAGAAACTCGTAATTTATTAGATGTGGCGGAATTAATTCTTAAAAGTGCTGTTTTTAGAACCGAAAGCCGGGGTGGACATTACCGTTTAGATTACCCTCAAACTGATCCTAATTGGCAAGTGCATACTCTTGTCCAAAATCAGGAATGGGTAATGGGTAATATTATCTCCGGTGGTTCTACTCTTCCCTTTATGTAAGTAAGTAAGTAGACGAAAATAAATCAAAGTAGATTAAGTAATGTAAGAAATCTGGAGATGATTTCGTAGTAAGGGCTTCAGCCCTCAAATGAGGAATAAATTCCTCACTACAAACTTTGAATTATTCAAGCCGTTCTACTTAAAACAAAATTTATTGTAGGTTGGGTTGAGAAACGTTCACGAAGTGTGGCCAAGCCATAACCCAACACCTTTTACTATCCTGCTGCTAATGTTGGGTTTCACTTCATTCAACCCAACCTACTAATCTAAGGTAATTTTAAATTTAACTCTTGTAAAGTATTAGCATCTGCTTTAATTGTAATTGTATTAGGTTCGGCAGATTTAGCATTGACTTTTAACTGATAAGTCCCTTGTCGCAACTGTTCCAAATAGAAAACACCTGCATTATTCGTAATAGATATAACTGATGATTTGGAACTATTATCAATAGCTTCAACTTTAGCACCACCAATAGGGTTTCCTTTGGAGTCTGTCAAAGTTCCAGCTAGAGTGTAGGCAGGTTGCAAGGGAATAAAAATAGGTGTATAACTTCCCTCAACCACTTGCACAGCAAAGGTACTAATTGCAGGTTGGAAGTCAGGAGGAAAACCAGCAGGATCTAAGTCTACACGATAAATACCGGGGGGAAGACGGACAATTAAATTATCTTTGTGAATATCAAGTTGCAAAGATGTTACAGGCTCATTATTGATCATGAGAAAATCAGAATTATCATGATATATTTCTTCATTATGATCTCGTTTTCCATTGCTATTACGATCTAAGAAAGGTTTAATTAATAAACCTCCTTGAGTGCGAAAACGTTCAATTTGTCTATCACCCGGAGTTATCCCCCCTTGAAAACCCAAACTAGAAACCAGTTGAATACTCAAACTACTTTGATCAGAATTTAGAGAAACTCCTTCATAACGTGCCTGTAACAAAATACCTGGTAAAATAGTTGTTCCCAGCGTTCCATAAAGTCCTGTTCCCAAAGAACCCATTCTATAACCTAATTCACCTTGCCAAAGATTTTCACCGTATTTAGTTTGCATGGGAGAAGTATAACGCCAATATGTACTTAGTAAATTAGCATTTTGAAAAGAATTGAGAGTTTCATATTTAAAAATTAAGGACTGGGAAGGATTAAATACATAAGATAGTTGGGAAGAAGTGCTGGACTGATTACCACTATGATTAAAGGATAACTTGCCTAAAGTTTGATTTAAACTCCAATTTAATTGAGCATTTGTATTAATATTCACCAGGGCAGAAGTAGAAGAATTACGACTACTAGAAGAATAGCCTACACCAAAATTTTTATCTTTGCTTAAATCCCCATTACTATTAAATTTGAGGTGCTTTAAGATTTGGAAATCGAAAGTATAGCGAGTAGATTTTAAATCATTACTTAATGTTGCATAAAAATTAGGATTACCATCCCAAATTACATTGGTATTTAGCTTGATATCATCTGCTATTACACTAGAAACAGTAACTTTTAAAGGAGATTGTTCCCAACTAAGATTAGTATTAATATTGATCTTATCTCCCATTAAACCAGAAATATTTGCTCTAAAAGGAGACTTTTGCGGCTGATAAAAAAGCTCTGTTAAACCTTGAAAAGATGAATCATATATACCCCCTAAACCTACAGTTAAATCCTTTGTTAATCCCCATCTTTGCTTGATTCCTCCACTAAATTGGGTAAAGTCTCCCAGAAAATCATTATTATTTAAATGTCGTTTCCACCCCCCAGAAACAATTAAAGCTGATGTTCCTATAGACAGTTGTTCAGGTAATAAATTAAATCGGGCATCTTCAACTCGTGGTTTAGCAGTTAAAACTCCATCGGCATATAATAAAACTTGATAATTTGTGCCTATTTGTCTACCCACAGGAACATTATCAAAACGGTAATTTCCTGAAATATCAACTAACTGTTCAGCTATCGGAGTAGGTTTATATAAACCTTTAACAAGACGTGCTAAAGTTCCTGGAGGAGCGCGACCTGTTACCGTTCCATAAATACGCTCTGGTTGTAATCTTTGACCAATATTGGCACTACCACTACCATAGGTAGGAAATGGAGAAAAACCGTAACGTTTAATAGTAGTAAATCCCCAAAAATCCCCCCCACTTGAACTTGGCCAAAAAGTTGGTTGTGAACCTAAATAATAATCAATAGAATCTGTTTGTTTAAGAATTTGTAGATCTGATAATTGCCAAGTTTTACTATCTGTAATATCACTTTGATTTAGCCGCAGAAACCAACTACTATCAAGGATTGTTCCCACCGCTGATAAAGTACCCTGGTTCTTTAAATCTGAAGTGGTTGTACCAGTTAAATTAGCCCTTTGTTCCACCATACTCAATGTGATATTGGGAGGAGAAATTTTCGGTAATCCTGTGATTATAACAGGCTTTTTTTCAATATTATTACTTTTGTCAGACTTGATTTCAGGAACATCAAAAACAATAGCATATTCCCGCCAATCAAATTTAGATTCAATGCCAAAAATATCTTTAATTTCTTTGGTAGAAAGGACTAATCCTAATTCTGGATCATTATGCAGTTTATTAGTATCAAAATGAATAACTTTAAAAGGCGATCGCAACTCAACCTCATGATCTGATATACTTTTAGAAGTAAACTTTAATGTTTGCAGAACATCATCATAAGGAATTAACCACTTGTCAAAATTAATCGCGTCTTTGTCCTTAACTTCACCCCGCACCGAAACCCCATCTCTAATATTGCGTTTGCCGGCATTTAAGCCAATAATAAATGTTGCTATATGATCATCTTTTGGCGGTGTTGAAGTTGTTTGAGTTAAAAATATTGGTGAATTTTCATCTCCAAAATTTTCATCTCCAAAATATTTTGGTTGGGAAATATTTTCCAGGGGAGTTTTTATGAGTATTTGCTTTTGACTATTTTCTTCATTCAAAGAAATTTGATTAGGTAATTCTGCTGCTAAAATTAAATTATTTTTACCAATAAAACTACAACTAACTAAATTAAAAAAGCAAAGTATTTTTAGATAATTATTAATCTTTAAAAACACTGTTAAACTACGTCAAATCCAAAAAAGACGGTTTTTTTGTATATTTGCCAATGAAAATCGTCTTGATTAATGAATTTTTAGGGAACAATAAATTTGACACTAAATGGAATTTTATTGGTCTGGTTTAGACCCCATTCTAAATTACCAGAAAGTTGATATTCTCCCGGTTCTAATTGAATTTTCTTAGCAGGACTAGAATAATCAACAGTGAGATAACGTTCCCCTTCAGTAATGACCGTTGTATCTATACCTCTACCATTATAAATTTGTTTATCTCCCTTGTTAATCGTCCATTCTCCCTGAGTAATTACACTAGCTTTTCCGCTATTTTTAACCAATAATTGGAGTTGCTGCGATTTAGAATCAAATCTAGCATTAACCGCAGTCAAATTGTGAGAAATATTGCCCTTGCGAACATAAACAGCTACTCCTATTCTGGGAACAATTGCTGTTTTCAAAATCACCCCATTATTTGTACCTGATTCTTCCTGAAAAGTCGCTTCTAAATTTTCTGTGAATAACATTGCTCGATATTCACCATCGGGTAAACTGGGAGGAAAGCGCACAACAAACCGGATACGACGATTATCTGTACCAGGAACTTGCAGTTCTCGTGGGGAAAATTGCAAATAGGGAGTTAAATCGAAAGGACTGGCATCTAAAAGTTTAAATCCAGTTTGTAAATCATAGGTAAAAGTTTGAGTATAAACACGGGCGCGGAAGCTTTTAGCATCTCCATTTTTCACCGTAATTGTTCCCTGTGCTTGTCCCTGTTTAGCTGCGGTTTCAATTACCAGTGGAGAAATAGCAATATCAGCTTTAGCAGCATTTCCCGATAATAAAAAGGTAGAAAACACAATACTACTCAAAGGGTATAAAATTAGTTTCTTACAAGAAATTTTCATACTTAATTTTTATCAACTAGAATTATCTGCAATACAATAGGACAAGGATTGGAGCTTAAACCCAGGCATCCAATCCAGGCCAAAAACAAGATAACTAAAGCGAGTCCTTGAAAAGCCTACTTTTATTCAGGAATTAGGCTTTTTATGGACTCTGTTCTAGTTAGCAGTAGCGGTAACAGTAACCTTATAGTTATAAGATCCAGGCACAACAGTACCATTACCTGATCCAGCAGTCATACCGACCTTAAGAACACGAGATGTATTAGCAGGAATAGGTATAGCATTAGAATTATTGGATGCATACTCCTGCCATGGGGCACTGCCACTGTAACTGCTTACGATCCGATTGCCGTCAGCGTTTTCCGCGATGTAAATAATAGATTGGGCGTTGCTACCATCAAATGCATCAGGCGCTGATACCTTAATGGGAGCTGATGGGCTTACCGTAGCGGAACCATTACAACTAAGAGTTGTTGAACCTGAAGTACCTGTATCAAGACCAGGAACGCTGTTACCAGCGGCTTCAACCCAGCCTCCACTACTAACTAAGCTGCCACCTGTAGTTGAGCTAAAGGAGCAACTCATTGGGATATTACCTGAGAACGTAACGTCCGCAGTTTCTGCTTGGGCTTTGGGGTTGAAAGCCACAGCACCGAGGGCAGCAATACTACTAACTAGAGCAAGACGACGAAGATTTTTCATGTTGAATACCAAAACCAGGTTTTTTATCTCTTGTAGGTGAAAGTGAGATCAGCAAAATATGCAATCATATTTCAGCTACTCAATAATAGTTAGACGTTTTCCGCAGCCAAATTGTGAATTATTTAACGGAAATTCAGTAGATGGTTGTAATCCGAACATTTTATACTTACTGAGGAGTAGCTGTCACGGTTACTTTATAGATGTAGCTTCCAGCAGGATTACTGCTACCATTAGCACTACCAGCAACCATTTCCACTACCAAAGGTTCACTTGTACAACTACTAATACTCAAAGGCTCAGGGGCTGAGTCCCTCCAGCCAGGAAAACCTGTAGAACTACCGACCTCAGCAGATGTCATTCTGTTTCCTGAACGAACACGAGCTTTCCGAAAAGTATCATCAAAGCCTGAAGGTACAGATATCCGTTGGGGGACAGACACACTGATAAAAGCAGTAGTAGTACAAAACAAAATCACATCCGCTGTACCTGTTAACTGGGCTTCACTTGATGTCGAGTTAGGGCTAAAACTTGTGGATGGGGTAGGATTAGCAGGTGAACCAACTTTAATAGCAATAGCTGCGGGAATATTACCGTTAAAGTTAACATCCTGAGTTGCTTGGGCTTCAGATTTAGCCAATAATACAATATTACTAAGAATAGCAATAGCACTAACTAAGGCCAGAGGACGAAAATTTATCATATTAAATACCGATTAAATACCAGGAGGATATCTTTTATTCTTTCATTAATTAGACTTTTTCCCCAGTTAAGTTTATGATTTAACTGCACAATTTTCTGAAGATTACCCCACTGCCAAAAATCTCCAACTTTTCTAAGTAGATATTCTTCATTGACATCAGATGTTTTCTCAATCTCTTCAACCTCTCTATTCAAATTAGATTGAACATCCGCGACAACAGTTGGAGAAACAGTAACCGCTGGTTCTGATTTTTCCTGCTCCACTATTGGCACTATTTCTAACTGATCAGATAAAACAGAAGTATCATCAATATCAACTTTTCTTTTGATCATATTCTCAGATTTCTTCCTAGTTCTAGACTGGGAAGCAACCTGAGATCTAAACGATTGTAAATCTGTGGAGTATCTATTCTCTTCTCCCAGAAAATCTTGATGATATCGCTGTTTTAAAATTGCCCGTGCTTGGGAAATGCGCTTGCGGACATTATCATAGGAAATATTTAGTTTTTCTCCAATTTCTTGGTACGAAAGTTGTTCTTTAAAGTGCAGAATAAACGTTTCTCGCAGTCGAGAAGGTAACTCATCTATCACAACCTCAAAAAAATTTTCTAGTTCTTCTTGGGTAGTCAAAAGAATCGGTGTTTCTTCGTGACTAACTAATTCCTCGTGAAATTCCCAACTCTCAACTTGTTTTGCTCGCTGATCATCTTTTCTGTATATATCCATACAGATATTATGGGTTAGTTGGGTTAACCATGCCTTAAAGCTTTTAATATTACCGCTAAAATTACGGATTTTCTCATGGGCTTTGAACATCGCTTGACTGAGAGCATCTTCTGCATCAGCAAGGCTACCCATCCACTTGACACAGCAACGATATAAGTAGTTTTGATGCTCCTGCCAAAGTATCCAAAAGGTCTCATTGGAGAACAAATAGAAATCGTGAGAGGACATATAAACACCATCTGATACCTATAAAATGAGCAAACCGGGAGTTAGTTGTTGATAACCAGTAATCTAATTGCTATTAACTCACTATTTCTGCATGGTATGTGTATATTTAAGCAAGTTAAGTAAAGTTCATTAATAATAATTCTGGAAATCGCTTTATAATTTGGTTGTAGCTATTTATAAAGAAAAAATAAACTTAGTATAATAGTCTTTGACTTTCTTAAATTCCTTAAATTCATTATTTTTTTCAGTTGAATTACTGATTTAGTCTAAACTCCAGGAATGATGAAAATCCCCAGAAATCGCCAGACATACTTATTAACCGAGTTGGGTGAGGAAAAAATAATTAATACTCTTAGTGAAAACCACGTGAACCCACGTAATAGAATTACGTGGATACAGAAACAGATGGAAAATACTGGTAAAAGTATAAGTAGTAATACGGTTCGTAGAATTTTAACAAAGCAGAATGTTGAAGAGTATGCAATTAAATTACTATTTAAGACATTAAACATCCCATACAAGCACAACGTAGATGTTATTCTAGCTTTAAAAGATACAAGTAGTGCGAAGAGTTGCCATCAAGACTTCTTTCCTGTTGAGAACAAACATTCTAATTTTTTTGGGAGAGACGATGACTTAGCAAGACTTAATACTCTAATCAATCAACATCAAAAAATGATTGTTATTCAGGCACCAGGAGGACTAGGTAAAACAACTTTAGCTAGGCAATACTTAGATAATCAAGGGTTTGATTTAGTTTTATCCCTAGAAATAGCTAGGGAGGCAGAGAACATCACTAGCGTTGAAAGCGTAGTTGAAGAATGGCTGAAACAATACTTTGAAGAAGAACCAGGCAGGGAATTTGGTATTACACTCGCAAGATTAAAAAAACACTTGCAAAATCGCCAAGTCGGGATATTAATTGATAGCTTAGAACCTGCACTAGATAAACATGGTAGGTTCATTCAAAATCATAGTCGTTATCTAGAATTATTCAGGGTTTTAGCTGATGCAACTGTGCAGTCATTTACGATAATTACTAGTAGAGAACGTTTATTTGATGACCGTATTGATATAATTTATCATTATTATTTAAGTGAATTAGGTGTATCAGCGTGGCAAGAATTTTTTGCATTTCACGAAGTTAAGATTGATATTTCTTTACTAGAAGAAATGCACATAAAATATGGGGGTAATGCCAAAGCTATAAATATCTTGCTTGGGTCAATAGAAACAGATTATGAAAGGGATGCAACTGCTTATTGGCAAGAAAATTGTACTTTGGTGGAACCAGGATTAAAAAATTTAGTTGTTAATCAATTTAACCGATTGCAAAGTTTAAATCCAAATGCTTATAAGTTACTGTGTCGGTTAGGATGTTATCGCTATCAGGATATACCACAAGTGACTGAAGATGCCTTACTAGCTTTGCTGTGGGATATTCCTGACCAGCAAAAGTGTATCTATATAATTAGATCTTTAAAAAATTTGCGTTTGTTTGAATTTGCCAAGGGCAAGTATTGGCTGCATACAGTGATTAAAGAAGAGAGCATAAAAAGGTTAAAATCAAGTCAAGAATGGGAGGAAGTTAACCGAAAAGCAGCCGAATTTTGGAGAGGTAGTGTGAAAAGTATTCGCACCATGGAGGATGCGAAGAAAGCTTTTGAAGCTTATTATCATTATGAATGTATTCATGACTTTGAACAAGCTGGATATATAATTATTCAACGAAGAAATGGTTGCTGGTCATTTGATGAAATGCTGGCTTTTTCTTACTATCGAATGGGAGCATTAACACAAGTAATATCTATACTGAATTTACTAAAAGAAAAGATAAAATCTGAATATCTACTAGCAAGTATTTATAGTATTGAAGGCATAATAAATTTAGGGTCAGGAAATATGAATATAGCGATTAATTATTTGAATCAATCACTAGCAATGGCAAATTGTATTTTAAATAATTTTGAAAATAATCAAATATACATAAGTTATGATGAGATTATATTATTGATAGTCAAAAATCAAATCCATTTATCTTTTTACTATATAGACATCTGGGAACTGGAAGCAGCCATAAATATTTTAGAACCGACCAAATCATGGATAGAAAATATAATCCAAAAAGGAGATAAAAATTTAAAGTTAAAAATAGAAAAATATCAAGTAACCGTCTGGCTACATTTAGCTTTGTTATACTCGTACTTTAATACAGAAGAAAAATACATTCTTCCTCAATCTTTGGCTAAAAAAGTATATTATTCGACTTTCACGGTAATTTTTGCGGAAATAGTATATTATATTATACTTAATTTAGAAACTTTACTAATTAATGCAGGCTTGGAAACTGAAGTGAATTTTTGCACATGGCGTAAAATATATGCTTTATTAAAGTTAGGTCTAATTTACAAAAATTTAGGAAACATTAAAAAATCTTTTAAAATATATAATGCAGCGATAGAATTTTCTCAAGCAGAAAGTTCCTATGGATGGATAGAATCTGCTCAAGAACTTAACTATAATTCTCACTATAATCCGCTTGTAGCTAAAGTTTTAACTGGTTTAGCAGAACTGTATCGAATCCAAGATAATTTTGAAGAAGCACTTTTTAAACATTCACAATCAATAGAAATATTCCATAAAATCAGTGGTAACAGATGTGATTTAGCAGAAGCTTACTTTCAACTAGGTTTAACATATCAAAAAATGGGTGACTTTAAAAATAGTCAGATCAATTTTCATGAAGCCATAATATTATTTACAGTAGCGGCAGCTCCCCAGCAAGTTGAGAAAGTTGAAAGAGAGAAAAAAAACCTCAAATCAGGGAGACTGTAGGTTATTTGAGTTAAGTGGACAACTAATTTACATACTACCGGGGCTTTAAACCCAATAATTGACAAAAAGGAGGCTTTGTGAATGATTTACATAAATATCCAGTAGAACAGAAAGCCGAGGTGGACATTACCGGTTAGATTACCCTCAAACTGATCCAAATTGGCAAGTGCATACTCTTGTCCAAAATCAGGAATGGGTAATGAGTAATGAGTAATGGGTAATAAGTAGGTGAACATAAAAATTTAAAGGTATGTGAAGAAAAGTAAAATCGCCCAAAACTCTCTCCCTGTTCCCTGTTCCCTTGTCATAACGACAATTTTTAACGCTAACCTACTTAGATGATATAGTGGGCAGAAGATGGGTTATATAGATGCACTCAAGTCAATACGTTTATGCAAATCGGTCTTCAGTATATGCTTTTATGGATCGGGGTTTAACTATTTGCCAGGGATATCGAGGTTGTAACTTGTTTAACGGGAAACTACCAAGACGATTCTCAATATGATTTTTTTCTTCATCAGTGATATTGAACATGGTGTAAACAGTTTCATCAATTTGGTTAAGAGCATTGAAAAAATCGGATTCAACTTCTTGAAAATCAGCAAATCGCTGGCGATAGCTTTGCATCAAATTTCTATAATCTTGAGGCACGTTCAATTTTTGAATGGTTGCTTTTGAAATAGTTTCATCAGTGCTATTGATTAACAGCAAATAAACTAATTCTGCTAAATCAGCATCAACCAGTTCTAGTGAAAACAAATCTGCCCCAATACAGTTACCCTCCAAGCTTAATTCTTCTGCTAATACGTCTTCTTTACTCCAGTTAGAAAAGTTTAAACCCAAACGGCGATCGCTCAATCCATAGCGACTGGTGACAATTTGTGTTTCCACTTCTGATAATAGCCACTCATTGGGATTGTTTCTAGCGATCGCAGCTAAACGAGCTAGATTATTATAACTATCTACTAATTGCTGTTCTATATCAGGTGCTAAATTTCTCACCCAAGGTAAAGCTTCAAGAGTTCGAGGATAAACATGAGCGCGAGATGAACCTTCAAGTACCCCTGTTCGTAGCCTGACTAGATAATAAAAACGAGCTAACTTACTATTGAGATAAGCTACAACTGCTTTTGGATTAAGATTTGCATTTGGTAAAGCAACAATCAAAGTATCAACAGCAGCAACAGTTAAATTATCAACAAGAGTTGCAGTAGGCGATAGACCAATATTAGTGACAGCTATAAATGTTGTATGGTTTTGGCTTGCCCACAAACTTAGTTTCCCATAAGGTCGATCTCTTACAGCATCCAAATCAACCCAACCCACAGGTTCTCCTGCCCAACCCATTGATATACTGCGTCCAGCAATGACCTGAACGGCACTTGCTCCCGTAGATTCTGGGGTAACTTCTGTTCCACCTCTTTGAATGCCATAGGTAAACCAAAATGGACGGTTATTTCGGCTGATTTGTTTTGCAACTGCTTCTTTTAATTCAACAACGTTTCCACCATTACCGTTTGGATAAAGTTTTTTTAGTATTGGAACATCATCAGGATGCAACAATGGCAACAAATAATCTCCCCACAAACCTTCTGTGGGATTACTTGGATCAATAGCAATAATTCTTGGACTAATTTTGGCATCAAAAAAATCTTTGTATTTAATTTTTACCGATTGTTCATTATTTGGCCATTTTGACGGTACATAAACTTCAATTTCATCATCTTCTTGGGCTGATGTTTTTTCAATTACTAACAACATCGGAATTACATTTGCATCCCACTGTTTTCCAGCAAACTCTAGCCAAACTATTTTTCTTAATGCCGCATTTTGTCTGGGATAAAGCAGTTTCCAAACCTTTGCGGCTGCTTCTGAGTTAGCATAGCCACCACTTACCACCATGCCTAAAAAACCACCCGGTTCTAGCCATTCTGTCAAAGAACGATAGAGAAAAACTAACCCTGTATCGGCATTTTGTCCCCAGACTTGTTGCCAAAGTCCTTTCATCTCATCGCCATATTTTACCCGTTCTGCACGAATGTAAGGCGGATTTCCGAGAATGTATTTCCACTGATGGCGATCGCGTTCCAATGATCCAGGAGATAAGAAATCTTCTCCTAAAATCGAAACCACATCATCATCCCGAAGCAAACTATTTAAGTTATAAACATAAATATTGGGAATATCTGTTTGATTTCTAGAAGGTTTAAATCTTATCATTGCCCACATTAATTGAAAGTGGCTGATAAAAGCAGCAAATGGATTCAGATCAAACCCCCAAACATTTTTTTGTAGCCCTTTTAATACAAAATCTACATCTAAACCTCTCACTTTTGCATCTTCTAAACAGCGATGAACATAGCGCACAAGAAATGAACCACTTCCACAAGATGGATCTAGTAATTTTCCCTCTTCATGACTGTAAACAGTTTGTTCTAATAACCAATCAACAATGGTCGGGGGTGTATAAAATTCTCCTAAGCGTTTTCGTTTAGCAGCAGGTAAAAATGCTTGATAAATGTCTCCTAAAATTTCTTCAGATAACCCCGAAAAATCATAAGCATTAAATCGGAGAATCAGACGTTGCAAGCCTTCATTTAATGCTCCATTTGTTTCATAAATCCAATCAAACACATTTTGTTCAAATGGTTCATGATACAGCCGCCCCAAATCCTCTGCAACCAGTTGTACTAATGCCTTTGCATCTCCAATTAGGTAATCAACAAATGCTGACCAATCTTGTGGACCACCATTAGAAAGTCTTCGTCTATTGGTTAATCCCAAATCTTCTACCAATCTGAGAAATAAAACTCGTGCAATCAATACAGCTACAGAATCAGCTGCAAATGCCTCCTTAATTCTTTCTTGTGTTTGTTTATCTTTTGCATTTATTTCTCGTCCATATTGAGCTTCAAACTGGGGTAAAATATCCTCACATAAATGCCTTTCAAAATTAAATTTACGTTTGAGGCGCATCATTGCTCGATCTCTACTATCTTTCGTCGCAGATGCTAAATTGCCCTCAGCTTCTTTTTCTTGCTGCTTAAAATATTCATAATTTTTACTTAATTCTGCAATAACACCTTCTGCGGCAGCGTTTAATTCTGTAAAACTAATTTGTAAATCTTGTCGCAATTGATTTAAAGTATCATTTGCATCAAGTTTTAAATAAATATAAGGTAGGTCTCCCTCAATAAAAGTTTGCCATTGATTATCGTGAGATGCTTGTGAATAAGCAATAAATTTCAGCGTTTCTCTCAATTCTTCAAAAGTTTTATTAGATAAATAAATTGGATTTTCTAATCCTTGAACAGCCTCACCTGTTGGCAAAACAATCCAAAGATAGTGAGCCGTCAGAAATACAACATAACGAGTTAAACCTTCAACATATTTGCGTTTTTGATTCCATAACTTTTGTCGTCCGGTTTCTGTAGTCAGTTCTTTATCATCTTTTTTTAAATCACCCACAACCCAAGCAATTTTTTCAGGGGTTAAAAGCTTAATATCTGGATATCCTCCTCCACCTGCATCCTCTGTGACAACATGATCTTTCGGATAATCAAGCAATCCTGCCAAAAAATCTCGAACATCTGGATTGTAGGATCTTTCCGGCCTATTCCACTCTAAAGCCAGCCATTTTTCTAATGGGTTCAGGTGTTGTTTTGGTGATCTACTATTTTTAGGCACAGTCTAACCTCTTTATATTTCAGTGATGATTGATACTCTAATATCAATACCTTGTCCAAATTGAAAAAAGTCTGGATTTGTAGGTTGGGTTGAGGCCTGTTCGCGGAGCGTGGCGTTAGCCATATTGTGGTGAAGCCATCAACCAACAAATGCGTCGGGTTGCGCTGTCGCTTAACCCAACCTACAAAAAATGTTTCTTGTTACCTATTCCCTATGAACAATTACCACTGTTCAATGCCAAATAGTTGCATTAGCGAAAATACTTAAAGTTTTTCGGACCTGTATAACCAGTTATCTTTCCTAGTTCCTCTAGAGTTTGGACTCCGCTATAGGTTTTACCATTAATAATCCAACTTGGAAAACCTGCGATTTTTGCAGCTTTACATAATTCTGGTTTACCTTTGGGACTATCACCAGCGCACTCTACCGTAGAATTTTCACTCATGATTGTATAAGCCTCTTTACCAAAAAGTAGCTTTTGTTCGTGACAGTGCGGACACCAATAGGCTACATATTCCTTAGCACCAGATTTTACAAGATGTTGGGCTAGGGCTATTTCTGCTGCACCAGATTTAGTGGTAATTTCCCAACCAAATTCAGGATTTGGTTGTTCTTTAGGAGTAAAGGTAATTGCTGTTGGTTTTCCATCAGTTGATTCAGTAATATTACCTGATGGACTGACTTGAGAATAAACCCCTAAAGTCCCAATTAACGTTACCATTGCCACAATCAAAGCCGTAAATAAAAGTTGTCCGATGTCTTCCCAATCCCTACCCATGACGGTTAACACTAACATGGTTAATGCAAACAAAGCGGAGGCAATACAGTAAGGACAAATAGCTTTGAGTTGAAATGCCAGAACATACATTAAGTATCCACTGAAAACTGACATAGCGATCGCTCCCACAAACAGCAACCACCAAGTCCAATTTTCTAATTGTTTTTGACTTTTGTGATTTTCTCCTGGGTTCAGTGCTAAGGGAGCTAAAGCCAATATGAACATCCCCATGTATGCCAATAAACCAAATACAGGTAATGGTTGACCTAAAACCGTAGCCCAAGGACTAGAAAGGACATCCACACAACCCTTAACATTTTCTGGTGTAGTACAAGCCGGAGTGCTGCCGGTAAGTTTTTCATAGGTGAGATAACCTGTATTCAGGATACCAAATCCAGCGATCGCTCCTATCATCGGCCGCGACCATTTATGAATCCAAGGAGTAGAACGACGACGAATCATAATATTGGTAATTGGTAATTGGTAATTGGTAATTGGTAATTGGTAATTGGTAATTGGTAATTGGTAATTGGTAATTAAGAGGATGTTTGAAAATATTTTCCAAATATCCTCTTAATCCTCTTAATCATTTAAATCATTTAAATCAGGAAAATCACAAAAATCATAGTTCAGAAACATTTAAATCACAAAAATCATAGTTCAGACAGTGACGATATCTCCTCTACGAGCAGCTTCTACAAATTGACTGACGCGAATGGGGTCTATTGGTTGCTGAATTTGACCATGACGTTTGAGAGAACTAGAAACAATCACCCCATTTGCTGCTTGTAGCAGAGTTCCCACATTTTCCCAACTTGCACCACTACCAATAAACACAGGAGTACCAGCAGCAGCAGCAGTCGCTAATTCCAAATCTTCTTGGTCAGGAGGACTACCTGTAGCCCAACCCGATAAAATTACTGCATCAGCCAAACCTCTTTCAATCGTATCTTTCACAGCAACAGTGAGATTAGGAGAACTCAACGGCCGGGCGTGTTTTACCAAAACATCAGCAAAAATTTTCACATCAGATCCTAATTCTCGACGATACCGCAGTAATTGATGGGCTTCCCCTTCAATTAATCCTTGGTCAGTTGCCATCACACCCGTCAGCACATTAACTCGAATGAATTGGGCATTAACGCAACTAACAATAGCGATCGCACTTCTGCCATCATTGCGTAACACATTTAACCCCAGAGGCACAGTTACTAAATTCTGTATTCGTTGGACAACTACAGTCATGGCACTGACAACAGCGGGGTCAACTTGATTCTTTGTAAAAGGGGCATCGAAAAAATTCTCAACCATAATCCCATCTACCCCTCCACTAGCAAGGGCTGTGGCTTCTTGTTCGGCACGGTCAATTACGGCTTTGAGACTACCTCCCCAACGGGCTGAAGTAGGAAGAGGTAGCAAATGTACTACGCCAATAATCGGTGTTTGAGTTTTAAATAACTGATATAAGTCCACGGCTTTAATTTATTTGTCACAGTCTAGAGCGCTTGTCTATCCCCACTCTCCAGACGAGGGGGCAACAAAATGGTATCAATAACTAGGGTTTGCTGAAAAAGTTATCTGTGAGGGCTAGGAGTCACCGAGTCAGGAGGAAGAATTAGAAGAAGAGAAGAATAGTCTTGAATCTTGTCAAGCGATAGGTTTTTGCTAATTTCAACCCTTATTCCTTGCACCTAATTCACCTTTTTCACCTTCAAACTCTTGATATATCTAAGTTTTAGCTTTATTCAGCAAGCCCTAACTAGACAGCGAGAATCAAACAAAAAAAAATTTAGATTCTCTGGGCATTGCAGCCGGTTGTCTTCTTGTATTAATATAAATTGCTTTCGGGAACACCGAAACAGATCAGAGATAGTAATTTCACCAATTAGCTATTTCCTCGCTTAAACTAGATATAACAGGTGGTAAGTAAAAATTTTCCTTTCTTTGGAGCGTCAGTCCTCACCAGTTTTTTTATGGTCAGGTTTTTGCCTCCTCCTCAAGATGGAAATTAACTTTCAACCTTCCATAAGATATGTTAAGATAAGATCTGATGACAAGAGAAGTTTGCCACTCACAAGATGCAAGGCAGCTTCCCGGCATTTAGTTATAAATGTCCGAGTAGCATTACTGCTTGATAGGCGTAGTCGCCAGTGCGATTTCCCCAGTTGGGTAGCGGCTTCTCAAAACAGACCTCTTGGTCGGCTTCCCAACGGGTAAATTAACAACCCCCACGCTGCGGTAATGCAAAATACCATTAAGCGAATTGTTAAAAATATTATGAGTGTCAGACTTACCCAAAGACACTTTAGATTACCCTGGGAAACAAATTAGTAGAAGTATCATGGCCTCTATCAAAATGATAGTCAAAGGTTGTAGTTTGGCTTTTACTAGTTAAAGTTGCTAGTTATATAGGTTAAATCTAGTAATTGGTAGCGGGTAATTGGGTGGGAATTATTAGGAGAAGTCAGGAGTCAGGAGTAAAATCTCCTTGATTTTTAGTTACATAGATTAAAACTGTGTACTTTATTTATCTGTAATATCCTAATATTTATGTATTTCCGATCCAATGCTGGAATGTTAATTAACAAGCAAAAACGGAAGATTTATTCAAAATATGGGTGAAAAGCCAACAATTGCCATTTCTCACCTGGGCTGCGAGAAAAATCGAATTGATACGGAACATATGTTAGGGCTGCTAGTAGAAGCAGGCTATGGTGTAGATAGTAACGAAGAAGTAGCAGATTACGTTATTGTCAATACCTGTAGTTTTATCGAAGCGGCTCGACAGGAATCAGTCAGAACCCTAGTAGAACTAGCGGAAGCCAATAAGAAAATTGTCATTACTGGCTGCATGGCGCAACACTTTCAAGAAAAATTATTGGAAGAATTGCCAGAAGCAGTAGCGGTAGTAGGAACAGGCGATTATCACAAGATAGTTGATGTGATTGAGCGAGTAGAGCAGGGAGAGAGAGTTAAAGAAATTACTGCCGAACCCACTTATATTGCCGATGAAACCACACCCCGTTATCGGACAACCACTGAAGGAGTAGCTTACCTGCGAGTGGCTGAAGGCTGTGATTATCGGTGTGCATTTTGTATTATTCCCCATTTGCGAGGAAATCAGCGATCGCGTACCATTGAATCAATAGTTGCCGAAGCCCAACAACTGGCAAGTCAAGGTGTCAAAGAAATAATTCTCATTTCCCAAATCACCACCAATTACGGCTTAGATATTTACGGGAAACCAAAATTAGCCGAATTGTTGCGAGCTTTAGGAAAAGTAGATATACCTTGGATTAGGATGCACTACGCCTATCCCACCGGATTAACAGCGGATGTGATTGCTGCTATCCAAGAAACCCCCAATTGTTTGCCATATTTGGATTTGCCTCTCCAACATTCCCATCCAGAAATTCTCCGCGCCATGAATCGTCCTTGGCAAGGACAGATAAATGATGGGATTATGGAACGGCTGAAAATTGCCCTACCATCAGCAGTGCTAAGAACTACATTTATAGTTGGGTTTCCTGGAGAGACACAGGAGCATTTTCAGCATTTATTAGAGTTTACCCAACGACATAGATTTGATCATGTTGGTGTCTTTACCTTCTCACCGGAAGAAGAAACTCCTGCCTACAATCTACCCAATCAAATTTCCGCAGAAGTAATGGCAGCACGCCATGATCAACTGATGGAATTACAACAGCCAATTTCCTTCCAGAAAAATCAACAGGAAATAGGTAAAGTAGTTGATGTTCTGATTGAACAAGAAAATCCGGGAAGCGGAGAATTAATCGGTCGTTCTGGGAGATTTTCTCCCGACGTTGATGGTCAAGTCTATGTTAAAGGCGAAGCAAGGCTAGGAACCATCATCAAAGTAGCAATTCAAAGTGCCGATGTGTATGACCTTTATGGTCAAGTTGTTAATAGTGATAGATTATTTTCTCGTTCTCTATCTACTGTTGTATAAGACTTAATTTACAAATAAGTATCGGTTTACAAGTGCAAAATTTACAATCAAATCTAGGAGCGTTAATGAATTTATCATTTCAAGAATTAGGTATTTCCCAAGAACGGTCTCAACTGTTAGAAAACATGGGTTTTACTGAACCTACAAATATCCAAGCCCAAGCTATTCCTCAACTATTAAATGGTCGGGATGTAGTTGGTCAATCACAAACAGGAACAGGCAAAACCGCAGCTTTTTCTCTACCAATTTTAGAACGGTTAGATGAAAATCTCAAAGCTGTGCAAGCAATAGTATTAACCCCAACCCGTGAGTTAGCAATTCAAGTTCATGCGGCTGTTTCCCAGTTTATTGGTAACAGTTACTTGAAAGCGGCGGCTATTTACGGTGGTCAATCAATTGACCGTCAAATCATGCAACTCAGACGTGGGGCGCAAATCGTCGTAGGGACACCAGGACGGGTGATAGATTTACTTGATCGTGGTAACTTGAAGTTAGATCAAGTCAAGTGGTTTGTCTTGGATGAAGCTGATGAAATGTTAAGCATGGGCTTCATTGACGATGTGGAAAGAATTCTTTCCCAAGCACCTGAAGAACGCCAAACAGCATTATTTTCAGCGACAATGCCACCATCAATTCGGATGTTGGTAAATAGATTTTTGAACTCACCGGTCACTGTTACCGTTGAACAACCCAAAGCCGCACCGAATAAAATCAATCAAGTGGCTTACATGATTCCTCGTCATTGGACAAAAGCTAAAGCTTTACAACCAATTCTGGAAATGGAAGATCCAGAAACAGCTTTAATCTTTGTTCGTACCCGTCGCACAGCCGCAGAATTAACCAGTCAATTGCAATCTGCTGGTCATAGTGTGGATGAATATCATGGTGATTTATCTCAACAAGCGCGGGAACGCTTATTAATCCGTTTCCGTAATCGTCAAGTTCGTTGGGTTGTAGCTACTGATATTGCCGCCCGTGGTTTGGACGTTGATCAACTTTCTCATGTCATCAACTTTGATTTACCCGATAGTGTGGAAACCTATGTTCACCGCATTGGTCGGACTGGTCGGGCTGGAAAAGAAGGAACTGCGATTTCTTTAGTCCAATCTTTTGAACGCCGCAAACAACAGGCATTTGAACGCCATAATCGTCAAACTTGGCAAATTCTCTCTATTCCTACCAAGGCACAGATTGAAGCACAGCACATTCAGAAGCTAAAAGCACAAGTTGCCGAAGCTTTAACTGGTGAACGGTTAGCTTCCTTCTTGCCCATTATCAGCGAAATGATTGAGCAATATGACGCTCATGCGATCGCTGCTGCTGCTTTACAAATCGCCTACGATCAAACCCGTCCCGCTTGGTTAATATCAGGTGTGGATTTACCTGTGGACGAAAGCCCAACACCCAAACCCAGAATTAACAAACGTGGTGATGGTGGTGGAGACCGTGAACCAGAAAGACGTGGTTCCGGTGGTGGTGGTCGTGGTGGCCGTTCTTCTTGGTCAAAAGAAGGAAAAGGCAACGATGAAAAACGCATTATCGGTGGTGGTAGTGTTAAACCTAAGTTGAAAACAGCCTACCGTGAACCTTCTGCTAACCCTACTAGTTAAAAGTTAGGCTCTATAGATCCCCGACTTCTTCAAGAAGTCGGGGATCTGAATGAAGAATCAAAAAAGGGGGGTCTATTCTCATAGTTATTGAGAATGATGTCAATAATTGCACGCGTTTTGGTGATTTCAGCTAGGGGGGTTGACAGTGTTTTGAGTTTCGGCTATGCTTAGGCTATATCTAGAAATCTGTTCGCGCATATATAGTAATATTTTCAATTAATCTGAATCAGGATTTTCAGGATTTTGGTTTGAAGTTTGACGTTTTGGATGTTGATTTGATGATTAATTCTCCTCCTGTGAGATTTAATATAGAATTAGTGGTAATCATTTGGTTGACCCGATATTTGTATTGATCAATAAATTGATTATTTGGATTATTGGGGCGATCAAATCAAAACCCATAGACAATTGATATCGGTGTAACCACAAATTATTGGGACAACCACGGGGGGTTTGCCCCTACGGATTTGGAATTTATTTGGGCGATCGCATCAAATCAAAACCCATGTAGAATTGATCATTAATCCGATAATATGGGTGCAACCACGGAATTGGGGCAACCACGGGGGGTTTGCCCTTACGGATTGGGGATTTATTAGGGCGATCGCATGAGATCAACAATCATATAAAATTGAATATCAATCCGATAATATGGGGCAACTACGGGAGGGTTATTTATTGTTATGGCGTATAATCCTGATATTCATCGTCGTCGTTCTATTCGTCTGAAGGGATATGATTATTCTCAGGCAGGGGCGTATTTTGTGACTATTTGTGTTAACCAAAGGCGATCGCTCCTTGGTAATATTTAAGAAGGTATTATGTACCCTTCACCAGCAGGAGAAATGGTACAAATTGTTTGGGATGAAAAAAGATTCAAAGCCTTTATTACCGCCCGTGTCGCTTCCCTCTCAGCCCTAAAGGGACTGAGTTTCCCGCATACC
>JAKOGY010000386.1 GCA_028658405.1 Dolichospermum sp. ST_sed8 | reverse complement strand
CGAACGCATTCGGTGGGTGTCGTGACTCAAATAACGGCTACCCTTAGACTATGCTCAGGGTGGTCTGGTCAGTACAGCTTGTTTGATTTCTCTTGCAAGCTCAGTCCCTTTAGGGCTGGGTTACTGACATTTCTTCACATTTATCAAACAGTATTAACTTTAAAGACGCACATTTTAATTATGACCGAAATACAGCCCAATCTTCAAAATCCTGACCAGGAAACAGCACAGATAGTACAAACAGCTACCGAATTATTAGTCAAACTGAGACAAAAACAAGGTACTTGGGTGGAATGGGGACAAGCGATCGCCTACCTGCAAAAAAATGGTTACAATCCCCAAGATATCTTTGAAGCCACAGGATTTGAACAGATTCAACAAAATCAGGTCATTGTTGGCTCTCAGGTTTACAATTCTATGGAAAAATGTGGCTCATCGCCAGAAACATTAGCATATTATCAGTACAAAAGTAGTGATGTGTTATATGAATTACGTGGACTAACCCAAGAAGACCGGGCTACCACTGCCGACTTAACCTGTCAATACAAGCTTGATGCTGATGTAGTCAGGGATATAGCTAAAGCAGTTAAAGATTATTCTTGGTTTGCTAATTTACCAGAAGGTTTCAGTAAACATCCAGGAGATGCGATCGCTTACCAATCGTGGAAGTATGCTAAACAAAAATCTGACTTATCAGAGCGATCGCGCTTAATTGCCAAGGGTTTACGCTTTGTCCACTCTGAAACAGCGAGAAAACAACTAGAACAACTGTTAATGGATTTTAGCGTTGCTCCCAAATTAGCACCCCCCATCCTGCCATTTTATCGTTTAGAAATTGACGAAGATTTACCTCGGATTTTACCAGTAGTCGGGGAATTGCCATTAACACCACAGGAGTTAAAAGCCGTCCCCTTTATTACCGAAATTCAACCATTTCGCATCGTCAAATTTGCCGGAGAGCAAGCTTGGGTATCATTACCAGGCTGGAAAGTGCTACTAAATGCAGAAGATCCTGTAGTCGTCATTGGGAATAGCGATATTTTCCCCAATCCCCATCAAAACAAAATTGAACCAATTATGATCGTCATAGATCGCGCCCAAAGAGAATGGGATATTTCCAACTATTTTGTGTTTGAGAACGGCGATAGTATTGACTTTCAATGGTTTGAAACTGCACCAGCAATTCCCCTATTAGGAAAAATGATTGTCTTGGTTCGTCCTAAGAAAATCTTTGATGAAGAATATGCCAAAGATGCTTGGCAAATTGATGAATAATGTCGTATGGGCATAGGGTTTATGCCCAGAACAAGCCCCGGCGGTTTCTAACCGCCGATTTAATATTAATATTAGCTTGTTTTTAACCCATGAAGGTGGATTTTGCCTGTGTAGATGCGGTTTCTAACCGCTACGCTATCACGAAAAACTTTTGTCACAACTGATACTTTTAGATAACACAGTGTGATGTGAGACATATCCTGATCTGGTTTTCTATGTTAAAAGAAAAGTTTCAGTATATTCCGATTTTAGTCTCATCCAGTCATCACTACTATCCCCAGTCTAATGAATACTAAATCTGGTAAATTAGCTACCACTATTTTAATTGTGGACGATTCTGATACAGATTGTGTCATGTATTCCAGGTATCTCAACTCTGATGTAACTACCCAGTATCACATTTTAGAAGCTGGAACTGTAAAGGATGCTCTGGAAATTTGGCAAACCCACCATAATGAGATTGATGTAGTATTGGTGGATTATAATTTGCCCGATGGAGATGGCTTGGAATTACTGGAGGCCGTGGGTAAAGACTGTTCAGCAGCGAAAGTACCTGTAATCATAATCATTGCACAAGAAAATGAAAGTATTGCCACCAGCGCCATAGAAAAAGGGGCTATGGACTATTTGGTGAAAAAAGATATAACCAAATTTTCTTTATGCCATAGTATTCATCGTTTATCTGAAATCACCACACTTAAGCATAAACACCAAGAAGCGATAAAAGCGATCGCTATTCAACAAGCAGAACTTTATAAAAGTCTCCAAACAATTAATACTTCTTTAGAGCAAAAAGTAGCAGATCATATCCGGGAAATAACAGCCAGCGAGATTAAATTCCGCGCTATTTTCAACAACACTTTTCAATTTATAGGACTGTTGACAATTGACGGAATTTTACTAGAAGCAAATCAGACAGCTTTAGATTTTGGCGGATTACAACTAGAAGATGTCATTAATCTGCCTTTTTGGGAAATTTCTTGGTGGAACATTTCTTCAGAAACTCAGGATAGATTAAAACAAGCGATCGCTTGTGCTGCCCAAGGTGAATTTATCCGCTACGAAGTAGATGTATTAGGTGCTGGGGGTCAGATAATTACAATCGACTTTTCCCTCCGTCCTCTCAAAAATCAATTAGGAGAGGTCATAATGCTGATTCCAGAGGGGAGAGATATTAGTGACAACAAGCGCATTGAACGTGAACGCAAAGAGATTGAAGAGGCATTAAAGGAAAGTCAACAACGCTATGCAACTCTAGTAGCCTCAGCCCCCGTGGGTATTTACCGCACTGATGCTCAAGGTAATTGTTTGTATGTGAATAATCAATGGTGTGAAAATACTGGTTTAACTTCTGAAGAGGCATTGGGTACGGGGTGGCAAAAAGCTTTGCACCCAGAAGATCTCAATATAATTGGAAATCAATGGCATCATCTGGTACAAACAGGTGAAACTTTTTCTTTAGAATATCGTTTTCAGAAACCTGATGGAGGAGTAATCTGGGTATTTGGTCAAGCTGTTCCTGAAAAAGATGCAGAAGGAACAATAACAGGTTATGTAGGAACAATTACTAATATTACGGATCGCAAACTAGCAGAAGAAGCCTTACTTACCAGTGAGCAACTATATCGTACCCTGGTGGATAATTTTCCCAATGGGGTAGTTGTGTTATTTGATCATGATTTACGATACCTATTGGTAGGAGGTGCAGGACTGACTAAAATAGGTTTGAATCATGAAGAAATGGAAGGAAAAACAGTTTGGGAAATCTTTCCACCAGACGTGGCTGAAGAGTGTGCTATTAACTTTTGGCAAACACTATCGGGAAAGAATGTAATTGCGGAAATTCCTTATGCAGATTATCTCTATCTTGGCCATCATATTCCTGTGCGAGATGACCAGGGTAATGTAATTGCAGGGATTCTCATGACCCAAGATATTACTGAGCGCAAAAAGGCCGAGGAATCACTCAGAGATAGTGAAGAAAGATTCCGACAGTTTGCTGAAAACAGTCGATCAGTAATGTTACTCCGTCAGCTTGACTCTGGAGAGTTACTGTATGTAAACCCTGCATACGAGCAAATTTGGGGGCTAACCTGCGAGAGTTTGCATGAAAATCCCAACTCCTGGATGGATTGCTTGCATCCAGATGATCGTGAACGCATTGATGTTGCCTATCAAGAGACTGCTGGGCAGGGATTTTTAACCCACATTCCGCACCCCCCGGTGTCACAATCGGTAATTTCGGATTTTTGAATACATTAA
>JAKOGY010000385.1 GCA_028658405.1 Dolichospermum sp. ST_sed8 | reverse complement strand
CTTTATTACCGCCCGTGTCGCTTCCCTCTCAGCCCTAAAGGGACTGAGTTTCCCGCATACCGCGAGGTCTTATGAAAAAGAATGGCCAGCTTTTGAAAAGAGACTATGGCAACGCAATTATCATGAACACATTATTCGTAACGAAAAATCATGCGATCGCTTACGAGAATATATAAGAGATAATCCAATATTATGGGATGTTGACACCCTTCACCCCAACAACCCCGAAAATTTCCCCACGTAGGGGCAATCCCCCCGTGGTTGCCTCAATAATTTGTGGGTGGGGTTTCATTCTCATAAATCGGGATGACAGGATTCGAACCTGCGGCATCCTGCTCCCAAAGCAGGCGCGCTACCAAGCTGCGCTACATCCCGTAAAGTCACAGAAACCAAACTCCACATAAATCAAATTATGTTCTTTTGGTTCATCTCGACTATCATAACACAAAAAAAAATAAATGCAAACCCAATAATCTAGAAAGAATAAGATTTAAGATATTTCCCTAAATTCCTTAATCCCCAACCCCCAGCAACCTTAATTACTGAGGATACCAAAACATTCCTTTTATACCTTCAGGATCTGACATAAAGCCCATCGTCTTATAAAAATCTACAACATGAGGGTCAGCAAAAAGAGTAACATTACTAATTTCTTCATTCCTAAGTTTTTTGAGAACATATTTCATTAATGCCTTACCTAGTCCTCTACTTTGAAAATCAGGGTGAACGACTACATCCCAAATAGTGGCATTAAAAGCATGATCTGAGGTAGCACGGGCAAAACCAATCAAACGCTTTTTGTTTCCTCGGACTTGCCACATAGAGGCCACGAGAAAACTATGCTCAATAGCTTTTTTTACTTTTCTGAGAGGGCGACGTGACCAGCCAACTGCATCACAGAGTGCTTCGAGTTCATAAAGGTCAATATCTCTTTCCGTACTGAAAACGATTTGATCCTTACCGAGACTAGAATTACCATCAACTTCCGCCGGCTGCTCGTTAACAGCAGCGTTTTTATTTGTCGCTAAAGAGTCACGAGTGCTAAACCAAGTTTTCCAAAAACCCATGCCAATGCAGTTCGGGTAGTATGACCAAAATTGGTTTCCACTTTTTAAAAGTGTTGATCCACATTTAACATCACTATGATCATTGCTGACTAATCCACTAGAAACATTCTAGGTGTTTTAGCGATTTGCAATACTCACAGCTAGTTGTCAGGTGTTTCTTCCCAATCACTTTTAACTTTAGCATTTTGTTTTGACACTACTCCATAAAACTGATCAAAAGGCAAAATTTTTCCAAAATCCCAGTATCTTTGGGGCTTTAGCGACAACTTTCGCTAATACTGCTTTTATAACCAGACAAGGTGCAATTAGTCCTATACTAATCAATACCAATTTCAATAACACAATGGGAACAGGTAATTTAACTAATACACTGTAGACTTTGGGAGATAACATTATTTTAAAGTTTTCTCTGCCCCCTGCCCCAGTTTGCACAAAACAAGTAAGTCTTACCCCCAACAATGGCTTCTGGTTTAAAATCTTCAACTCTAGAACTCCTTAAACGCTTTAATCGAGCGTTTCCCCAATTCTATGAGCAATTTGTTAGTAGTGAGATTCAACTTCAAAATTTACGCCTAGCATACCGTCTGTATAAAACAAAACGGGCTGTTATCGAGATGAAGTCAGAAGGGAGCAAAAGCACCCTGCATTTTGCCTATCGGAATCAGTCTTTCCTCCTAAGTGATATTTTTGGTGTCTTAGCAGCCTATGGTTTAACTATTCACGGTCTGAGTTTATACGGTCAAATTCGACCACCGATGTTAGTTTTTATTAAATTACTGGTATCACGTGGCAGTAAGGCACTCACTGAAAAAACCGCCGAAAACGTTTGCCGCGCTATTCGTGAAGCATTAGGAGGCCGATTTGAGGTAGAAGAAATGCTGGCTGTAGAATTTAATCTTGATGCTGGATTAGAGCAGGTACAAACTGATTTCTATGTTGATCCTGTCTTTCATCTTCCCGCTTTAGTTATTGAAGCGGATAATCAACCAGGATTATTTTACAAAGTGATGTACGCTATCTGGCAAGAAGATCTGCTGGTAGTTAACGCCAATTTACTGGTTTGGCGCGGACGGACTAGGCTAATTCTTTGCTTGCTAGGGCCCAATGAAAGTCTAATTCCTGAATATCTGGGTAACAGAATTGCGGAAGGAGTAAAACATAGGTTACTTAGTCCATAGAATTTAGAATTTAGAATTTAGAATGAATACAGCATAAGCTTTTCATAGATTCAGAATGGTTCATTAACTTACACCGTACTGTACTAATTCAAAAATTAAAAATTTGAGTTGTTCTTTCTCTGTTTGTATTTATGTTGTATTGAGTCGCACCCACCCTTGAGGGGACGATATTTAATTATGGCAACAATAGAAATTTTAGGCGTTCCACATACTTATGAGCTAACCGCTCCCACATCTTGCCCGCATACTTTGGTATTTATTCATGGCTGGCTAAGTAGTAGCGTATATTGGCAACCTGTGATTTCTCGTCTATCAGGAGATTTGCAGTGTTTATCTTATGATTTACGAGGATTTGGTGAATCACAGTCCCAGGTGACATCAGATATAGAACTGCTTCCCACACACTCTAGTATGGTTAGTTCTGACTGGGATTCTCTATATTCTCCATCTGCCTATGCTCAGGATCTGGCTGTTCTTCTCCAACATCTGAATATTTCTAGTGCTTGGCTTATAGGTCATTCTTTAGGTGGCACTATTGCTCTCTGGACAGCGGCTCAACAACCTGATTGTGTTCAAGGTGTAATCTGTATTAATGCAGGTGGGGGGATTTATCTTAAAGAAGCATTTGAGCAATTTCGCGCCGCAGGGCAGAAATTTTTACAAGTCCGTCCCCGTTGGCTTTCACAAATGCCTTTGATTGATTTGTTGTTTACTAAAGCTAGTGTATTGCGTCCTTTAGACCGATATTGGGCGCGTCAACGACTCATTGATTTTATTGTTGCTGACCCTGAAGCTGCTTTGGGAACTCTTTTAGATTCTACTACGGAAGAAGAAATTAACTGTTTACCCCAATTAGTATCCAAACTAAAGCAGCCAGTCTATTTTTTGGCTGGTGCTGACGATAAGGTAATGGAACCCAAATATATCCGCCATTTAGCCAGTTTTCATTGGCTTTTCCAATCTGTTGGCGATAATGTGATTGAAATTCCTGATTGTGGGCATCTGGCTATGTTAGAGCAACCAGAAGCGGTATCTGAAAATATTCGGTTAATTGTTACAATTTTAGAGCTTGCTGTTCGCGGAGCGTGCCGTTAGGCATATAAGTCTTTTCGTAAGGACTAGAAGTCACCGAGTCAGTAGGGGCGTATAGCAATACGCCCCTACTAAACCACAAAGGAGCGAAGTCAGTAGGGGCGTATAGCAATACTACCGTATTAAACCACAAATGAGCGAAGTCAGCAAGAGCGTATAGCTATACTACCGTATTAAACCACAAAGGAGCGAATTCAGTAGGGGCGTATAGCAATACGCCCGTATTAAACCACAAAGGAGCGAAT
>JAKOGY010000384.1 GCA_028658405.1 Dolichospermum sp. ST_sed8 | reverse complement strand
CCATTACCCATTACCCATTACCCATTACCCATTACCCATTACCCATTACCCATTACCCATTACCTAAATTGTATTTGTTCCTAGCAATTGAGCGATCGCTTGGTGTTCTACAGGTATTTGCGAAGGTGGAGTTTGACGAGCATCAGTAATCAACCAATCCAAAGCCGCAGCTTGGACATCAATTGATGCTCCCGTCTTATCTACACAGTAACGCCCAAACACTAGCTTATCTACCAAGCGCACACCTGGAGCTAAACGCGACCATTCAAAAATTACACTGTTATCTACAGTAGCCCCATTACAGATCCAGCAATTAGGACCAATCATTGCTGGTCCAATAATTTTTGCCCCATCTTCAATTTTGGTCATTCCCCCAATATAAACAGGTCCAGTTATATCAACTTTATCCCAATTTATAGATACATTTAACCCAGTGAAAATACCCGGATGGACTTCATGTCCAGGGATTTGCACATTCTTAATTTCTCCTGACAAAACACCACGAATTGCTCGCCAGTAATCTGGGACTTTACCAATATCTACCCATTCAAAATCCATCGGAATGGCGTAGAAAGGGGCATTATCAGCCACCAGTTGGGGAAATAACTGACTACCAATGTCATACTCTACTCCAGAGGGTATATACTTAAACACCTCTGGCTCGAAAATATAAATACCTGTATTGATATTTGTACTCAGTGCTTCTTCAACGGTCGGTTTTTCTTGAAAGGCTTTAACGCGATTATCGTCGTCAGTAACTACCACACCGTAGCTAGAAACTTCTTCCTGGGGAACTGATTTAGTGATGATAGTAGCGATCGCTCCTTTGGATTTATGCCACTTTACCGCCGCAGTTAAATCTAGATCAATTAAAGCATCACCACATAAAACTACAAACGTATCATCAAAAAATGGGGAGAAGTCTTGAATCCGACGCATACCCCCAGCCGAACCAATAGCTTCGCCGACAAGTTTACCGTCATCATCAATTTTACCTTCAAAAGAATAGGCAATCTGCACCCCAAACCGCTGACCATCACGGAAATAACTTTCTATTTCCTCCGCCAAATGGCTAACATTGACCATAATTTCGTCAAAGCCATGTTGACGTAATAACTCCAGTAGAAATTCCATCACTGGCTTTTGCAGGATCGGAATCATAGGTTTGGGAATTGTATACGTAATGGGACGGATACGAGTACCCTTTCCCGCTGCAAGAATCATCGCTTTCATAAAATTTTATTCCTTAGACAGAAGCCAGTTTACTTTTCAATTTAATGGGTAATGGGTCATTAGTGATTAGTGATTGATCATTAGGGAGAACTCTTACGCCTATGCGCGAGATAAAAAAATAGAGGTAATTCCAGAAAATCCAGAATTACCCCTATTTTAAACTCTTACGCAGAATTAAGCAAAAGCAGCCATTTTCACATCGTTATTACCAAGAATTTCTTGTAATTCCTCAGCGTCTACGGTTTCTTTTTCAATCAGCATTTGAGCAATTTCATCTAATACCTTGCGGTTATCGAGTAGCACTTCTTTAGCTCGAAGATAAGCAGTATCAACTAACTTACGAACTTCTTCATCAATAGCAGCGGCGGTTTCTTCTGAAAAATCCCGTTCAGACATGATATCTCGGCCTAGGAACATATTGCCTTGTTGACGACCTAAAGCAACTGGACCCAAGCGATCGCTCATCCCAAAGCGAGTTATCATTTGTTTAGCTACTCTGGCGACTTGTTGTAAGTCATTGGAAGCACCTGTAGTCACTTCCTCTTCACCAAAGATAATTTCTTCAGCCAGACGACCACCTAAAGCCACAGCCATTTGATTTTCCAAATAAGCCCGGCTATATAAACCAGTATCCATGCGGTCTTCACTAGGAGTAAACCAAGTTAAACCACCTGCACGACCACGAGGAATAATACTAATCTTTTGGACTGGATCATAGTCAGGCATTAATGCACCAACCAAAGCATGACCAGCTTCATGATAAGCAACTAAGGTTTTGCGCTTTTCGCTCATTACCCGGTCTTTCTTTTCAGGACCAGCTAATACACGATCAATTGCATCATTGATTTCATCCATCGAAATTTCAGTTAAATTTCGACGTGCTGCTAAAATAGCCGCTTCATTCAACAAGTTAGATAAATCTGCACCAGTAAAACCAGGAGTCCGACGGGCGATTTTATCCAAATCTACATCTTTGGATAAAGTTTTACCACGAGCATGAACTCTGAGGATTTCGCTTCTTCCAGCGTAGTCGGGACGGTCTACCACAACTTGACGGTCAAAACGACCGGGACGTAATAAAGCTGCATCTAATACATCAGGACGGTTGGTAGCAGCAATAATAATAATACCAGTGTTACCTTCAAAACCGTCCATTTCCGTCAGCAACTGGTTGAGGGTTTGTTCCCGTTCGTCGTTACCACCACCTAAACCAGCGCCCCGTTGACGACCTACTGCGTCAATTTCATCAATAAAGACGATACAAGGAGCGTTGGTTTTAGCTTGTTCAAATAAATCGCGGACGCGGGAAGCACCCACACCAACGAACATTTCTACAAATTCAGAACCGGAAATTGAGAAGAATGGTACACCTGCTTCTCCCGCAACAGCCCGCGCGAGGAGGGTTTTACCAGTACCAGGAGGTCCAACTAAAAGGACACCTTTAGGAATTTTTGCACCAATAGCGGTAAAGCGATCGGCATTTTTCAAAAAGTCTACAACTTCATTTAGTTCTAATTTAGCTTGGTCAATACCTGCAACATCCCCAAAGGTAACTTGTGTTTGGGGTTCCATTTGCACTCTGGCTTTAGATTTACCAAAGTTCATAGCCTGGCTACCAGGACCACTTTGAGCGCGACGCAGGAGGAAAAATAAACCAACTAGCAGTAATACAGGGAAGAATAAGCTGCTGAGAGCTTTAAACCAAAATCCCTCGTCTGCTTGAGGTAATACGGCAATATCAACACCTTTATTTGTCAGAGTATTGATTAAATCTGGGTCGTTAACTAAGGTAACGATCTTTTTGTTAGGGTCATATTTGGGTGTCACTAGGGCTGTAGACCTGTCGGAACTCAAACTAACTCTCTCAACTCTGCCTTTGTCAACTTCTTGGATAAACTGGCTGTAGCGCCATGTTTCTCGGCTTTGGGGTTGTTTGTCAAAAAATGCTGTTCCTAGGGCAATAACAACTATAAAAAGGAGCGCGTAAAGCCCCGTATTTCTCCATCTTTTATTATTCACCGATGTTTATTCTCCTGTACTTGTTTGCTGCTTATACTTAGCTTCTCTAAGAAAGAGGACATTATGATAATTATGTTAACTTATTTTAAGATATCTCAAAATAATCCTCCTGTCATGCTAAAAATAATCCCCCACCTCCCACAGGTCTAAAATGTGCGGATAGTAGGAGTTCTATTGTAGCTATTTTCAGCAGGAGTCACCGAGTCAGGAGTTAATGAACCACGAAGGCACGAAGAACACGAAGGAAGAAGGAAGGAAGAAAGACAACTACTACTGACTAATGACCGAAATGACGGGACACAAGCCCCGTCCTTCTAGGACGGCTTTTCTTGATTCTT
>JAKOGY010000383.1 GCA_028658405.1 Dolichospermum sp. ST_sed8 | reverse complement strand
TGTCCAGGATTTGAGGATTTTCAGGATGTTGTTGGATGATTTTTGGTGGGGAGTTGGTGATTTTTATTTGTCTGAATCAGGATATCCAGGATTAAAGGATTAACAGGATGGTAATTTTTAGATGGTTTAAATTATTCAAAAATAATCATTCAGAAACATCCTGAAAAATCACCAACTCCCCACCAAAAATCATCCAACAACATCCTGAAAATCCTCAAATCCTGGATATCCTGATTCAGACAAATAAAAATCACCAACTCCCCACCAAAAATCATCCAACAACATCCTGAAAATCCTCAAATCCTGGACATCCTGATTCTGACAATTAAACGCAGATGTTATACTAATTTTTAATTTCTCTCCCATCCTGTAAATCCTAATTCAGACAATATGCAATCTTGGACACCTAACACCCCACTACAGAACGGACAGTATATCATTAAAAAGGTCATCGGTGGCGGTGGCTTTGGTGAAACCTATCTTGCAGAAGATACAGAAGAAAACAGGTTGGTTGTGATTAAAACCCTCAACCGGGAACAACGAGAAAAACCAGACTTTGCGGAAATACAAAAGAGGTTTAGAAAAGAAGCCTTAGATTTATCAAAATGCTATCATCCCCATATTGTCCAAGTTTACGACAATTTTCCCGAAGATGGACTTTGGGCTATTGTTATGGAACACATTGACGGGGATGATTTAGCAGCTTATCTGGAAAACTACACTGCTGAAAATGGTTACTTGTCAGAAACCGAAGCTTTGCGCTACATTGACCAAATTGGACAAGCTTTAGAATGTGTTCATGAACGGAAACTTTTACACCGAGATGTCAAACCCAATAATATTTTGTTGCGACGGGAAAGCAAGGAAGCAGTATTAATTGATTTTGGTTTAGCGCGGGAATTTCAACCTGGTAAAATCAGAAGCATGACTGCGAGTAAAACGGAAGGTTACGCACCCATAGAACAATATGAACGGCGTGGAGATTTTGGTTATTATACTGATGTTTATGCTTTAGCTGCGACTTTGTACAGTTTATTAACTAATAGAGTTCCTATTCCTGCTAATTATCGCGCTGAGGAAGATGTCAAATTATCACCACCGCAAAAATTTAATCAGCAGATTAGCGATAAGGTAAATGCTGCTATTCTCAAAGGGATGGAGTTAGAACCAGTCAACCGTCCCCAAACTGTGCGGGAGTTTCGGGAAATGTTGGGTTTAGTGGTTAAACCTGTTGTGAATATTCCCACACCACCACTTGTTAATTATCGTCCTATTCCGGTGCAACAAAAAGCGCCGCAAAATATCCCGACACCTCAACCAATAAAGCAAGAAGTACAATTAAAATCAGCAGCAGGAATGGACTATAGGAAACTGCAAAACTACCTCAAAGCTGGAGAATGGAAAGAAGCAGATGAGGAAACAACACGGCTAATGTTAACGGTTGGGAAACGGGAAAAAGAAGGTTGGTTAAGAGTAGAAGATATTGATAATTTTCCCTGTGAAGACCTCCACACTATTGACAAATTGTGGGTAAAATATAGTGATGGTAAATTTGGTTTTTCTGTGCAGAAAAGGATTTATCAGAGTTTAGGTGAAACAGGAAATTATGATGAGAAAATCTGGCAAACCTTCGGGGAAAAGGTAGGATGGAAGAGGAGGAAAAGCTGGTTGGGAAGCTGGTTGTACTACAAAAATATTACTTTTGACAAGAAAGCACCAGAAGGACACCTTCCTTTCTGGGGGTGCGGCGTTTTTTGTGCGGGTTTGCCGTCGTCGTCGTGGTGGCGTTTTGTGCGTGTTGGTGTCTCTCTTCTCTCGCGTCGAGACTTGTAAGTTGTAACATTTAAAGGTTACAGAAAAATATTAAGTCTGAATCAGGATATCCAGGATTTAAGGATTTACAGGATGTTAGTTTGCATCTAAAGATCCCCGACTTCTAGGATAATTAATGTGATAAATGAGAAGATTGTTAAAAGTTGTCGGGGATCTGAATTTCTCAATTGTCTGAATCAGGATTTCCAGGATTAAAGGATGTACAGGATGGTAATTTTTAGATGGTTTGTTGGTGATGAAAGTTGTATTTGTCTGAATCAGGATAACCAGGATTAAAGGATTAACAGGATGGTAATTTTTAGATGGTTTGTTGGTGATGAAAGTTGTATTTGTCTGAATCAGGATATCCAGGATTAAAGGATTAACAGGATGGTAATTTTTAGATGGTTTAAATTATTCAAAAACAATCATTCAAAAACATCCTGAAAAATCACCAACTCCCCACCAAAAATCATCCAATAACATCCTGAAAATCCTCAAATCCTGGAAATCCTGATTCAGACAAATAAAAATCACCAACTCCCCACCAAAAATCATCCAATAACATCCTATTAAAAGTGATTTATCAAAAAAATATAGAAGTACGGAAAATAGACGTACAATAAAAAGAAATTGAGATCAATGAAATTCATGTTGAATACTCGAAAATCCCCATTATCTAAAAAAGAACGTTTGGAAGCACGCTTAACTTCTGAACAAAAAGAACTATTACAAATTGCTGCGGAAATTGAAGGAACAACATTAACCGATTTTGTAATCAGAAGCGCACAATCCCATGCCCGCCGAGTAATTTCAGAACATAATCAGATAAAATTAAGCTTAGAAGATTCTCAATCCTTTGTAGAATCACTTCTGAATCCTCCAGCGCCTAATGAACGGATGATGAAAGCTGCGGCTGAGTATAAAAAAGCAATAGGACTAGAATGACTATTCCTAACTTTAATTACATCATTGAACCTATTTCCTCTCAACACAACCGAGATAATTTTCACTGTGGTATAGAAGCACTCGACTATTATTTAAAAAAGCAAGCTAAACAAGATGTGCGCCGATTTTTGACAGCAGTATTTGTTTTACATGATTTGGAAAAACAGCATATTGCTGGTTATTATACATTAGCTGCAACTGCTATTCAATTAACTGATTTACCTGATTTTCTCATCCGAAAATTGCCTAAATATCCCTTACTTCCAGCCACATTATTAGGAAGATTAGCAATTGATCAAAATTATCAAAATCAGGGATTAGGTACTTTTCTACTATTTGATGCTTTACAACGAAGTAAAAACAATGAAGTAGCTTCTATGGCAGTTGTAGTGGATGCTAAAAATGATCAAGCTAAGGCATTTTACGAATATCATCAGTTTATCCCCTTTTCTAGTCAACCCCTAAAACTTTATTTACCAATGGCGACTATTTTAGAGATGTTACCATAATTGAAGGTTCAAGGATGTACAGCATTTTGGTTTAAAAATGTGACAGTTTAAATAGAATTATCCAACAATCATTAACTTACATAATAAAATTAATATCTAAAAAATCCCCATATCTTAAAAATCCTCACCTCTTATAAAATCCTCAACGCAAACCAAAATCCTGAAAATCCTCAAATCCTGGAAATCCTGATTCAGACAAATAAAATCACCAACTCCCCACCAAAAATCATCCAATAACATCCTGAAAATCCTCAAATCCTGGATATCCTGATTCAGACAAATAAAATCACCAACTCCCCACCAAAAATCATCCAATAACATCCTGAAA
>JAKOGY010000382.1 GCA_028658405.1 Dolichospermum sp. ST_sed8 | reverse complement strand
ACAGTGATTAATTTCTCCTCAAAATCACAAAAATCACAAAAATCAGACAAATCACAGTTCAGACAGTAATTAATTTCTCCTCAAAATCACAAAAATCACAAAAATCAGACAAATCACAGTTCAGACGAATTCATAGGACAGTATTCCTGAATCACCTTGACATCCAAAGTGGTATTTTGCATAGAACGGATAGCTGCGGCTGTGGCTCTAGCACCAGCAATAGTGGTAATGATGGGGATTTTGTAACCCAACGCCGTGCGACGAATTAACTTAGAATCGGCATGAGCTTCTTCTCCAGAGGGTGTATTAATGATGAGTTGAATTTTTTGATTTTTAATCGCATCCAGGACGTGGGGACGACCTTCATGGAGTTTGAGGACAGATTCAATCTGTAACCCTTGTTCCTGAAGAACTTGGCGCGTCCCTTGGGTAGCCATAATTGTAAAGCCTAACTTAATAAACTCCTTAACGACATCTGCCGCCAGAGGTTTATCTCTGTCACTCATGGAAACAAATACAGTTCCCTGAAGGGGTATTTTTTCCCCTGCACCTAATTCTGCTTTCGCAAAAGCGCGACCAAAATCGCTGTCAATACCCATGACTTCCCCAGTTGAGCGCATTTCTGGACCCAAGATGGTATCTGTACCGGGGAATTTACTAAATGGTAAAACGGCTTCTTTGACAGCAATATGAGAGGGAATAACTTCTTCGGTAAATTTCACTTCCTCTAAAGTTTTACCCGACATAACTAAAGATGCAAGTTTGGCTAATTGTACACCTGTGGCTTTAGATACAAAGGGAACTGTCCGTGATGCTCTGGGGTTAGCTTCCAAAATATACACTTGGGGAGAATAACCATTTGCCCCAACTACAGCAAATTGAATATTCATTAATCCCACTACAGATAGAGCTTGTGCTAGTTGAACTGTCCATAAACGGATTTGATTTAGCACCGCTGGAGAAAGGGAAATGGAAGGTAACGAACAAGCTGAGTCACCGGAGTGAATCCCCGCTTGTTCGATGTGTTCCATGATGCCACCAATGACGACATTACCAGTGTGATCGGCGATCGCATCTACATCCACTTCAATGGCATTTTCTAAGAACTTATCAATGAGAATGGGGTGATCTGGTTCTACTTGGACAGCAAAGGTCATGTAGCGTTCTAATTCAGTATCAGAATAAACGATTTCCATCGCTCTTCCTCCCAATACATAGCTAGGACGGACTACTACTGGATAACCAATCCGTTTAGCCACAATTAGAGCATCTTTGTAACTTCTAGCCATCCCGTTCGGTGGTTGGGCTATATTTAATTTTTGGAGAATCTTTTCAAACCGTTCCCGATTTTCCGCCATATCTATAGAATCGGGTGATGTTCCCCAAATTTTGGTGATACTCTGAGACTCTTCTAAATACTCTTGCAGAGGAACGGCTAATTTTAATGGTGTTTGTCCACCGAATTGGACAATTATCCCCACAGGATTTTCGGCTTCGATGATATTGAGAATGTCTTCTTTAGTTAATGGTTCAAAATACAGGCGATCGCTGGTATCGTAATCTGTAGAAACAGTTTCTGGGTTAGAGTTGACCATGATTGTTTCATAACCCGCATCATGTAAAGAGTATGCAGCATGACAACAACAATAATCAAACTCAATTCCTTGGCCAATGCGGTTAGGACCACCACCCAAAATCATCACCTTGGGCTTATCTGTTGGTAATACTTCCGTTTCTTCTTCGTAAGTGGAATAGTAATATGGAGTCAGAGCTTCAAATTCAGCCGCGCAGGTATCAACGGTTTTGTAAACTGGGATAACTTCTAACTGTTTACGATATGTGCGAACTTCATCTTCTTTGGTTTTAGTAGCATAAGCTATTTGGCGATCGCTAAAACCATTCCGCTTCACTTCATACATTTGCTCCTTTGTCAACTGCTTCAAAGAAGTGCGTTTGAGAAATTTTTCTATTTCTAGCAGTTCTTTTAATTTATCTAAAAACCAAGGATCAATCGCCGTCAGTTCATAAATTTCCTCATTACTCATTCCTAGCTGCATAGCATGACGCACAGAGAAAATGCGTTCTGGGTTGGGTGTCCGCAACTGGGCGCGAATTTGTTCCCCACTAGGCAATTTTTCCGCTTTATCGCAACCCCAACCAGCCCGGCCTGTTTCTAAAGAACGCAAAGCTTTTTGAAAGGATTCATTAAATGTTCGCCCAATCGCCATTGCTTCCCCTACAGACTTCATCTGCGTAGTGAGAATTGCTTCTGAACCAGGGAATTTTTCAAACGCAAACCGAGGAATTTTAGTAACTACATAATCAATTGTTGGTTCAAAGCAAGCGGGGGTTTTCTTGGTGATATCGTTTTGCAATTCATCCAAAGTGTAACCCACAGCTAACTTAGCCGCAATTTTGGCAATGGGAAACCCTGTAGCTTTAGAAGATAAAGCCGAACTACGGGAGACACGGGGATTCATTTCAATCACGACCACATCACCATTGACGGGATTTACTGCAAACTGGATATTAGAACCGCCGGTTTCTACGCCAATTTCCCGGATGATTTTAATGGACATATCCCGTAGCCGTTGATATTCTTTATCGGTTAGGGTTTGGGCAGGAGCAACGGTGATAGAATCTCCGGTATGAATCCCCATAGGGTCTATATTTTCAATGGAACAGATAATCACAACGTTATCTGCTAAATCCCGCATAACTTCTAGTTCATACTCTTTCCAACCTAGCAAAGATTGGTCAATCAGAATTTGGGAGACGGGACTAGCGTCAATCCCTATTTGTGCCATTTCTTCAAATTCTTCTTGATTATAGGCTATACCACCACCAGTCCCCCCCATTGTAAAGGCTGGACGGATAATTAAGGGATATGTCCCGATTTGGAGAGCGATCGCTTTTGATTCATCTAAAGTGGAAGCTGTACCACTGGGACACACTGCTACCCCAATCTTAGCCATTGCTTCGTTAAATAGTTTTCTGTCTTCGGCTTTTTCAATAGCTGGTAATTTCGCACCAATTAACTCAACATTGTATTTATCTAAAACGCCATTTTTTGCCAAAGCTACAGCCAAGTTAAGAGCGGTTTGTCCCCCCATTGTGGGCAATAAAGCATCTGGACGTTCTTTGGCAATAACTTTCTCAACTATTTCCGGTGTCAACGGTTCAATATAGGTACGGTCTGCTGTTTCCGGGTCGGTCATGATTGTAGCTGGGTTGGAGTTCACCAACACAACCTCATAGCCTTCTTCTCGCAAGGCTTTACAGGCTTGAGTTCCAGAGTAGTCAAATTCGCAGGCTTGGCCAATCACAATTGGTCCTGAACCTAACAGGAGAATTTTTTTGAGGTCTTGACGACGGGGCATAGTTTTTACCTTAGATTACAAAAATACAAATCTTGACTATTTTAAGGGTCTTTATGTCCTAATCATGTCATTCATTATCAACTTTTCCGGGTAGCGATAGCGGTAAGGGGAAGGAATTATGAGAATGGGGGATTTTGGTTATTGACACTCCCCGGTCTAAAGACACGGGGATTCTTAATCGAATAGTTGTAAAGACAACTGCTCGAATAATATCCGC
>JAKOGY010000381.1 GCA_028658405.1 Dolichospermum sp. ST_sed8 | reverse complement strand
TGTTTGTTGTCAGGTTCCCCCCAACATTGGTACTTACCAGTTTTAATATCTACGGTTAATGAACCTTCACAGACTGGGCAAATATATCTATTTTTGCCTTTCTTGGGAGTGAGTCTGTCTAGGAAGTTCCTAATATCAAAGGTTTCTAGGTTCTTATTCATGCCACACCCCCACTAATTGCAATGGGTTGGCAGAATAAGAGAAAAAAATGTTTACACTTTTGTACTTTGCAGTCTATAATCAAAAGATAAGACTGCCATGAATTAGTTCTCATGGTTTTGATCCGTTGATCCAGGATTTACTTAGATACGTTTTCTAGACATTGACTAAGTAAAAAACTGGGTTTACTGATTTATTGAATTTTAAGCTCTCAAATTGTTTACAAGACAGTTTGGGAGTTTTGATTTATACTGGTAATCAAGGGTTATCATTCTTCAAAGAGCTATAAAGCATGATTGCAAGATTGACTACTGACTACGATTATAGTATATCAAACAAAATCTATTTCAGGAAAATTTATTTTTACTATTAAGATTTCTTAATCTGTATTGTAAGTGTTTAAAAGCTTATATACATGAGAGTTTTTACTATCCTTTGGAGATGTTAGGCGATCGCTTATTTGTTGGGATTATGGGCGATCGCTTATTTGTTGAGATGATGAGCGATCGCTATCTGTTGGGATGATGGGCGATCGCTACAGGGTTTACTCTCAATGTTTCTATTACATTATTAGCAAGGGGTACAGGTTTAGTGTCGGGGTTTTAATAATGGGTTTGACGAAGTTTGCTGTCGGGGTTTGTCGGGGTTGAGCGATTATTATGGGGTGATTTGCGATTTCTATGGGGCAATTTGCGATCGCTATTTCCATTCCTAGGGGAAAAATTAGGGGTAAAGACAAGATTCGTGCAAAATTTAGCACGACGTAAAGTTTTGTAACAAATTCAACGTTATCGCCTGTGTTTATATACTAAAAAAGCACACTGAGTAAGTCTTTCAATCTTATAAAAGCTTCCCGCTTATTTATCCCATCTTGGCTAGACTGTGGTCCGGTAGCAGGACTATATCGCTATAATCTTGCTACCCGACTACAGTCTAGCCCCGTATAAAAGTTAGCGACCGCTTTATCCCCAAAACTAAGGAGACAATATGAATTGTAAACAATACCCCTACTTGGGATTAATTATGGCAATGATAGCCACCGGTTCGTCTATTGTAGTGACATCCATTACTATCAGTCCCTCCAGAATTAGAAAAAGACGGGGCAATTGTAGAACCTATTAATAATAATGCCAATGGTAAAGCTAACGGTAAAAAAACAATTTTTTTCATTACATTTTTCAAAGAAACTTTCTCATATATACCACACCTCGGTCATGCTAGTGTTGCTACTACTTTACGGTATTTACACGCGAAACCCAGTGATTGTAGCAGCTTGTATTTGGGGTAAGCTTTGAGGAGCAATGATTGTAGAGTTTTCGTTCACAAAACTATATATCATATCCCATTTTTCATAAAACCCGGCTGTATCCTACCCCCAAAAATACCAATGGCTAGATTATTCCCCTCTTTCAATAATTGTAAAGACCAAATGACTTCTGGAGAAAGGAGGTTTGCAGAGCGTATATTGCAACATTTATCAGATGAGTGGTTAGCATGGTACAATGTGCCTGTAGGTATAAAAAACTTGCATCCAGATTTTATATTGTTGCATCCAAGTCGTGGCTTATTCATTTTAGAAGTTAAAGATTGGAAGTTAAGTACCATTAAAAGTATTAATCCTCTCATAGCCACCATAATTACTGAAAATGGGGAAAAAGAAGTTAAAAACCCATTTGAACAGTCCAGAGATTATGCTTTAGCAGTCAGTAAATTACTAGAACAAGATTCTGAATTAATACAACAAAATGGTAATTATAGAGGTAGGCTAATTATTCCCTATAGTTACGGTGTGGTTTTCGCCAATATCACCCGAAGCGTTTTTAATCAACAAGACTTAAAAGCAGTGTGCAAAGAGAAAGAGCATTTGATTATTTGTAAAAATGAAATGTTTGAAAGCACGCCTAAAGATGAATTTCAACAACGAATCTTTGACTTGTCTGCATATAATTTTGGTAATAGAATCAACAGGAGCCAAGTAGATAGAATTCGTTGGCATCTTTTTCCAGAAATTCAAATTTGTGGTAATCAATTATCTCTATTTAACATAAATAATAATAATCAAGAATCATCGGAAATGCAAATTCCAGATGTTATCAGGGTTATGGATTTGGAACAAGAGGAATTAGCAAGAAATTTAAAGGAAGGACATCGTGTAATACATGGCGTTGCAGGTTCTGGTAAAACTATGATATTAGCCTTCCGGTGTCAGACTCTTGCACAAATTGGAAATAAGCCTATTTTGGTATTATGCTTTAACGTCTCACTCGCTGCCAAATTACGGCACATGATTCGAGAAAAAAAATTAAATAATTGCATAATAGTTCAACATTTTCATGGTTGGTGTAAAAACCAACTTGTAGAAAATCGCATCGGTCTTCCTAATATAAATGATTATCAAACAGTAGAAGCTTATCTAGATGAAATGGTTCAAAGAGTAATTAATAGTGTTAATAATAAGAATATCCCTAGTGGTATTTATAATGCTATCATGATAGATGAAGGACACGATTTCAAGCCTGAGTGGTTTAAATTAATGACTCAGATGGTAGATCCTATGACTAATTCTCTATTGATTCTCTATGATGATGCACAAAATTTGTATAATCATAATCGGAGAAGTGGATTAGGTTTTACTTGGTCTAGTATAGGAATTCAAGCAGTAGGGCGTACTAAAATACTTAAATTAAACTACCGTAATACAGAGCAAATATTATGGGTAGCTTATGAATTTGCGAAGGAAGTAATGATTTCTTCTAATATGCAAGACGAAGATAAAACTGTATTATTAGAACCTGTCAGTGCAAAACGCCAAGGTGAAATACCAGAAATCATTTACTTAACTAGTTTTCAGAATGAGAAAGATTATTTGGTTGAAAGGGTACAAGAATTGTACAGCCAAGGAATTCCTTGGAACGAAATTGCAATTATCTACCGTTCTAGAAACATAGGAGAAATTATCTATGATAAGTTTTTAAATGAGCAAATTCCAATAGAATGGGTAAATGCTACGGATTATAGCCGTAATTATAGACCAGCAAGCCCGAAAGTTAAATTAATAACCATGCATTCCAGTAAGGGATTAGAATTTCCAGTTGTATTTATTCCTTGTATCTCGTCAATTGGGCAATATGGAAATGAGATATTAGAAGAAGAAGAAGTACGGTTAATTTATGTGGCAATGACAAGGGCAATAGATCACTTAATTATGACCTGTAATCGTGTCACTCTAATTACTGAGAGAATAAAGTTGGCAGTGGAAAAAGCAGCTTTGAGAACATCGGGTAAATTTGACTCTGAAGTCTAGCCATCTAATCATTATTACTACAATAGTTTTAGCCTTCTACAATTCCATATTGCCGGATTTATTTATATCCCACATTCCGCACCCTAAACTTTCACAGATCAAAAAAGCCAGCCAAGTAGTACATAATAACTAAAGACAACTCA
>JAKOGY010000380.1 GCA_028658405.1 Dolichospermum sp. ST_sed8 | reverse complement strand
ATCTCATGTTTTTAAACATGAGTTTTTCCTGTTAGAAAGTTGCCCGTTCCCTGTTCCCTCTGAAATATAACACCCGCGACTTTGCAGGCGTAGAGCAGTTTGGGTTAAAGCTACTTGAGCCTTCAGAGTTTTTACGCTTGATAGGAAAGTTGCCATGAGTATTGTTCAAGTTCAAATTCCCGACTCATTACAAAAAAGCTTGCATGAACTTGCAAGTCGTGATGGAATTTCTATTGATCAATTTATATCTACTGCGATCGCAGAAAAACTCTCAGCTTTGATGACAGAAAATTATCTCAAAGAAAAAGCAAAAAGCGGCAGTCGCTTGAAATATGAGGCAATTTTGGCAAAAGTCCCAAATATTGACCCAGAACCTTATGACAGGATACCGACTATCTAACAAATTGGTATAACTCAGTTTTTAGATTAAGAAGTAATTGTGACTTTAAAAATGTAAAATATCTAATATATTCCCTAGTTTTATCCATCTCAATTAAAATCCAATAGAGGTGACAATGGTTTTACAATTAGTCAGACACCAATTTACAGTTAAGCAATTTCACCAAATGGCTGAATCGGGGATTTTGTCAGAAAATGATAGATTAGAATTAATTCGGGGGGAAATGATTGATATGTCACCTATTGGCACAAGACACTCAGGTTGTGTTCTATTTTTAACTAATTTACTGGCTTTTTTATTGGCAGGACGGGCGTTAATTAATGTGCAAAATCCTGTAGAATTAGATGAAACTTCTGAACCACAACCAGATATAGCGTTATTAAAACCACGTCCAGATTTTTATAGAAATTCACACCCTCAACCCGAAGATATATTTTTGTTAATAGAAGTTGCCGATACAACAATAAAATATGATCGGGAAGTGAAAATTCCTTTGTATGCAGAAGCAAATATTCCTGAAGTTTGGTTAATAGATGTTAATCAAGAAGTTATAGAAGTATATCGAAATCCTCTCCAGGGAGTTTATCAAGATGTACAGAAGTTAGTGAAAAATCAAGTTTTATCAATTTTATCTTTTCCTGATGTGAATATTAATGTGAGTGAAATTTTTTAAAAATACAAAAATTACCAAGCTTTTTCTATGATTGCTTCTACATCTTCTTGATTGTTTTTAATCAAAAAGATATATTTAACTATTAGATCTATCAAGTCATTGAATGATAGTGAAATATGACAAATCAAGAGTTTTTAGGTGAATTTTTATCTCTGCCTACGGAAGCTCAAAATCAAGTGGTCAGCCTGATTGCCTATTTGAAACAAAAGTACATATACACTGAATCTCTCTCTGTTTCACCAGATGTTGATTTAATCAACGATGGGTTTGTCGGGATGTGGCAGGATCGTCAAGACTTAGCTAATGCTACTTGGGTACGAAATCTTCGAGAAAATGAGTCTCGTAACTTTTTAGCATAGTAATCTGATTATTATTAACCTTGACTATTTTTAATTATAGTTTCAAAAAACTTACAATACTAAACCCTAATTATAAAAGTAGGGTGCGTTAATGAAATGTAACGCACCGTCTTCTATTGATATTTAACCGGTGCGTTACGCTGTCGCTAACGCACCCTACGAGATATATTATCAAAAAAGGCCTATTTCCTCATCAAAATGCCTAATTATCGCAGACCTAATATATCAGGTGCCACCTACTTTCTCACTCAAGTAACTTACCAGAGAGAACCTTGGCTTTGTAGAGATATTAGTCGTCAAGCACTCAGAGAAGCCATTCAAACAGTCAGAAAAAAATATCCTTTTTCCATTGATGCTTTTATTCTCCTTCCAAATCACTTTCATTGTTTATGGACTTTACCACCAGATGATCATGATTTTTCTGTGAGATTACGATTAATTAAAACTTATGTAACAAAACATTATAGAGAACAATTAACTCTTGAAAATCCAATTTCTCAATCACGACAAAAACGTGGAGAAAAAAATCTTTGGCAACGTCGTTTTTGGGATCATTTAATCCGAGATGAACAGGATTTTATGGTACATTGTGATTACATTCATTATAATCCTGTCAAACATAGATTGTGTATAAATCCGCAAGATTGGCAGTTTTCAAGTATTCATAGATTGATTGAACAGGGAGTTTATCCTCCGAATTGGGGAGTTGACGTAACTCTCGATATCCAATCAAGCGATTTGTACGATTCCTAAACTCGTAGGGTGCGTTAGCGACAGCGTAACGCACCGATTAAATATCAATAGAAAAGGTTTGAAATCGTGCTATAACTTTTTCTGGCTTTTGTTTAATCAGATAAATACAGATATTTGTATCGAGAAGATATTGCATTTAAAATTCCTCTCTCTTATCAAGAGGAAGTTGATCTCTAGTCATCAGAAAATCATCAGAAAATTGATCTAAACTATCAATTAGAGTTTGCCAAGGATTATCTTTACTAATAAGAATAATGGCATTACCAATTTTTTTAACATAGACTTCAGTACCCGTCATTTTAAAATCTGTTGGTAATATTACCATTTGATGAGTACCATCACTGCTAAGTTTGGCTGTATTCATGATTATTTCCTCTAATTCATGTTAGTTGTTTATGCTTTAATTGTAGCTAAAAATTGTCTGATAGCGTAGCGTGGCGCAAGCCATATTAGGATGCTCAGGATTTGAGGATTTATAGGATGTTTTTTTTAAATTAATCTACATCTTCAGAAATTGCGCTAATTCAAATATTCCAGAATATCAAACTCAAATATAATCCTGTTAATCCTTTAATCGGTGGTTATCCTGATATGGCTTGGGCCACGCTACGCTATCAGACAGTTAAATTTTAATAGAAACCTGTGCGTTACATTTCATTAACGCACCCTACGAAATGAGCGAACTATTTCATCAAATAATTATTGAGTTCAGGATATTGAGAAAATAAACCATCAATACTGGCTAATTTGGCTTTATATTCTAGTGTTGTAGCAATAATTAAACGGTCAAATGGATCTTTGTGAACAGGAGATAAATCTACGGCACCACAAGCAATTTCCGCAGTCAAGGGAAATAATGTAATACCTGCTGGTGCTAATGCTTCCTGAAACCATTGATTAGCAGCACAAGGTAATTCTAGTCTTCCTCGCTGTTGTGCAAGGGCTATTTCATAACAGGAAATAACGCAAATACCTACCTCGTCAGCCGTTTCAATAGCTTCTCTCCAGTGGGTAGGAAATTTATCAAATTGTTGATTAATAAACCAGAACCAAATATGAGTATCAAGAATTATTATTTGAGACATTCCCACTCTTCTTCGTTAACAATAGGACTAACAATATCACCCAATGTTTTACCTTTACCAGCAATAGAAGCAGGAGGAGTACGGCGTTTTTTTGCTGGTAATTTATATTTAAGAAATTGAATAAAATCTAAAACTTCTTGTTGTTTATCTGCTGGCAATTCCCGCAAGTTTTCTAAAACTGCTTGTTCAATAGTCATAGTTTTACCTCTAGGATTATAATGTAATTATATTATAGATTATCACTTTTTGTCAGAATCAGGATGTCCAGGATTTGAGGATTTACAGGATGTTTTATTAATATTTATCTACATCCTCAGAAATTGCATTTTGTCTGAATCAGGATGCTCAGGATTTGAGGATGTACAGGATGTTTTATTAATATTTATCTACATTTT
>JAKOGY010000379.1 GCA_028658405.1 Dolichospermum sp. ST_sed8 | reverse complement strand
TGTTTGATTTAGATGATTTTATCTGAACTGTGATTTTCTTGATTTGTTTGATTTAGATGATTTTGTCTGAACTGTGATTTTCTTGATTTGTTTGATTTAGATGATTTTATCTGAACTGTGATTTTCTTGATTTGTTTGATTTAGATGATTACTTAATCTGGGAAAAATATCCATTACCTATTACCTATTACCTATTACCTATTACCTATTACCTATTACCTATTACCTATTACCTGGTTGAAAGTTACGTAATCTTAAAGCATTACTGACTACAGAAACAGAAGAAAAAGCCATTGCTGCACCGGCAATAATTGGATTAAGTAACCAACCAAAGAAAGGATAGAGAATACCCGCAGCTATGGGAATACCAACGATATTATAAATGAAGGCAAAAAATAGATTTTGACGGATATTATTGATGGTAGCGCGACTGAGTTGAATAGCTGTAACTATGGCTTGTAGATCTCCAGAAATTAATGTAATATCACTAGCGGCGATCGCTACATCTGTTCCTGTGCCAATAGCAATTCCTACATCTGCTTGTGCTAATGCCGGTGCATCATTAATTCCATCTCCTACCATGGCCACAATTTTATATTTATTCCCTATTTTTCTTTGTTGCAATGATTTAATCATAGCGGCTTTTTGGTCTGGACGCACTTGGGCAAAAACTTGTGTAATCCCAACTTGATCAGCAATAGTTTGTGCAGTTTGTTGATTATCTCCTGTTAACATTACCACTTCTAAACCTAATTTCTGCAAGGCTTTAACTGCCATTAATGATGACGGTTTGATGGCATCAGCAATAGCCATAATTGCCTCTAAATTACCATTTACTGCTAACCAAATTACTGTTTTTCCTTCATTTTCCCATATTGTTTGATGTGGTTCTAAAACATCTGTATCAATTCCTAATTCTGTCAGCCAGCGTTGTGTACCAACTTGTACAAATTGTTCATAGACAACGCCTTGAACACCACTACCAACAATTGCTGAAAAATTCTTGACATCAGTTAAACTCACAGCTTGATTCATTGTATATTTCACAACAGCTTCCGCTAAAGGATGCTCAGATTTATGTTCAACACTTGCAGCTAATTTTAATAATTGCAGTTCATTACCATTCGCTGTACCTTTAATAGTAATAAAGTTTGTAACTGTGGGTTTACCTTGAGTTAAAGTTCCAGTTTTATCGAGAACAATAGTATTTATTTTGTGTGCTAATTCTAAACTTTCAGCACTTTTAATTAAAATGCCATTTTCTGCCCCTTTACCAGTTCCCACCATTACAGAAGTAGGAGTAGCTAAACCCAAAGCACAGGGGCAAGCAATAATTAAAACTCCCACCATTGTCATCATTGCTAATGTGAAATTACCTGTAATACTAAACCAAATTATAAAAGTAGCGATCGCTATCATAATTACCGCAGGCACAAACCAAGCAGTTACCTGATCTGCTAATCTTTGAATTGGTGCTTTTGAACCTTGAGCTTCTTGGACTAATTTAACAATTTGTGCCAAAAAAGTATCCTTACCAACCCGCGTTGCTTTAAATTTAAAACTCCCAGTTTTATTAATTGTTGCCCCAATCACCTCATCTCCTGGTTGTTTTTTCACAGCCACACTTTCACCTGTCACCATTGCCTCATCTACTGTAGAATTACCATCAATTACTTCACCATCAACAGGAATCTTTTCACCAGGACGCACTAGAATTAAATCATTAACTCTCACTTCCTGAATAGGAATATCCATTTCTAAACCATCTCGGATTACCCTAGCTGTTTTGGCTTGCATTCCCATTAATTTGTGAATAGCTTCTGAAGTTTGTCCTTTAGCACGATGTTCAAAAAATCGTCCTAACAAAATTAAAGTGATAACCATCGCTGCAACTTCATAATAAACATGAATTTCTAAGCCTTGGGAAACAAATAAACCCGGAAAAAGCGTCACAAATAAAGAATAGAAATAAGCCGTACCTGTTCCCAATGCAATCAAAGTATCCATCGTTGCAGTGCGACGTTTTAAGGATTTCCAAGCATTGCGGAAAAAAGATCCACCACACCAAAATTCTACAGGTGTTGTTAATACTAATTGCAACCAAGGATCATGGAGAAATTCAGGAATAAAAGGCAAATGTAATCCCGTCATCATCGGTAAAGAACCAAAAAACAGAATAATACTAATTACACCCCCAACTCTTAACTTGAGAATGAGTTCTCGTTCTTGGGCTAATGTATTTGCTATTTCTGCTGCATCTTCCCCTGCTGCTGCTAACGTAAAAGATGAATAACCAGCATCTACAATTGCAGCTTGGATTTCTGCTAAATTTGTTTGTTTAGGTTCATAATTAATAGTTACCTGTTCTGCACCAAAATTAACATGACAATCAATAACTCCAGAAACAGATAAAATCGCTTGTTCAACATTATTAGCGCAGGAAGCGCAACTCATCCCTTTAAGTTTAAGACTAAGATTATTCATATCACCCCTTGTAATTAACTAATTATCCAGATCCCCGACTTCTTTAAGAAGTCGGGGATCTAAACTCCCAAACTCTACCTATTGGTGTAATATATCATTTTAGTAATTTTATTGACTTTCATTTAACAGACATTTCAGATTGTGGAGATAGAAATATATGTTACAAGTTATTTATTCTGACGAATTTTTAGATCACGAAACGGGAAGCTATCATCCAGAAAAACCAGCCAGATTAACAGCCATAGTCAACGCTTTAAAAGCTGCCAGTTTTGCCGAACAAATCACCTGGAAACTACCTACACCCGTCACCGCGAAACCATCTTTAATGTCTTGGATAGAAAAGGCTCACACTAAATCATATATTAACAAAGTTAAAGATATATCCTGCTCAGGTGGTGGTTATTTAGACGGAGATACTCTCATTTCTCCCCGTAGTTATGATGTAGCTTTGTTAGCAGTTAGTGCTTGGTTAGATGGAGTTGATACAGTTCTTAATACAACCAATCAATCTTTTGTATTAGCCCGTCCACCCGGACATCATGCAGTAAGTGATACAGGAATGGGATTTTGTTTATTTTCTAATGCTGCAATTGCAGCTTTATATGCTTTACAACAACCTGGAATCAAGCGTGTTGCTATCATAGACTGGGACGTACATCACGGAAATGGTACAGAAGCGATAGTAGAAACTCACTCAGAAATTGCTTATGTTTCTCTTCACCAGTATCCAGCTTATCCGGGTACAGGTAGAGCTTCTCAACAAGGTTTACATAATAATGTATTAAATTTACCTGTTTCTCCTCGTAGTGATATTACTATCTATCAACCATTGTGGGAAACAAAAATCTTGCCATTTTTAACCAATTTTCAGCCAGATTTACTAATTATTAGTGCTGGTTATGATGCTAATGCTGATGATCCTTTAGCAGGTATGAATTTGCAACCAGAGGACTTTGGTTTATTTACAAAATATTGTTTAGGTATAACCAAAAAAATCATGTTTGGTTTAGAAGGTGGTTATGATTTACCAAGTCTAGCAGAATCAGTAATTGCTACTATTCAATCTTGCATAGATTAGTATTTTTAGCTCTAAGGGCAGCGTGGGATGAATGGCGCGTGAATTAACGACAGTTTTTCGACCAATGCGATAGCAAGGGAGAAAAACATGGAGGCAATTCATTTT
>JAKOGY010000378.1 GCA_028658405.1 Dolichospermum sp. ST_sed8 | reverse complement strand
GAATCAGTAATTTATCAAGATATTTTGCAAAGGAATGGGTTTTCGAGAAGTAGATAGTGTCTGAAATTCGATGTGTAAAATTTGGTTTTCACTTTTCAGAAACGTGACAAAATCAGCACGAATTGGTTCAATACTCAATTCAGTTTTTAAAACTTTGACGCTTTGTGGTTCTTCTGGTAGTAACCACCGGGCAAAATCAAGAGGATATTTTTCAGCTAATAGCTTACAAACGTTGTCAAAACTCACAGCTTAAACAGAATTTATATAGTATTTTCAATTATAACTTAAATTGGTAATTGTCTGAATCAGGATTTTCAGGATTATAGGATTTACAGGATTTGATTTTGATATTTTCTGTGTGGTGTTTGGTAATTCGTAATGATTCTACATCCTTTCTGATGACGGAGTTTTATAAAAATAGAGAACAAAAACTTGACAAAGCCACCGCATTAAGAAAAGCCATGCTGACAACAAAAGCAAAACATTCTTCCCCTCTCAATTGGGCTGCTTTTACTCTCATAGGGGAATCTGAATAGGTTGGTAATGGGTAATTGGTGATTGGTAATGGGGAAATTGATAATTTTGCATATCCTTCCCCCGACGAGATATAGATATTTATAAATCAAGTGCAATTGTAGGACAAAAACTCAAAATTAAAGTAAACACTTATGAAACGCATTACATCTAGCATTTTCCTGGCCACCTTGATTTTATCCAGCATGGGTATATTTCCCATCCCACCACAAGCAATTGCACAAACTCAAGAAAATGGTGATTTATTTTACCTTTATAAAGGACAACGCATACCATTAAACCAAAGACAGGATGCGATCGCAGTTTCTTTTAAACAACTCAGTAGAACCCGTAACATATCTGCACCTCCTTTATACCTCCAACTTCAACGAGACTTACAAAGCGGAATTCGCAGCACCACACCACCCAAGGTAACACCTTTAGGTGAAAATTACGCCCTAGTAAATTTGCCCAAAGATATCCAAAATGCTGAAACTGCCTTACAGCAACGCATTCAACAAAAGCCTTATGTACAAAACACCTTACCAGTCCTTACCCGTAACCAACATCAAGAAATCATTGTCCTACCCAACGAAATTATTCTCAGCTTTGAACCGCAACTTTCCCAAAGTCAGAGACAAACAATTTTACAGCAAAACAATCTCGAAATTGTCCGTCCCCTACGCTTTAACCGCGATCGCTATCTCGTAAAATCTACCAATGCCTCTGGTACAAAAATCCTCAGTGCTGCTAACCAACTCAACAGCGTCAAAGGAGTAACATCTGCTGCACCTAATTTCATCCAATCCCTCACTAACCAAAATCTAGAAACTGCTACTAAACAAGTTGCAAATATGCAGAAAACTGGAGACTGGTTACAGACAACAGAACCAGAAAATCCAGATGTAAAAAACATTTCTCAATCTAGCAGCATTTCCGCAAAAACAAGTTTATTAGGATTAGCTTGGCATTTAGATAGTAGACCTTTAAAACAATGTTTGCAACAAAACATATCAAGTTGGAATTCACTACAAACCTGTCTACAAAAACCGATTGTCAGTAAAAAATCTACCCTATCCCGTACAGATATTCGGGTGACAGATGCCTGGAAACGCAGTAATGGTGGACGTGGTGTGGTTGTCGCAGTTTTAGATAGTTTAATTCAGTGGGATCATCCTGATTTGATAAATAATATTTACACCGTCAAAGCTGCTGATAAATGTCCAGGAGAAGTTCACGGTTGGGATTTTTCCTCTAGCAGTAATAGTTTAGATCCTTGTAAAAACGGTGATGCTGATACTCGGATTAGTCCGACAGAATTGGCGATTTTGGGGTCAACATTTCAGGACACATTTCAATTATCTGATGCTAAATTAGTGCAGCAATATTCTACAGAAGCATTAGAAATAAAACGCAAAAATCCCGATTATTCCTTAGAACAAATTGCTAAGGTTCTGCGTTATGTTTTTCGGACTTATAAAGTCGGTGGAGAATTTCATGGTACTTATGTCAGTGGTGCAATAGCTGCTAAACCCCAAAATAGTAAAGGACTCTTAGGTGTAGCGCCCAACGCGCAGATTTTACCAGTCCGGTTATTTGGGTTGAATGGTAGTTATAGTCCTGCTGCTTATATTGAAGCCATTGGTTATGCAGCTAATCGCGGTGCTGATATCATTAATCTCAGCTTAGGTAGTATTTTACCAAGTCCGGGAGAAGAAGAAGCGATCGCTGATGTTCTCAAAGCCAACCCTAAATTAGTCATTGTCGCTGCTGCTGGTAATGAAAACACCAACCAAGTCACATTTCCTGCTGCTTATCAAGGAGTTGTATCCGTTGGTGCAACCAATATTACAGGTAATCGTGCATCCTACAGTAATTATGGTCAAGGATTAGATTTAGTTGCACCAGGAGGGGACTTAAATACACCGGGATTATTAGGTGGAATTCCCACCACGGGAGGCACTTCTTTAAATGCTTTTTGGCAAGGTATACCTAATCCTAGCACTCGTTGGTCTTCTGTGGTTGATGGCAGGGGTAAATATTGGTGGGTAGAAGGAACATCTTTTGCTTCACCAACAGTAGCAGGAGTTGTGGCATTAATGAAGGGGGAAAATAAAGGAATTAGTAGGGAAAGATTGGTGAGTATTTTGAAATCTACAGCTAGTTATCAAGGACTGACTATTTCTCAAGAAGATGCCAAACTTTATCGTTCACAACGCAGTAAAGGAGAAATTACGGCTACTATAAAAGAACAACAATATTTCTTTGGTAAAGGATTGGTTAATGCTGATGCGGCAGTGCAAGCGGTGAAAAAGAGACGTTAAATAATTGGTAATTGGTAATTGGTAATTGGTAATTATTTATTTCTCACCATTACCTTTCTCATCCTCCAATAGATGAGAGATATATAGATAAGTAATGGGACACAATTAATTACACAACTGATTTTTCTGTTCCCTGTTCCCTGTTCCCTCTCTCAACGAGTGAATTTAATTTTGTCCGACTACTTATATGTTTTACACCCTCCCTGATTAATTCTCTTTCTCTCTCAGGAATTAGTATAAAATCCATGCCCTATCGCAAAATCAGTTTAATTGCATCTATCTCACTTATTCTCACGGTTTTACAACCTGTTGTTAATTTGCCGATATTATTCCAGATATCACAGGTATTAGCACAAACACCAGCAGACAGGAAAGCAGAAGCAGAACGCCTTTATCAGCAAGGTGATCAGCAAATTCAGACTAGTCAGTATAAAGAAGCATTACAGTCATTTCAACAAGCATTAACTATCTATCGAAAAATCAAAGACCGCAAAGGACAAGCTTTTAGCCTCAATTACATCGCCATAGTTAAACGCACATTAGGAGATAATATCGAGTCTTTAGAGTTTTATAAACAAGCCTTATATATTTTCAGAGAAATAGGCGATCGCTTGAATGAAGGAACTGTTCTCAATAATATTGGGAAAGTTCATGAAGGTTTGGGACAATATCCTCAAGCTCTAGAATTTTATCAACGAGCTTTAACTATTCGCCAAGAAGTAGGCGATCAGACTGGTGAAGCCTTTACTCTCACCGATCTTGGATTAATTAAGTACCTAAGCAAAATTAATTTTATATTCTTTTCCAAATTCTCGAATGATTTTTTCAACATAGTTCACTAAATTA
>JAKOGY010000377.1 GCA_028658405.1 Dolichospermum sp. ST_sed8 | reverse complement strand
TTCGTAGTTGAAGGAGAAAAATGTACTGATGCTGCTAGACAACAAAATTTAGTTACCACTACCTTTCAGGGTTCACAGTGGACAGATGCAAAACTAGAACAATATTGTCAATGCTTAAAATCTTATGATATCGCTGGTATTGTATACTATCCCGATGATGACAAAGCAGGTTACAACAAAGCTAACAAACTAAGAATCGCAGCAAATAAAGCACAATTACCATACATTGAATTAAGTCCCCAGAGATTAAATCCAGATAGTACAGACGGCTATGATATCGCTGATTTAATAGCGGATGGATTATACAGTAGACAACTACTAGAAAATGAAATTCAGACAGCTTATAAAGAACATCTGAATACATACATAGATGCCATATTAGCAGTAGCAAAACAACCTGTTAATCAGGAAATATCTAGGGAAGATTGGGAATGTAAACTATTTATCGAAACCCTGCTCAAACAAGCACATATACCACAATCCATACCAGCATCTATCCCACTTAAACAATCATCTATCCCACTTAAACAATCATCTAGGAGTAATTTAGATGTTGATGTATGGTTTAATCCTACTGATAGATTAGAAACCTACAATCAATCTGTTCAAAGTGGCAAAAAATATATATTAGATATGTCCAGTGCCGGGGCTGGTAAATCCAACTTTGTAGGAGAAACTATACCAGAATGGTTACAAGTCAATAAATTGTGGTACATATCCAGTGAACACCGCAATCCCACCACCAAATCAATAGAAGAAAACTATACCGATTTACCAGCTAGAAATAATGGACTGTATGCAGATGATAACAACTTAACCCCCTTGGGTAATCCCACCATTAACTGGCCTAAAAATCAAGCTGCCAATATTTCCGGGAATTGTCACAAAGCACCTTTATTTCATAAATTAGCATCTAAAGGCTATCATCAAGAATCAAATAGTGAATCATCATTAAATCCCATTTGTCATACTTGTAAATTCAAAGCCAATTGTCAAGGTGTAGATTTTGAAGGTAATCTATTAGATAAAATAGCTGGTGCAACTTTTAGAAGAGATCGGCGTGAGGCACTGATGAAAGATAGAATCAGATGCCATATTGATTCATTACCATCAGAAATACCAGAAAAATCCATAGCTTTTGTAGATGAATCTAGTCGTCAAATTAATCTAGTGGAAACTACAGAATTATCATTAACAGAGTACCAAAAGACTTTAGGAGAAATTGCTAGACATTTACCAGAAGTTTGGAAACAAATCAAAGATTTTATCTCACCATTGGAGAAATATTTATCTTCCAAGCATAAAGAAAATTACTATGGTTATAATCACAATCAAGTAAGGTCTATATTTGGAGACATTGATCATAAAATTATCCCCAATATCATTGAGTCTTTAAAAGTGTTATCACCTGATTTAGAAGATATCTTTCAATCTGCTGATAGCGTATCCTTAGATGGAATTGACACAAGTGAAAGAAAGGGAATAAGCCGCAAAACCTTAAAATATATTCGTTATACATTCGGTAAAGAAGCAAGTCAAGAATCCCATGAATTATTAGATAACCTAATAGTGAATTGGTTAACACCATTATTAGAAATTATTGCTAATATTAGTCCTGGAGCATTGAGGATTAAACATCACAAGTTAATCATTACCACAAAAAACAACAGACAATTAGAGGTACTAAGTAAATTCCAAAATGTGTTTTTACTGGATGCAACTGCTACCCGGGAAACAGTAGCATTTGAATTAGGAATAGATGCCAGTGAAATCTTAGTCATCTGTGAAAAATTACCTAACTACTCAAATCTAAAAGTAGTACAAATTACTGATTTAGGATTATGTGGTAAAGACAGAAGTAAATCAAAAGTTAAACAATTAGATGCCACAAAAACAGCATTAACATCTAAACATCAAAATTTAGGAGTCATTGACCACCTCAAACACAAACAAGATGGTGAAGGTTACTGGTTTAAGGATAATCGCGGTACTAATAAATACATGAATCACGATGCTTTATTTGCGATCGGTTCACCTTATCAGGATATAGGGGCTGTAGCGGCTAAATACGCAACTTTAACAGGAGATTACGACACCAGTAAAGATAATCGCCAATTTCAGGAGTATATAGAGCATTTAGTAAAAGCAGAGATTATTCAGATGGGAGGAAGACTACGAGCAAACCGCCGCCCTGATGAAGCACTAACAATTTATCTCACAAGTGATGACGATTTAAGTTACCTACTAGATTATTACCCCGGTGCAACCTTAACCAAAACCACTGCTTTTGAGATTACACCAAAAGCAGGTGATAGAGAACAGGTAAGCAAATATTATATATTAGAAGCATTTAAGCAATGTATAGACACAGGGATTGAATGTAAAGAAAAAGCCATTGCTAAAATAAGCAAATTATCACAGCCCTATATTTCTAAAATAGCTAGTAAATTTGGTGGGTTCAATGCCCTCAAAAAAATATTACTAGTCCTAATAGAAGCTCTATATAGGGGTAGTAATAATTTTTCTGGACTTTCAGACGATGAAAAATTCTTAGTCAATGACTATTTACCTCTAATCAAAGACAACCCACCTCCAGAAGTTGTCCAGGAATTGCTAGAAGTGGCTAAAGCTATTGGTTATCAGGCATTTAGCAGGATTACCAGGGAATTAGCACCAGACATTCTAGGAGCATTTATTGGAGCAATAGTAGATATAGCTATAGTGAAAGATGGGAGAGATGGAGTTATTGAAGTGGGAAACACAGGTTAGACAAGATTTTAAACGTTCTCAATTACAATACAATCAAGATTTATTACGGTGGTTTTGTAAAAACTTGTAGCAATATGGGAAATGAGGTAAAAATTTGATCCTGATTATCAAAGAGCGTGGGACTCTCAAACAAGTTGAGGAAATGCTGCAAACGTTGGAAGTGTATATCAAAATAGTAGTAGATATAGAAAAAGGAATTATTGCGGGAGGTGGACAGCTACACGCTGAGTGCGAAGCAGTATTATTGAAAGATGGTAGCAAGCAAAAAGACATTTGGGGTGCAGATTGGATACCATTTACACAAAAAATGGCTTACGAATCAATTATTAATATTCGCCCAAGTCAAAATAATCGCTCGATGATAATTCAAGACCCAGCCATACGAGAACGTGTTACACAAATTACTAAGAGTTTAATAGGTGGTTATGAACCAGAATTTAGATGAAAAACAAGCCCGCTTTCAACTCAACAATATACCAAATCGTTTAGGGCATATAGCGGCTAATTTAGCACGAATTAAATCATTTTCTCAAATTGCTTATAAAGAAGCAGTGAAAAGTGTAATTGTAGAAACCAAGTGGTTTATTGAGTGGACAGCAGCAGAAATAGAGCCTCTCCAAGCTGAAGAATTGGTGAATATTCAAATTCAATTGGCAATGTGGGAATTAAGTTGGCATAAAATTTGGGCAGATGAAAAAATCTGTACTGAAGTTGCTGAACAATCTGGTTTTTGGTCTGAACAAGTATTAGATATGTCAGGCTTGCTGTCTGAATCTGTTGCATAATTGTAGAGACTTGCTTACAGCAGTGCTAGTTTCCTGTGGGACGCTTTGCGATTTCTACGAAGCGCTTCGCGATCGCAACTGGTTGAATCAGTAAAAAGTGTGGATTAATTAATTCAGCTAATTTATAAAGGATGTAAGTACCCATGCAAAATTAATTATACATTTTAATAATAAATTGATAAAATAAATTATGGTTCT